>CAIULK010000001.1 GCA_903899885.1 uncultured Rhodospirillaceae bacterium
TCAGCGGCCATTGAGGCCGCGGCCAAGGGCGCGGACGCGCCCGCCCGGCGAGGGGTTTACACTTAGAGGATTTTAACCGTGCTGCGTATTTTCTTCATCATCATCGCCTTCTTCATGCTGACCGGGGCGGTGATTGGCGGCCTGTATTTTTGGG
Source organism: uncultured Rhodospirillaceae bacterium (assembly GCA_903899885.1). Lineage (GTDB taxonomy): Bacteria > Pseudomonadota > Alphaproteobacteria > Rhodospirillales > Magnetospirillaceae > CAIULK01. The sequence continues at coordinate 155 of CAIULK010000001.1, forward strand.
GGGTCGATCCGTTGTCGAAGCTGGGGTTGGTCATCAACAAGGCCCCCGACGTCAAGGGGTCGTTCCGTACGCCGGAACACAGCTATGTCGATTTCGGCTTGCTGGCGGTTCCGTTGATTCTGGATCGCGAGGTCAAGGCGCAGGCCGAACTGATCGTCCGCCTCGATGTGGTCTTTGAGAAGAAGGAAATGGTCGCGGTCAATCTTCCGCGTCTGCAAGCGGCGTATCTCGAGGATATGATCGGTTATCTTCCCAGCTCGTTCAGAAACAACGGCGGGCGCCCGATTTCGGTGGCCGATCTGGATGTCATTGCCATCCGCCGCCGCCTACAGGCGGTTTCGGACCGGGTTTTGGGGCCGGGCGCCGTTAAAGCGGTCGAGATCGAACATACCGGCTTGCGTTGATCCGAATATGCCCGTTGCGTAATAAACGTGCGGAAATTAGCCGGACGGGTAGGTCTGTTGTTGCTTTGTCGCCGCCGTTCTGGCAGCTTTCGTGCGTTTCGACGTCCTATCTCTTCGACTCACTCTCTTACGCGATCCGTTAGTGGGAACCCACACGTTGAGTGCGGGACATCAAGTTAGGGACGCACGAACCCAGAGAGCTTCTCAAAGGGTCCAATTCTCAAGGGGTCCAAAGGACATGATCAACTACTTCGTCATCGGGTGCGGCTTGTTGGCCTTGCTTTATGGAGCATACGCCACCAAGTCGGTCATGGGGGCCGCGGCTGGCACGCCGAAAATGCAAGAAATCGCTCTCGCCATCCAAGAGGGTGCGCGGGCTTATCTCAACCGTCAGTACACGACCATCGCGATGGTCGGCGGCGTGATCTTCGTGATCATTCTGTGGCGCCTCGGCGTCTATCCGGCCATCGGCTATTTGCTGGGCGCGGTTCTGTCCGGCGCGGCCGGCTATATCGGCATGAACGTTTCCGTTCGCGCCAATGTCCGTACCGCCGAGGCGGCCCGTTCGTCGGGCATGCAGGCGGCTCTCGACGTCGCCTTCAAGTCGGGCGCCATCACCGGTCTGCTGGTGGTCGGCCTCGGCATCATCGGCGTCGCCGGGTACTACACCTTCCTCAAAAGCACGGGGATCGATGGCCGCAAGCTGATCGAGGCGCTGGTCGCGCTGTCGTTCGGCGCGTCGCTGATTTCGATCTTCGCTCGTTTGGGCGGCGGTATCTTCACCAAGGGTGCCGACGTCGGCGCCGATCTGGTGGGCAAGGTTGAAGCGGGGATCCCCGAGGATGATCCGCGTAACCCGGCCGTGATCGCCGACAACGTGGGCGACAATGTCGGCGACTGCGCCGGCATGGCCGCCGACTTGTTCGAAACCTACGCCGTCACGCTGGTCGGCACCATGCTGCTGGGCTCGATCTTCTTCGCGGGCGACGTCCGCGATCAGATGATGATCCTGCCGCTGGTGATCGGCGCCGTGTGCATCGTCGCCTCGGTGATCGGCACCTTCTTCGTCAAGCTCGACGCGTCGGGCAAGATCATGAAGGCCTTGTACAAGGGTCTGATCGTCACCGCCCTGGTGTCGGCCGCCCTGGTCGCCGGCATCATCGTTTACGGCTTCGGCGGGTTCGACGCTCAGTATCCGATGGTCTCGGGCGAGGTTCTCACCGGCGGCGGCTTGTTCGCCTGCGCGGTGCTGGGTCTGGTCGTCACCGGTCTTCTGGTGTGGATCACCGAGTACTACACCGCGACCGAGTTCAAGCCGGTCCAATCCATCGCCCAGGCTTCGACCACCGGTCACGGCACCAACGTGATCCAGGGTCTGGCCGTGTCGATGGAAGCCACCGCGCTGCCCGTGCTGGTGATCTGCTTCGCGATCATCGTCGCCTACAAGATCGCCGGCCTGTTCGGCATCTCGGTGGCGGCGACCACGATGCTGGCCCTGGCCGGCATGGTCGTGGCGCTCGACGCTTACGGTCCGGTCACCGACAATGCCGGTGGCATTGCCGAAATGGCCGATCTGCCCAAGGAAGTCCGCAAGGTGACCGACGCGCTCGACGCGGTCGGCAACACCACCAAGGCGGTGACCAAGGGTTATGCGATCGGTTCGGCCGGCTTGGCCGCTCTGGTGCTGTTCGCGGCTTATACCGAGGACCTGAAGCACTACTTCCCGAATCTGGGTGTCGAGTTCCGTCTCGAAGACCCGTTCGTGGTGATCGGCCTGTTCTTGGGCGGCTTGTTGCCGTACCTGTTCGGGGCGATGGGCATGCAGGCCGTTGGCCGTGCGGCCGGCTCGGTGGTGGTTGAAGTCCGCCGCCAGTTCAAGGAAATCCCCGGCATCATGGCGGGGACGGCCAAGCCCGACTACGGTCGTGCGGTCGATATGCTGACCAAGGCGGCGATCAAGGAAATGATCGTTCCGTCGATGCTGCCGGTTCTGTCCCCGGTGGTGTTGTACTTCTTCATCACCTTGGCGGTGAGCCAGAAGGCGGCCTTCACCGCGCTGGGCGCCATGCTGCTGGGCACCATCGTCACCGGCCTGTTCGTCGCCATCTCGATGACCTCGGGCGGCGGCGCTTGGGATAACGCCAAGAAGTACATCGA
>CAIULK010000002.1 GCA_903899885.1 uncultured Rhodospirillaceae bacterium
CAACACCATTCGACGACACCACAGCCGGACTCCACGCTTGCGGAAACGCGGACTCCTTGAATCACACGCAGATTCAGGCCGTCAATACCCCATTCATCAAACTGATGGATGGTGAGCCCCCGGCCACTATGTAGGCGTGATCCACCAGGACGCGCCGGTTGGTCTCGGGGTCGAAAATTTCATGGCCAAGCATCATGGTCACTTGATTGTGGATCTCGGCAATGTTCGCGGTCCCGGCCTTGGAGACGCCTGATGCATCCAGCTTTCCTTTTTTGACCTGCAGGCCAAAATACAGGATGTGCTGCGTCGGTAGGGTGTAGCGCATCCAGATGTCTTTGCCATATTCCAACGATTTGTCCTTGTGTCCGGCGGCGGTGATTCGATGGAAACCGAGCTGCCGGAACAGCGGCAGCAGCACCTCCTCGATCAACTCGTCCTCGGATGCCTTATCGAGATAAGCCGTCAGCTGTTCTCGGCGCTGCATCTCGGCGGCCGAGAACGGGCGGTGCGGGTTGGGCGAAGCGACGGCGATGGTGTTGGTGGCGATGTGGCGCAGGTAACACTGCCGGTCCTCGGCATAGAAGGCTTCGAACCCCTCTCGGGCCAAAGCGGAATTCAGCATGGCCAGCGCGCCTGGTCTATCGGGGCCTTCGTTCGTGGCATCCGCTTGGTCCATCAGGGTGCGGGTCACGCGCGCAAAGGTGTCTGGAGGGATGTTGGCGGCAGGTTCTGGTTCTTCAAGGATTTTGGCGATGGTGTCAGCCACCCAGGAATTCCTGGTGGAACCGTCATGTTCATAGTCTGTGTCGCAATCCTGGAAAAACTGCGTCAGGTAACTGCTGCTACGATAGAGGAAGAAGTTTTTGTTCTGGACAGTGTTGCCGCAGATCATGTCGCCGATCTGCATCAGGGTGCGTCTCTTGAATTCCATCGCACTCGTCTTCCCACCATATCGGCTGCCGCAGTCTGCGATTATTCTCCGCGAGCCGCCTGGGCTGCTTTTTGGAATTCGCTGCCCAATTGGGTCAGATGCCAAATCCCATTAGCCACGCTCAACAATCCAGCGGTAATCAGCCCCTCGGCCTCTTGCTCTTGTCCGCCACCCGGCTTCAGCTTCCGGAATTTCCTGACGTTCTCAAAGATGTTGAGGTCTCTGGTCGACAGGTCCTCGGGGCGGGATGGCGGGAAGCGGCGGCGGAAGCTGCCATCGCGCAGCGCAGTCCAGACTTCGGCCGGATCGATGTAAGCGACCTGGCGGAGCAAGCCATCAACCACCTCTGCCTCGACGGTGAAAGCTTTGGCCTGGGCGGTTACAGGGATTTCGTCGAACAGGTTGGCAGCGTCGCGCACGGCGCGGGTCCGCTGGGAGACGTCGGGCGTCGCCACCTTCAGGCTGATGGATCGGGCCAGCTTCGGGCCGGTGTCCCATTCACCACGGCAGCGATACGGCACCACCCCGTAGAGTTTGCCCTTGCGGTCGTGGATCTCGACCTCGGTGACCGTGGCGTCCCCGACCTGCTGAGCCAGCACGCGCTCCAACTTCCGCTCCTCAGCGTACCGCCTGTTGAAATCCTCCGCCGTAGGCGTGGACCGCGATGATGGCTGGGCTGGCTTCTGGGCTTGCTTTTCGAGCAGTGCCCGGGGGACGGGGACTAGGTTGTCGTAGACGTCACGGCAGACCACCCGCAGGGTCGGATGCTGGCGCTTCTTGGTCTCGAAATCTTCGACGGCGGGTTCGAGCCGCATCTTGCCGCTGGTGCTGAGCGCTTTCCCCCCGCCATCGATCACGGTGACGGTGTAGAGCTTGGGCTTGGTGCTGCTGTGCATGGAGATCCCTGGTGGGTGACTACTGGGATCATAACAGGAACATCATGGGGTATCAATGCATTGGACCGTGGCCGCCGCCAATGTATTGGGCCTCTTTCAACTCAAGTTCAATGATCGCCGATGGCTGGTCTGGTAGGCAATGCCGCTCGTAGTTCTCGCGCATGCCTTGTACGTGACGCAACCTGTGGACACGTAGTAGGGATTCCGATCCCGGGGTCGCCCGGTTCTCCACGAAAATCGGAAAACCGCGTGGCGCAATGTCCTGCGGGACTTCATGGAAATTCAATTGCTTGAGAACCTGTTGATACAAAACAGCGTGTCAACAGGCCCGGAGAAAAAGGCGGCGAAGAGATAGAATTCTGCCAGATTTCAGGAAATCCGTATCAGCACCCACTCCACGCAAAACCGCGCGGAACCTTGGGATATCCAAGGCCGCGTCTTCGCGGTAGAGCAGGTTTGTCTTGTGAGAATGGCGTCCCCAGCGGGATTCGAACCCGCGTCGCCGCCGTGAAAGGGCGGTGTCCTAGGCCTCTAGACGATGGGGACGAGGCTCGAAGAGGGGCGTTTGATAACCGAACGCGACCGGTTCGTCAACGGGCGTATGCGCCGTCGTCGATAACTAATTGCGCGGTGGTGTTTCCCTGCCAGCTGTCGGCCCGCAGGGTCCCCGCCAGATGCAGGCTAGCCCCTTGGGAATTCAGCAGAACTTGGCCCAATTCGGTGTCGGCCGAGCGAAAGGCGATGGCTTTCAGCCGGGCGCCGCCGCTTCCGGTCAGAATGACCCGCACGTGGTTTTGCCCGACGATATCGGCCTTGACCACCCGGGCCGCGGAAATCGCGAAGCGCGGCTGGGCGTTGCCCGCGCCGAACGGCGCCAAGGCCGCCAACTGTTCGATCAAGGCCACGGTTGCGCCCGCGCAGTCGAGCGCGCCGTCCAGTTCCAGGCGAGGCACCAATTCGCCCGGCGCTTCGGCGGCGAGGCGTTCCGACACGAAAGTCCGGAACGCGTACAGTTGGCCGCGTTCCAGTGTGAAGCCTGCCGCCATCGCATGGCCGCCGCCTGCCGTCAGCAATCCGGCTTGCCGTGCCGCGATGATCGCCGCGCCCAAATCCAGCCCCGGCACCGACCGGCCCGAACCCTTGCCGATCGCGCCCTCGAAGCCGACCACGCAGGCTGGGCGGCCATAGCGTTCCTTCAAACGTCCGGCGACAATGCCGATAACCCCGGAATGCCAGCCGTCGCCCGCCGCCAACACCAGCGGCAAGCCGTCGTCGGGGCGGTCCTCGACCTGCTGGGTGGCGGCGGCCAGCACGGCGGCCTCGATTTCCTGACGCTCGGTATTGCAGGCCCCCAGATCCTGGGCCAGCGCGGCCGCTTCGGCGGGGTCTTGGGTGGTCAGCAGGCGGGCGCCTTGGTCGGCCTTGCCGACCCGCCCCCCGGCGTTGACACGTGGTCCCAGCACGAAGCCCAGATGATACGCGTCGGGGCGTTCCTTGACCCCGGCGGCATCGACCAGCGCGGTCAACCCGGCATTACCGCGCAAGGCCATCACCTTCAGCCCCTGCGCGACCAGGGCGCGGTTGACGCCCGCCAAGGGCACTACGTCGCACACGGTTCCCAAGGCCACCAAATCCAACTGGCGCATCAAATCGGGCTCGCGGCGGCCGCTTTTCTGGTACCAGCCCGCGCGGCGCAACGCGCGGTTCAGCGCCACGGTCAGCAGAAAAGTCACCCCCACCGCCGCCAGATGGCCGTGTGGACTGGTTTCGTCGAGCCGGTTGGGATTGACGACGGCGAAGGCGGGGGGCAGCGCCGCCTCGGCCTCGTGATGGTCGGCGACGATGATCTCTTGGCCCATCCGGGCGGCTTCGGCCAGCGGCGCGAAGGCCGTCGTGCCGCAATCAACGGTCACCACCACGCGGCAGCCGCGCTCCATCAAGCGCTTCAGCGCCGGGGCGTTGGGGCCATAGCCCTCGGTCATGCGGTCGGGGATATGGATTTCGGCGGTGGCGCCCAATTCGTTCAGAACATTATACAAAACCGCCGACGAGGTGGCGCCGTCGACGTCGTAATCGCCGAAAATGCCGATCGGCTCGTTGCTCATCACCGCCTCGGCCAGACGCTCCGCCGCCTTGTCCATGTCTTTCAGGTGACTGGGGTCGGGCAGTTGATCCTTCAGGCTGGGGGCCAGGAATCCGGGGGCCTCGGCCAGTCCGATGCCGCGTGCCGCCAGAACGCGGCCGACCAGTTCGGGCAGATCCAAACGCTGGGCCAAGGTGGCCGCCAACCGGTCGTCGCCGTCCCGCAATCCCCAGCGCCGCCCCGTAAGGGAACGTTCGACGCCCAGGAACGCGGTCATGACGCCGAGCGGCTTAGATCGTGATAGGCGGTGAGCAGGCGGAAGGTGCCGGTCAGCGAGCGCATGACCAAGGAATGGCTGGTCGCCTTGCCGCCCGACAGCCGGATGCCCTTCAGCACGTGGCCGTCGGTCACGCCGGTGGCGGCAAACATCACGTCGCCCGCCACGATGTCGTCGATATCGTATTTGCGGTCGGCGTTGTCGATCCCGGCTTGGCGCAGCCGTAGCCGCTGTTCGTCGCCGCGCGCCATGAAGCGGCACTGCATCCGGCCGCCCAGGCATTTCAGCCCGGCGGCGGCCAGAACGCCCTGCAACGCGCCGCCCGATCCCATATACAGATCAATGCCGGTGTCGGGCAGGCCGGTCGACAGGGCGCCCGACATGTCGCCGTCGTCGAACAGGATCACGCGGGCCCCGGCCTCGAACAGGCGGCCGATCAGGCCGCTGTGGCGGGGGCGGTCGAGGATGCTGACGGTCAGGTCGCTGACCCGCACCTTTTTCGCCGCGGCGACGCGGGCGAGAACCTCTTCCGGCGCCAAGTCCAGATCGACGGCATCGGCGGGCACGCCCGGTCCGGTGGCGATCTTTTCCATATAGGCGCCTTCGGGCACCCGCAGGATGGCGCCGTGTTCGGCCATCGCCACCACCGACAGCGCGTTGTGGCTGCCCTTGGCGCAGACCGTGGGCCCTTCCAGCGGCATCAGGGCGACATCGACCCGCGGACCCTGGCAATTGCCGACCTTGCGGCCGGTGGCCAGCGGGCGGGCCGGATCGTCGCCGTCGCCGTTGACGATTTCACCCGCCATGCACAAGGCGTCGAGCGCGTCGCGCATCGCGCGGGCGGCGGCCTCGTCGGCGGCCTTTTCATCGCCGCGTCCGATCCAGCGGGCGGCGGCCAAGGCGCTGGCCTCGGTGACCCGCACGACCTCAAGCGCGAGGTTGCGGTCCAGAGGGAGGGAGGAACCCGGCATCATCGCCCCAATATGTCAGATGGTTTCGATACGGATCAGGCGGGGCGGCTCGGCCACCGCCGCCAGCGCCGCGATCCGCTCCAATGCGCGGGCCATCGCCGCCTCGTCGGTTTCGTGAACGGTCATCACCACCGGCACCACGCCCGCCGGTGCCCGGCCGCGTTGCAGGATTTTCTCCATCGACACCTGCTCGGCGCTGAGGGCTCCGGCGATGCCGGCGAACACGCCCGGTTCATCGCGGACCATCAAGCGGATATAGAAGGCGCTGCGCCGCCCGGCGCCACTGGACGGCGCGGCGGCAAGGCATTCGACCGGAACCCCGAAGGTGGGAACCACACGGCCGCGCGCCAGATCGACCAAATCGGCCGCCACCGCCGACGCGGTGGGATGTGCCCCGGCCCCCCGGCCTTCCAACACGGTGCGGCCGACGAAATCCCCCTCGGTGACCACGGCGTTGAAGACGCCATCGACATGCGCCAAGGGGAAGGACAGGGGCACCATCGCCGGATAAACGCGGGTATCGACGCCGGTCTCGCTTCGTCCGGCGACCCCCAGCAATTTGATGCGGTAGCCCAGTTCGTCGGCGTATTGGATGTCGAGCGCCGAGATGTGGCGGATGCCCTCGATGCTGATGGCCGCCAGATCGACCGGGGTTTGAAAGGCCAAGCTGGCCAGGATCGCCAGCTTGTGGGCGGTGTCGGTGCCGTCGATGTCAAAGGCGGGATCGGCCTCGGCATAGCCCAGCCTTTGCGCCTCGGCAAGCACGTCGGCGAAGTCGCGGCCCTGCTCGCGCATCGTGGTCAGGATGTAATTGCAGGTGCCGTTCAGAATTCCCATCACCGAGGTGACGCGGTTTCCCGCCAGCCCCTCGCGCAGGGTTTTGATCACCGGAATGCCGCCGCCGACCGATGCCTCGATCCCGATCGACACCCCGGCGGCCTCGGCCTTGGCGGCGAGCGCCACGCCGTGGTGGGCGATCATCGCCTTGTTGGCGGTAACCACCGACTTGCCGCGGTCAAGAGCGGTGTTGACGATATCGAGCGCGATGCCGCCCGCACCGCCGATCAGTTCGACCAGCACGTCATAATCGGCCTGGGTGGCCATCAAACGGGCGTCGGCGAAGAAGGGAACGCCGTCCAGCGGCAGGTCGGACGGTCTTTCCAGCGCGGCGACGGCGGTCAGGACCACCGGACGCCCGGCACGGCGGGCGATCAGATCGGCGTGGGCGTGCAGCAGACGAACGGTGCCGCCGCCGACCGTGCCCAGACCGGCCAGCGCGACCTTCAGCGGGCCGGTTTTCATTGCCCAGCCTCCGCGCGGGCCTTTTCCGAATCTTCCAGGACGCGGTTGTAGCTGCCCAGGAAGGTCTTGATATTGCGAACGGCTTGGCGGGTGCGGTGCTTGTTCTCGACCAGGCCGATGCGGACATGGCCGTCGCCGTATTCACCGAATCCGATGCCCGGCGCAACCGCCACCTTGGCTTCGCGCATCAACAGCTTCGAGAATTCCAGCGAGCCCAGATGGGCGAAGGCGGGCGGAATCGGCGCCCAGGCGAACATCGTGGCGGGCGGGCTGGGAATGTCCCAGCCGCTGCCGGCCAAGCCCTCGATCAGCGCGTCGCGGCGGTCCTGATACATCTTGCGGATTTCCTCGACGCAATCCTGCGGCCCGTTCAGGGCGGCGGCCGCCGCCACCTGGATCGGCGTGAAGGCGCCGTAGTCGAGATAGCTTTTGATCCGGGTCAACGCGCCGATCAGGGTCTTGTTGCCGGCCGCGAAACCCATCCGCCAGCCCGGCATGTTGTAGGTTTTCGACATCGAGGTGAACTCGACCGCAATGTCCTTGGCGCCTGGGATCTGAAGGATCGAGGGCGGCGGCGCGGTGTCGAAATAAATCTCGGCATAGGCCAGATCCGACAAGATCCAGATGCCGTGATGGCGGCAGAAATCGACCACCTCGCCATAGAAATCCAAATCCGCGATCAAGGCGGTGGGATTGCTGGGGTAATTCAGCACCAAGGCCAGAGGCTTGGGCACCGAATGGCGGACGGCGCGGTCGAGCGCGGCCAGGAAATCCTTGTCCGGGGTCACCGGCACGTAACGGCACGAGCCGCCCGCGATGATGAAGCCGTAGGGATGAATCGGATAGCTGGGATTAGGCACCAGCACGATATCGCCGGGCGAGGTGATGGCGTTGGCCAGATTGGCCAGCCCTTCCTTCGAGCCCAAGGTAACGATCACCTCGGATTCCGGGTCGAGATCGACGTTGAAGCGCCGTTGGTAATACCCCGACAAGGCCTTGCGCAGGCCGGGAATGCCGCGCGACATCGAATAACGGTGGGCGCGCGGGTTGCGTGCCGCCTCGACCAGCTTTTCGACGATATGCGCCGGGGTCGGCTGATCGGGATTGCCCATGCCGAAGTCGATGATGTCGTCACCGGCCGCCCGTGCCCGTGCCTTCATCGCGTTGACTTCCGCGAACACATAGGGGGGGAGGCGTTTAATCCTGTGGAAATCGTGATCCATGTCGGCGCCGGGCTTTTCCTAAGGGGAGACGGCCCCCAAGGGCGTCAACCCCGGGGGTCGAAAGTTTTAGCGCGGCAAGGATCAGAAGTCGAGATAGACCTTGGCCCCCGCGCCATCCGAATCGTGCGAATCGGGAGCGGCGCCGACGAATACCTTGTGAGCGGGAACGCCGTGCGCGGTCAGCTCATGGGCGACCGCGTTGGCGCGTTCCATCGAGGCGTTCATTCCATATTGACCGTCGTCGCCCGCGGAAAGGCCGACCACGCGGATCACGCCGCCGGTCTGGCGGTACAACCGAGCGATCTCGGCGATGTTGGCGCGATCCGAGGGAGTCAAAACCGATGACCCGCGCGAGAAATCCAACGCCGCCACTTGGAACGAAGCATCCGGGGCCGGCGGCAACGGCGCCGCGAAGCCCTTGCCACGTCCGCCCGTGGGCGGATGGAGCGTGACGCGGCCCGACGCGGCGGACGCCGCGTCCGCGTCGTTGTAATAGGCGGCGGACGGGGGAATATTCGAGACGGTCGATGCCGTTTCGCCCAGATGCTGCTGATAAGCCGCTTCAACCGGGCGGGCCGCCGTGCGCGGCTTCGACGTCGTCGAGGCGGGAACAGTGGCCGGGATGTCCGGCTTGGCCGGAGGGGTCATGTCGGGACGGGTCGAGGGCGGTGCCGCCGGACCCAAATCGCCACGCGCGGACGGCTGGCGCGAGCCCGCGGTCGTCGGCGGTTGCGACGTGTCGGCCATCGCGACTTGCGTGGCGGCGTTGGGAGAGGTGACCGCGGCGATCTGCTTGGCGTCGGGCGACAGGGTCGAGCCGACGAAGGCGGGCGCGGCGGCGCGCCCGGCCGCCGGAACCGGCGCGGCGGGAGCCGAAGCAATAACCTGCGGCGCGGGCGCTTGAGACGCCGGGGCGGCGGGCGCCGCCGCCGTTTGCGTTTCGGCGGGAGTGTCCTTGCGGACCAACGGTTTGGCCGAGGTCACGTCGCGGTGAACGGCGCCGGCATATTGCCGGGGACTGTGGTCGGCCAGCAGCCCGTTGGAGGGACCCTTCTGATCGGAGGACGGCGCGCCGTTAACGTTGGGAAATTCACCCTGCGGGGCGCGCGGGGTGGCGATCGCTTCCGGCTTTTCGGTGCCGGTGATCATGTCCGAGGCGCCCTTGTACCACTCGACCGGGTTGACCGCGTCGGGAACCGACGAGCAGGCCGACAACACGCAGGCGATCAACAGCGAATGACCAAGGGTGTGCAAGCGGCGCAAAGGCGAAGCGAGAGCGATCATGATCCGGGCGACACTCCGTTCAAACTGAGTGACGCTTAGCACAAGAGTGAGAAAAAGTATATAGGTGTTTGAAGTATCGACTTTTCTACGGCGATTTACGGACCAGGACGGCGGCGAAAAAACCGTCCGTGCCGTGTTGCAATGGCGACAGCCGCAAGTAAGGACCGGCGACCGGGCAAGCCACCCCCCAAGATGTGGGCCAAATATCGCCGACCGGCAACACAATATAGTCTGGGTGGGAGGCTAGGAACGCCTCGACCTGGGATTCGTTTTCCTCGGGCAGCAGCGAGCAGGTGGCATAGATCAAGCGGCCGCCGGGTTTGACCAGCCGGGCCGCGCTGGCCAGAATGGCGCCCTGGCGCACGCACAGCTCGGCGATGTCTTGTTCCGACAACGACCATTTCGCATCGGGATTTCGCCGCCAGGTCCCGGTACCGGTGCACGGCGCGTCGACCAGCACGCGGTCGAAGCTGCCAGCCGATCGTTTCACCCATTTGTCGGATTCGGACGACAGCGTGCGGCGCACCACGTTGTGAACGCCCGCGCGCTTCAGGCGGGCGGCCGCGCGGTCGATCCGCCATTCGGCGACATCGAGCGCCATCAGGCGGCCCTTGTTTTCCATGCAGGCGGCCAGGGCCAGGGTTTTTCCGCCCGCCCCGGCGCAATAATCGGCGACCGCTTGGCCGGGCTGGGCATCGGTGATCAGCGCCACCAGTTGCGACCCTTCGTCCTGAACCTCGACCCAACCGTCGCGCCAAGGTCCCAATTCGGTCAAGGCCAGCCGCTTGGCAAGGCGGACGCCGATCGGCGACAGCGGGGTCGGCTTGGCGTCGATTCCCAGTTTGCTCAGAGCGGCCAGCACCTTCGGCCGGTCGGCCTTGAGCGTGTTGACCCGCAGATCCAGCGGCGCTTCGTCGCGCATCGCGCCCATCTCTGCCGCCAAGCGGTCGCCGAACAGGGCCGACAAATGCGGTTCCATCCAGGGCGGATATTCGCCCTTGGCCCAAGCGGGCATCGCATGGTGGAACAGCGAGCCGCCGCTTAAAATGTCGATCAAGCGCCGGTCGATGGCGTCGGGCGGGGTGGCGGCGTGCGCCCCTTGGAACAGATCGTCGGGGATGTCCTTGGTTTCCAGCGCCAGATCGGCCAGCACGAAGGCGCGGGCGTCGCGGTCGGGATGCTGGACATGCTCCAGCCACCAGCCCAGCCGGGCGCGGCGGCGCAAGACCCGCCAGATATTTTCGGCCAAGGCGCGGCGATCCTTGGCGCCGATCCACCGCCGCCCCTTGGTGAATTCGGCCAGAACCATGTCGGCCGGCCGGGTGGTGGTGTTGATCGCTTCCAGGATCTCGATGGTGGCGGCCAGCCGCGCGGCCGGTGTCATATCTGGTGTCCGGCCGACGGCGGAAGAATGAGATTCCTCATCCTTCGCCCTTATAGTTCGGCGCTTCCTTGGTGATCGCCACGTCGTGGACATGGCTTTCGCGCAACCCGGCCGAGGTGATCCGGCGGAATTGGCAGTTGCGCTGCATGTCCGGGATCGTCCGGTTGCCGGTGTAGCCCATGCCGGCCCGCAAGCCGCCGATCAACTGATGGATCACCGTGTTGACCGGCCCCTTGTAGGGGACGCGGCCTTCGATGCCTTCGGGCACCAGCTTCAGGGTGTCGGACACGTCGCCCTGGAAATAGCGGTCGGCCGAGCCCTTGGCCATCGCCCCAATCGAGCCCATGCCGCGATAGGATTTGTACGAACGGCCCTGATACAAGAACACCTCGCCGGGGCTTTCCTCGGTTCCGGCGAACAAGGATCCCATCATCACGCAGTCGGCCCCAGCGGCGATCGCCTTGGCGATGTCGCCGGAATATTTGATGCCGCCATCGGCGATCACCACCACGTCGGCTTTGTGGGCCACCTCGGCCACTTCCATGATCGCCGATAATTGCGGCACGCCCACCCCGGCCACCATGCGGGTGGTGCAGATGGTGCCCGGCCCGATGCCGACCTTGACCGCGTCGGCGCCCGCGTCGATCAGGGCGCGCGCCGCCTCGGGCGTGGCGATATTGCCGCCGATCACTTGGATGGTCGAGGACAGCGCCTTGATCTGGCGGACCGCCTCGATCACGCCCTTCGAATGGCCGTGGGCGGTATCGACCACCACCACATCGACCTCGGCCTCGATCAGCGCGCGGGCGCGGGCCACGCCGTCTTGCCCCACGCCGGTGGCGGCGGCCACCCGCAGGCGCCCTTGCTCGTCCTTGCAGGCGTCGGGATGGGTGCGGGCCTTTTCGATGTCCTTGACCGTGATCAGGCCGACGCAACGATTGTCGCTATCGACCACCAGCAGTTTTTCGATGCGGTGCTGGTGCAAAAGCCGCTTGGCTTCCTGCGACGACACGCCGGGGCGCACGGTGATCAAATTGTCCTTGGTCATCAGCCCGGCGACCGGTTCGGCCATGTCCGAGGCGAAGCGGACGTCGCGGTTGGTGAGGATGCCCGCCAACCGGCCCGATCCGCGCTCGACCACCGGAATACCGGAAATCTTGGCTTCGGCCATCAGCTTCAAGGCGTCGGCCAAGGGCTGGTCGGGATGAATGGTCAAGGGATCGACCACCATGCCGGATTCGTATTTCTTGACCTTGCGGACTTCCGCCGCCTGATCGGCGATTTCGAGATTCTTATGAATCACGCCGATTCCGCCCGCTTGGCCCATCGCGATGGCCAGCCGGCTTTCGGTCACCGTGTCCATTGCCGCCGAAATCAGCGGGATGCCCAGTGAAATCGAGCGGGTAACGCGGCTGCGGATATCGGCTTGAGCCGGCAGCACGTCCGATTCCGCGGGAACCAGCAGAACGTCGTCGAACGTGAGCGCTTCCTTGATGGTCACGGGAGCCTCCGAGGGTATGGATTTTGGGGGATCATACACGAACCTATCCGTCCCTCAAGCCGGGAACGGCTTGCCCACGGAACCCGGTCGCCACCACGTAGGTTTCGGCGGATTCACGGCGGCTGGCCGGCGGCTTGGCGTGACGGACTTGGGTGAAATTGCGTTTGAGCTGGTCGAGCAGGGTTTTCTCGGTCCCGCCCTGGAAGACCTTGGCGACGAAGGTGCCGTTGGGGGCCAGAACCTCCAGCGCGAAGTGCAGCGCCACCTCGACCAAGCCGATGATGCGAAGGTGATCGGTCGGCGGATGGCCGGTGGTGGGGGCGGCCATGTCCGACAGCACGACGTCGGCCGGACCATCCAAGGCGGCGCGCAGCCGTTCGGGCGCATCGTCCTCCAAAAAGTCGCCGACCAGGGCGGTGGCGCCGGGAACCGGGTCCCACTCAAGGATATCGATGCCGACCACCCGGCCGCGCTTGACCCGTTCGACCACCACCTGGGTCCAGCCGCCGGGGGCGGCGCCCAAATCGACCACGCGGGAACCGGCTTTCAGGAAATGAAAGCGGTCGTCCAGTTCCTTCAGCTTGAAGGCGGCGCGCGAGCGATAGCCCTGGCGTTGCGCCTCCTTGACATAGGGGTCGTTGATCTGGCGCTCCAGCCAGCGGTTCGACGACTTGCTGCGCTTCTTGGCGGTACGGACCTTTTCGACCAGCATGCGCACGGTCATGACGCCTCTCCCTCGCTGGCGATCAGGCCCAGCAGAACCCCTTCGCGCACCCCGCGATCGGCCACCCGCAGCGAGCGCAGGGGCCACAAGCGGCAGATCGCATCCAAAATGGCGCACCCGGCCAGAACCAGATCGGCCCGTTCGGGGCCGACGCAGGGGTGACGGGCGCGTTCTTGCACGCTCATCCGCATCAAACGGTCGACCACCACCCGGATGTCGGACAGCTCCAAATCCAGCCCATCGACCATCTGGCGGTCGTAGCGCGGGAGATCGAGATGAAGCGCGCCCAAGGTGGTGACCGTGCCCGAGGTACCCAGCATCTGCACCGTGCCCTGGGCCAGATGCGGGGTGATGTCGTGGCTGCTTTCGAAATCGGCCAATTGCCCGGCCATGTCGGCGACCACCCGCTCGTAGCCGTCTGGCGTCATCAGATCGGGGCCGCGCGCCTCGGACAGGGTGACCACGCCCAGGGGCAGCGAGGTCATTCCCCGGATATGCCGGCCATCGGCGCCGTTATCCACCCACATCAGCTCGGTCGATCCGCCGCCGATATCGAAGACCAGCGCGCGGTGGCGGTCGGGTTCCAGCAAGGGCGCGCATCCGGCCAGCGCCAGGGCGGCCTCTTCATCGGGGGCGATGACGTCCAGGATCAAACCGGTCTCGCCCTCGACGCGCCGGGCGAAATCGGCGTGATTGACGGCGCGCCGACAGGCCTCGGTGGCGACCAGACGGGCGCGGGTCACCTTTTGGCGGCGCATGCGGTCGGCGCAGGCTTTCAGCGCATCGACGGTGCGGCTCATCGCGGCGGGCGACAAACGGCCGCTGGCGGCGACCCCTTCGCCCAAGCGGGTGATCCGTGAAAAAGCGTCGATGACCGCGAACCCCCGCTCAACCGGGCGGGCAACCAGCATGCGGCAGTTGTTGGTACCAAGATCGAGGGCCGCGTAAATGGGACCGGACAGCAAGACGAACGACACCTGACGAAAAACCGAGGCCGGAGTTTACCGGTCGCGGGCCGCAAAGGGAAGCATGCTGAAGCCGATATTGACAGCAAGCGCCGAAACGACTAAGACCCTGCGACCCGGCCGTTGGGGGATCGTCTAGCGGTAGGACAGCAGACTCTGACTCTGCTTACGGTGGTTCGAATCCATCTCCCCCAGCCAACCGCCTGAAAATCAGGCGGTCCTTATCCGGCGGTTTTGTCCCCGCCGCCCCAGGGCGGATCGGGCAGGACCTGGAAAAGATCGCGCAAGCCCACCCCCCAGCGATGGCAAATGTCCTTGTAATAGGGATCGTTGTCTTGGATCAGGCGATGGGTCTCGACCCGCAGCGAATCGCGGCGGTAGACGAGAAGATCGATCGGCAGGCCGACCGTCATGTTCGAGCGAATCGTCGAATCCAGCGACAAAAGCGCGCATTTGGTGGCGCGGGCAAGGTCGGTCTCGACCGATACCACGCGGTCCAAAATCGGCTTGCCGTATTTGGTCTCGCCGATTTGGAAATAGGGGGTTTCGTTGGTCGCCTCGATGAAGTTTCCCGCCGCGTAGATCATGAACAAGCGGGGTTCCTCGCCCTCGATCTGGCCGCCCAGGATCAACGATATGTTGAACTCGACCCCGGCTTCGCGGAGCGCCGCGCCGTCCTTGCGGTGGACCGCGCGCACCGCCTCGCCGACCAGACGGGCGGCGTCGTAAAGCGAGGCGACCGCCATCGGATTGCGCTCGGGCGTATCATCGTGGGTATGGCGGTCGATTTCCGAGGCCACGGCCTGGGTGATCGCCAAATTTCCCGCCGACAGCAGAACCAAGACCCGTTCGCCCTCGCGTTCCCAAATCCGCATCTTGCGGAAGGTCGCGATGTGATCGACCCCTGCGTTGGTCCGCGAATCCGCCGCCAGCACCAGTCCCTGATTTAACGCCATCGCCAAGCAATAGGTCACGTTCCTAGCCCCCCCGCACCCTCGGATCACTGCTGCTGAATTTGAACGGTGACCCGCAAATCCTCGCCGCCGCCGCCGCGCCGCACGCCGCGCACCGGGGCGGCCCCTTGATAATCGCACGCCACCGCCAAGCGGACATAGGCCTCGGTCGCGCATTGATTGTTGCTGGGATCGAACCCAACCCATCCCAAATCCTCGACCAGGGCCTCGGCCCAGGCATGGGTGGCGAGATGGCGGCCGTCTTGCTGCTCGGTGAACAGATAGCCGCTAACGTAACGCGCCGGAATTTCCCACAGACGGCAACAGGCGAGGAACAAGTGCGCGTGATCCTGGCACACCCCCGCGCCCAGCGCCAAGGATTCGCTGGCGGTCGAATGGACATGGGTGTCGCCCGGCACATAAGCCACCGCCTTGCAAAGCGCCGCGTTCAAGCCGTGCAGCCTGTCCAGCCGTTCGCCGCCCGAAAGCGGAGCGGCGAAATCGCGCACCATGTCGTCGGCGGCGGTCAGGGCGGTCGCCGCCAAAAAGGTTTCGGGGGGCGGCCCGAAACCGCCCAGCGGCGAAACGCCGTGGGTCTCGAAGGTTTCAACCTCGCCCCGGATGTCCAAGATCAGGTTGGCGTGGGGCCGGTTGAGCACCAGCGTATGGGCAAGGTTGCCAAAGCCGTCTTGCCAGGGTTGAAGGGGGCCGGGCGCGTCGATATGCCACGCCAGCGTGCGCTGCGCCGGATCGGGGCGCGGCCACAAACGCAGATACTGCACCGACGCCGCCACCGGTTGGCTGTAGGAATATTCGGTGCGGTGGTGGATGGAAAGCCTCATGCCGCCAGCATGAAGTCGGTATGGATTTGCTCGCCCAAGGCGTTGTTCGAGGCCAGGAATTCGGCGACGAAGCGGTCCAGCCCCGAAGCCAGCAGATTGTCCAGCCGCCCCCAATGCAGGTTGGCATGGGCAGCCCCCGCCAGACGGGCGCATTCGGATTGACCCGACAAGGTGTCGAGCGTGCGGGTCACCATGTCGAGGCAGGCATGCAGCGAACGCGGCATCTCGGGCATCATGATCAGCATGTTGGCGGCGCTGACCGGGCTGACCTCGCCTTCGAACAAACTGCGGAAGGCCCGGAACGCGCCGACCGAGCGCAACACCGCCCCCCAATGCAGCACGTCGTGGGCGTCGGCGCCGGTGCTGGCGGCGGTCACCCCTTCGGCCCGCACGCCCAGCAGCCGGGCGGTATTGTCGGCGCGCTCAAGAAAGGTTCCCAACCGCAGGAAGTGGAAGGATTCGTCGCGGACCATCGTGCCATAGGTGACGCCGCGGTAGCTATGCGAGCGTTCCTTGACCCAATCAAGGAACCCCTCCAGCCCCCATTCGCGCAAGCGCGGGCCGCCGATCGTGCGGGCTTCCAGCCACGTGGCGTTGATGGTTTCCCACAATTCGTTGGGAATGACGCTGCGCACCGCATGGGCGTTCTCGCGCGCGGCCCGCAGGCAGGAATGGATCGACGACGAATTGCCCGCGTCGAGCACCGACCAGTTGATAACGCCGACCGGCGAGGAATCGTCCAAGCCCGCGGCCGCGCCGCCGGCGATGGTCAGCACCGGCAGCCAGATGGCGGTCTTGTCGCCGCCCGACAGCGACAAGCGGTTGGCGACATCGAGAAAGCGGGCGATGTTTTCGGCCCGTTCCATATGGCGGCTCAGCCAGTATAAATGGTCGGCGGTCCGGCTCAGCATGCGTCGTCCTCCAGCACCCAAGTGTCCTTGGTCCCGCCCCCTTGCGACGAATTGACCACCAGCGACCCTTCGCGCAACGCGACCCGGGTCAGGCCGCCGGGCACCAAGGTGGCGGTCTCGCCCATCAGCACATAGGGCCGCAAATCGACATGGCGAGGGGCGATGCCTTGTTCGACCAAGGTTGGGCAGGTTGACAGCGACAAGGTCGGTTGGGCGATGTAATTGCCCGGATCGGCCAGGATTTTAAGGCGGAAGTCGGCGATCTCGGCCTTGCTGGCGGCCGGGCCGATCAACATGCCGTAGCCGCCCGAGCCGTGCACCTCCTTGACCACCAATTCGTCCAAATGCTCCAACACATGCTTGCGGTCGCCGTCGTTCTCCAGCCGCCAGGTCGGCACGTTCGACAAGATCGGTTCCTCGCCCAAGTAGAAGCGGATCATCTCGGGAACATGGACATAGGTCGCCTTGTCGTCGGCGACGCCGGTGCCGATGGCGTTGGCCAAGGTAACCCCGCCGCCGCGATAGACCGACAACAAACCGGCCACGCCCAGCGCCGAATCAGCGCGGAAAGCCAGGGGATCGAGGAAATCGTCGTCGATCCGGCGATAGATGACATCGACCCGCTTGGGTCCTCGGGTGGTGCGCATCCACACCCGGCCTTCATCGACGAACAGATCGCGCCCTTCGACCAGATCAATGCCCATCCGTTCGGCGAGAAAGGCATGCTCGAAATAGGCGCTGTTGTAGTAGCCGGGGCTCATCAGCACGACCGTCGGTTCGCCGTCGCAGGCGGGCGGCGCGACCGAACGCAAATTCTTCAGCAGCATGTCGGAATAGGAATCGACCGGCCTAACCTTGTGCAGCGCGAACAGATCGGGGAACAGGCGCATCATCATCGCCCGGTTTTCCAGCATGTAGGACACGCCGGAGGGCGAGCGCAGATTGTCCTCCAGCACGAAAAACTCGCCCGGCCCGGTGCGCACGACGTCGATGCCCGCGATATGAACATAAACGTCGCGGGCGACGTTCAGATCCTGCATCTCGGGCCGGTACGAGGCGTTGGCCAGCACGTGCCGGGCCGGGATGATCCCCGCCGCCAAAATCTCGCGCTTATGATAAAGGTCGTACAGAAACGCGTTGAGGGCCCGAACCCGCTGGCAGCAGCCGTCGCTGATGGTTTTCCATTCGGCCGCGGAAAGGATGCGCGGGATGGGATCAAAGGGGATCAGCCGTTCCGTGCCCTCGGTGTCGCCGTAAACGGCGAAGGTGATGCCGAGGCGGCGGAAAATCTCGTCGGCTTGGGCGTGCTTGCGGGGCAACAGATCGGGACTGGCCGACAGCAACCAATTTTCATAAGCGCCGTAGGCCTGCCGAACCCCCCCATTGGGAGCCTTCATCTCATCGAAGATCATGGTCACTCCGCCCAAGCGCGCCTTGCACCGTAAGGGTCGAACGATTCTTGGGCCGAGGGAGGGTGGCGGTCAAGGGGGCCATTTTGGATTTCCGCTGTTTAGCGCGGGATTTAATAACCGTTCCAGGAAACCATTGAGCTTCGTTTTTTTTCCATGGGGCGGTTATCGTAATCGGCAGCTCGTATCCCCATTTCGTCATCAGCCCATTGGTGCAGGGAGACCTCAAGGATGGTCGCGGCGATCGATATCATCGAAGAAATGCTGTCCGCTCACGCGGATTACATCACCAATGCACTGGACACGCTGCGGGACGGAATTGGCGTTCCGGCCGATATCGATCGCGCGCGGCTCGACAATGTGTGCCGGATAGGGGTGTGGCTGGAGACAATCGCCGAGGCTTATGCCGACAACGCGGATTTTCTCAAGGTCTGCGCCACGCATTCCAAGTTTCACAATGATCTGGCGAACCTCATCGCGAAGTATCATGGCGGAGAGCGCGATGCCGTCATCGCCAAGCTGGAAGCTCTCGGTCTTACCGAGGGCGGCTGCTTCATCGATGTTCTCGACGCGTTGACGCGCTTCGCCTCGGAGGTCGATGACGAGACCAGCGGTCTGTTTTGATCGTCCGCCAGCCTACCTTTTCCCCGGTCCCCCGGTGAAATCGCGCAAGAAGTCGGCGTTCGGCGACAGCACCAGGGTCGGTCCGGCATCCGCCAGGGCCTGGCGGTAGGTCTGGAGCGAGCGGTAGAATTTATAAAACTGCGGATCCTTGCCATAGGCGTCGGCGAACAAGCGGGCGGCTTGGGCGTCGCCCTCGGCGCGGCGGATTTTGCCGTTGCGCTGGGCCTCGGACAAGATAACCGTGCGTTCGCGGTCGGCTTTCGCTTGAATCTGCTGTGCCCACTCGAACCCCTGCGCGCGCAGTTCCTTGGCCTCGCGTTCGCGTTCCGACTTCATGCGATCATAGATCGCTTGGCTGGTTTCAAACGGCAGATCGGCGCGGTGGATGCGCACCTCTTGCACCTCGATCCCCAGCGGCTGGGCCTTTTCGGCCACTTCGTGCTGAACGGCATCGACGATGCGGGTGCGCTCTTCCGACAACAAGGCGCGCAGCGGCACGCGGCCCAGCTCGCGCCGCAGCGACGAGCCGACCAACTGGGTCAGCTGCGCGCGGGCCTG
This sequence comes from uncultured Rhodospirillaceae bacterium, assembly GCA_903899885.1. Taxonomy (GTDB): domain Bacteria; phylum Pseudomonadota; class Alphaproteobacteria; order Rhodospirillales; family Magnetospirillaceae; genus CAIULK01. Next base: position 18,839 of record CAIULK010000002.1, read on the forward strand.
CTCAAGCGTGCGCACCGACTGATAAAAACGCAGCGGGTCGGCGATGCGGTAGCGGGTGTAGGTATCGACCTCCAAACGCTTCTGGTCGCCCAGGATGATTTGGTCGGCCGGCGGGTCGAGCGGCAGCAGCCGCGCATCGTAGGTGATCACGCTGTCGATCAGCGGCATCTTGAATTTCAGGCCCGGCGCGCCCGCCACGCCCATCGGCTTGCCCAAGCGGACGATCAGCGCCTGCTGGGTTTCATCGACGGTGTAGATCGACGAGGACAAGGCCCACAGCCCGATCACGGCGGCGGCGATCACGGCGATCATGGGGCGGTTCATTGGGCGGCTCCCGCTTTGGCGACGCCGTCGGGCAACGGCATATAGGGCACCACGCCCGCCATTCCTTTCCCCGAGGAATCGATGATCACCTTGGCGGCTTTCTTCAAAACCTGGTCGGTGGCGTCGAGATACAGGCGCCACGCGGTGACGTCCTTGGCGCTTGCATAGGCGCCTTCGACCGCAGTGAAGTTCTTGGCCTCGCCTTGGGCCAGATTGACCACCTGGGTTTTGTAGGCCTCGGCCTCCTGGTTGATCCGTTCGGCTTCGCCGCGGGCGCGGGGCAGGATGTCGTTGGCGTAGGCCTCGGCCTCGTTGCGGGCGCGTTCCTGGTCGGCCCGGGCGCGCTGAACGTCGTTGAAGGCGTCGATCACCGCCGAGGGCGGATCGACCCGTTGAAGCTGGACCTGGGTGATCAAAATCCCCGCCTGCTCGGAATCCAGCAGATGTTGCAGCGAATCCTTGACCTCGTCGGCGATCGGCTGGCGGCGGTCGGACAAGGCGGCTTGGATCGGGTTGTGGCTGATGACTTCGCGCAAGGCGCTTTCGGCGGCGACCTTCAGCATGCCCTCCGGGTCGGACACCTTGAACAGGTAACGTCCGGCGTCCTTGATCCGCCAGAACACCGCGCAATCGGCCTCGACGATGTTTTCGTCGCCGGTCAGCATCTGGTTGCGGTTGGTGGTGCCGGTTTTGCCCAGTTGCAGCTGGTTGACGTTGGTGACCTTGGGCAGCATCACGCTTTCGATCGGGGCGGGCAGGTGATAGTGCAAGCCGGGTTCGGTGGTATCGACCCACTGGCCGAAGCGCAACACCACGCCCTGCTCGTCGGGCTGAACCTTGTAGATCCCGGCGGTCAGCCACACGAAGGCCACGGTCCCGGCGATCAGCGCCCACCCCCGGCGGTTCAGGCCGAGATCAAGCACCAGCCGCTGCGCGCGCATCGGGGCGGGGCCGGCGTTTTCCGAAGGCGTGGGCTGCATCGTCGGCACCTTTCCCATTAGAAATCGGACATGGTCGAGGACCAGACCCAAAAGGCGAACAAGGCCAGGAACACCAGCGGCCCGGCGATCAGGAAAAAGACCACCATCGGGCTGACCGGGACGGAGGGCGCCGGTTCCGGCGCCGGTTCAACCGGAGCCTCGTGAATTAACGGCGGCGGCGGCGCGGCGGCGGCTTTGGCCTTGGCGGGTTTCGCCTTGACCGGTTTGGCCGGTTCCACGGGTTCCGGCGGGGCGGGCGGCGCCAGGCCGCCGATCAAGCGGGTGATCGACAGACCGAACACGTCCTTCGGCGCGGACGGAGGGTGACGGGGCGCGTTGCTTCGCCGTTCGGCAAGGTTGCGGCTGTGCAGCAGCGCGAAAACGGTGGCGGCGAACGGAACCGACAGGTGCAGGGCGAAGGCCTGGGAATCGACCCATCCCGAAACAACCGGATCACTGACCGCCAGATCGCCCGCGATCCAGGCCAGCAGGGCGCCGCCGCCGGTGATCAAAATCGGATAGCGTTTGAGCAATTGCGAGACGAACAGGCTGCCGTAAATCAGCAGCGGCACCGAAAGCACCAGCCCCAAGGCGAGATACCCGAAATGGTTCTGTGCCACGGCGGCGATCGCCACGACATTATCCAGGCTCATCACCACGTCGGCGATGACGATGATGCGCACGGCGGCCCATAATTCCCCGGCCACCGCTTCGCCGTCGCCGCCGGTTTCCTCGTCGCCCAGGATAAGCTTGATCGCGATGATCAGAAGGGCGGCGCCGCCCGCCAGTTTCAGCAGCGGCACCAGAAGCAATGCGCTGACCACGGTGGCCAGCAAGAAGCGCAGCACGATGGCGGCGAGCGTGCCATACAGCACGGCGCGGCGCATCACTTCGGGCGGCAACGAACGGCAGGCCATGGCAATCAGCACGGCGTTGTCGCCGCTGAGCAGCAGATCGACCAGAAAGATTTTCAGCGGAATGCCGATGGCGGTCACTTGGCCGTCGAATTCCATGCGTGATCCCCTACCCCAACGCGCCGAAAAGACCGGAATAGAGCCCGAACCCGGCGGTAATCAGAAAAACCAGCCCGACCGCCACGGCGTAACCGCCCTTCAACCGCAACGGTTCGGGCAGTTCACGACGAGCCAGACGATAAACGAAACCCAGCACGATAGGAAGCAGCAGAGCGTTGACAACCCCCGCCGCGATCGACAGCCGGACCGGATTGACGCCCGATGCGACGACGATGCCGCCCAAGGCCAGAATCACCCCGAAGGCGCCATAGAACCAGGGGGCCTGGGTGGGATGATGTTCCAACGAATGGTGAATGCCGGTAACCTCGCCGATCGCCCAGGCCGAGGCTAGGCACACCACCACGGTCGCCACCAGGGCGCCGCCGCTTAACCCCGCCGCGAACAGCACGCGCCCCACCGGGCCGCCCAGCACGGCCGCGAACGCATCGGCGATTTGGGGCACGCTGTCCAGCACCACGCCGCTTTCGTGCCGCCCGATGGTCGCCGCCGCCGCCACCAGCACCGCGACGGTGATCGCCTGGCACAGCATGGCGCCCAGCAGGGTGTCGATGCGGGCCATCCGCATGTCGGCGATGCCCAGCCCCTTATCGATCAGGGCCGATTGTTGATAGAACACCGTCCACGGCATGACGCTGGTGCCCAGGCTGGCGGCCAGCAGATACAGATAGTCGCTGTCATGCAGGGGCATTTGTTGAACTTGCGCGGCGATCTCGCCCAGATCGGGCGCGGCCTTCCAGGCGACCACGAAGAAGGCGGTCTCGAACAAGCCCAGAACGATCGCCACCCGTTCGACCGAGTGGTAGGTGCCGGTCGCCACCATGAGGAAAATCATCACCACCGCGACGGCCACGGTCATGGCGGCGGGAACCCCGAACATCAGCCCGACCCCGGCCAAACCGCTGAGCTGGGTGACCAAGGCGCCCAGACAACTGACCGCCAAGGTCGCGGTCGCCAGCAGCGCCCAGCCCTTGCCGAAACGGGTGCGGATCAACTCGCCGTACCCTAGGCCGGTGCCCAATCCCAGCCGCACGGTCAATTCCTGCACCACGAACAACACCGGAATGATCAGGAACTGAAGCGCCAGCAGGCGATAGCCCCAGCGCGCCCCGCTTTGGGCCGCCGTGATCACGCTGCCCGCGTCGGTGTCGGCCAGCATGACGACCAGACCGGGACCGAAGGCAAGGGCAAGGCGGCGCAGGCGGGCGGGGGACAGCATCATGTCGTCCCGGATGACGGCCGAATGTGGCGGTTTTCGGGTGAAAACCCAAATGCCCCCGTCATGCCCGACTTTTCCTCGTCATGCCCGCGAAGGCGGGCATCCATGGGTCCGCCGTCACGGCGTTGAGCGCCGAGGCACCGTATCCGCCCCCGGCATGGCCCCCCGCCTGCGCGGGGGTGACGAAATAAAGCCGAGTTCTTCCGCAGTCCGTTAATCCTTCTTCGCGGGCTTGGGCAGATCCAATTTGATGTGCAGTTCCTTCAGCCGGGCCGCGTCGATTTCGGTCGGCGCCCCCATCAGCAGGTCTTGCGCCTGCTGGTTCATCGGGAACAGGATCACTTCGCGGATATTGGGTTCGTCGGCCAGCAGCATGACGATGCGGTCGATGCCGGGCGCCGACCCGCCGTGCGGCGGAGCGCCATAGCGGAAGGCGTTCAGCATGCCGCCGAAATGCTCTTCCACATGTTCAGGACCATAGCCCGCCATCCCGAATGCCTTGATCATGATGTCGGGGCGATGGTTGCGGATGGCGCCCGACGACAATTCCACGCCGTTGCAGACGATGTCGTATTGGAAGGCCTTGATGTCCAGCGGATCCATGGTCTCCAACGCCTCCATGCCGCCTTGCGGCATCGAGAAGGGGTTGTGGCTGAACTCGATCAGGCCGGTGTCCTCGTTGCGTTCGAACATCGGGAAATCGACCGTCCAGCAGAACTTGAAGACGTCCTTTTCGTACAGGTCCAGCTCGGTGCCGACCCGGATGCGGACCTTGCCCGCGAATTTCGCGGCGGCGTCCTTCTTGGCGCAGGCAAAGAACACGGCGTCGCCGTCCTTCAGGCCCGCCATCTCCTTGATCCGCGCCACGCGTTCGGCGTCCAGGTTCTTGGCGATCGGGCCTTTCGGTCCGTCGGCGGCGAATTGGATATAGCCCAAGCCGCCCGCACCCTCTTCGCGCGCCCATTCGTTGAGCTTGTCGAACCAGCTGCGCGGCTGATTGGCGGCACCCGGCGCCGGAATGGCGCGCACCACGGATCCGGCGGCCACCGCCTTGGCGAACAGGCCGAAGCCGGAATCGCGGAACGCCTCGGTGACGTCGGCGATTTCGATCGGGTTGCGCAGATCGGGCTTGTCCGAGCCGTATTTCAGCATCGACTCGTCATAGGCGATGCGCGGGAAGGGGGCGGGGGTCACCGCGCGGCCATTGCCGTATTCGCGGAACACGCCTTCCAGCACGGGTTCGATGGCGGCAAAAACGTCGTCTTGGGTCGCGAAGCTCATCTCGAAATCGAGCTGGTAGAATTCGCCCGGCGAACGGTCGGCGCGGCCCGCTTCGTCGCGGAAGCAAGGTGCGATCTGGAAATAGCGGTCGAAACCGGCGACCATCAGCAATTGCTTGAACTGCTGCGGCGCTTGCGGCAACGCATAGAACTTGCCCGGATGAATGCGCGACGGCACCAGATAATCGCGCGCCCCCTCCGGCGACGAGGCGGTCAGGA
>CAIULK010000003.1 GCA_903899885.1 uncultured Rhodospirillaceae bacterium
CCGCCGCGATGTAGTCGAAAATGCGCTCACGAAGATCCAAGGAATACGGCTTGCCCATGCGTCACCTCCAGATGGAAGTGAATCACGTTAACCCCACGAAGGGAATCCCCGGCGATTCCGATCAAACGCAAACCGCTTTAAACCATCCCCAAGCCGAGCGACCGCTCAAGGTCTGGTATGCCACGGCGGTCAAAGCGGAATGGACGGGACCGGCTGATATCAAGCGCCAATTCGGCGCATCGGTCGATTTCGTCGGCGATAACCGGGTGATCTTCGATCTCGGCGGCAACAAATACCGCTTGGTCGTGCGGATCGCCTACACCTACAAACGCGCCCTGGTGAAGTTTATCGGGACGCATGCCGAATACGACGGCATCAACGCGGAGACCGTATGATGGACATTCGCCCCCTGCATTCGGAAGCCGATTACGAGGCCGCGTTGAAGGAAATCGAACGCTATTTCGATGAAGAACCCGCTCTCGGCACGCCCGAGGCGGATCGCTTCGACCTTCTCGCCTTGGTCATCGCCGACTATGAGGCCAAACACTGGAGGATCGACCCGCCGGACCCGATCGACGCCATCAAATACCGGATGGAGCAACAAGGCTACGGCCAGCGCGATCTGGCCGCCCTGCTTGGCTCGCGCTCGCGGGCATCCGAAATCTTGTCGGGCAAGCGCCCGCTGACCATGGAAATGGCGTGGAAGCTCAATCGCGAATGGGGAATTCCGGCGGAAAGCCTGATCCGGCCACCCACCCGCTAATCCTTCTGCGCCACCTTCTGCGCCAGCGACGCCGCCATGAAGCGGTCGAGATCCCCGTCCAACACCCCCTGGGTGTCCGAGGTTTCCACCTCGGTGCGCAGGTCCTTGACCATCTGATACGGCTGCAGCACATACGAACGGATCTGGTGGCCCCAGCCGATGTCCGACTTGTTGGCCTCGATCGCCTGCGAGGCCGCCTCGCGGCGTTGCAATTCCTGTTCATACATACGGGCTTTCAGCATGTCCCAGGCGCGCGCCCGGTTCTGGTGCTGACTGCGTTCGCTTTGGCACTGCACGACGATACCCGATGGGTTATGGGTGATGCGCACCGCCGAATCGGTCTTGTTGATGTGCTGACCACCGGCGCCCGAGGCGCGGTAGGTGTCGATCCGGCAATCGCCTTCGTTGATCTGGATATCGATGGTCTCATCGACCACCGGGTAAACCCAAACCGAGGAAAAGCTGGTGTGTCGGCGCGCCGCCGAATCGAAGGGGGAAATCCGCACCAACCGGTGCACGCCGCTTTCGGTCTTCAGCCAACCATAGGCGTTGTGGCCCAGAATCCGCACGGTCACCGATTTGATACCCGCTTCCTCGCCGGGGCTTTCTTCCAGCCATTCCACCTTGAAGCCGCGCTTTTCGGCCCAGCGGGTGTACATGCGGGCCAGCATCGAGGCCCAATCCTGCGATTCGGTACCGCCCGCCCCGGCATGGACTTCGAGATAGGCGTCAAACCCGTCCGCCTCGCCCGACAGCAGGGTTTCCAACTCCATCGTCGCGGCCTGCTTCTTCATCGCGGCGATCTGGGATTCGGCGTCGTCGATCACCGACTGGTCGCCCTCGGCCTCGCCCAATTCGATCAGGCCTTCCAGATCCTCTAGCTCGCGCAGGAAGGTGCGCACGCCGTTCACGGCGGTTTCCAGGGCGTTCTTTTCGCGCATCAAGGCCTGGGCGGCGGCCGCGTCGTTCCACAGATCGGGATTCTCCGAGGCGGCGGTCAATTCATCGACGCGCACCAGCGCCTCGTCCCAATTCAGGTGGCGTTGCACCAGGGCGACGGATTTGCGAATGTCGCGGGCCAACGCTTCGATCTCGGCGCGCACGGCAACTCTCCCTTTGTCGAAATCAGTACAGTCCACCCGCCGCCGGCGCGGCGGGTTGGGCGGGCGCTTGCGGCGCCGGAGCGCGGGGGCCACCAGGTCCGGACGGCACCTCGCCGCCCTCGGTCAAGGGCTGGAAGGTGGTGAAGCCGCTATCGACGCCTTGACCCTCCAGCACGTCCTCCTCGTCCGAAGGCAGACGGTCGTCGGATTTGAAGGCTTCCCAGATCGCCTTGGGATCGTTCGGCGCGGCCGGTTTGCCGGTGATCAAATCCACCCGCACCATCCGCACGCCCGACGGCACCCGGAACGGCACCGGTCCCTTGTTTTTCAGCGCGGTGATCATGAAATCGCGGAATACCGGCGAGGCCACCGTGGCGCCGGTTTCGTGCTCGCCCAGCGACTGCGGCTCGTCGAAGCCGACGAACACGCCCACCGCGAGATCGGGCGAAAAGCCTAGAAACCAGGTGTCGAAACTGTCGTTCGAGGTGCCGGTCTTGCCCGCCAGCGGCTTGCCCACCGCCGATACGGCCCGCCCGGTGCCGCGCTCGACCACGCCTTCCAGGATATGGACGATCTGATAGGCGGTGACCGGATCGGCGATTTGCTCGCGGATATCGGTCAGACGCGGCATTTCGTCGCTGGTGAACTGGGTTTGCAGGCAGCCGTCGCAGAACCGCTTGTCATGCGCGAAGATGGTCTTGCCCTGGCGGTCTTGAATGCGGTCGATCAAGGTCGGCGTGATGCGCTTGCCGCCGTTGACCAGCATGGCATAGGCGTTGATCAGTTTCAGAACCGTGGTATCCCCGGCCCCCAGCGCCATCGACAGTTCGCGCGGCAGATTGTCGTAAACGCCGAATTTGCCAGCCGTATCCGCCACCGCGTCCATGCCGATCGCCTGGGCGAGGCGCACGGTCATCAGGTTGCGCGATTTTTCGATGCCGACCCGCAAGGTGGCGGGACCGAGGAAATCGTCCTCGTAATTCTTGGGCCGCCACAGCGGCATGTTCGGGCCTTGGACCAGCGCGATCGGCGCGTCGAGTACCAGCGACGACGGCGTATAGCCGTGTTCCAACGCCGTCAGATAGACAAACGGCTTGAAGGACGAGCCCGGCTGGCGCTGCGCCTGGGTGGCGCGGTTGAACTGGCTTTGCGAATAGGACCAGCCGCCCACCATCGCCAGCACGCGCCCGGTATGCGGGTCTTCCGCCACCAGCGCGCCTTCGACCTTGGGGATCTGGCGCAACGCGTAGGTCTCGGCCGGATAGGGCTTGCCGTCCTCCGACTTGGCGATCTTTTCGACCAGCACGACATCGCCGGTTTTCGCCACGTCCGACGGTTTGCGCGGCGGCGGACCGAAATGCGCGTGCGGCAGCGCCTCCTTGGCCCAGCGCAGTTCCGGCCACGGAATGGTGCCGGTGGTCCCGTCGATCAAGCCAATCGACAGCGACTGGTCGCCTTCCGACAACACGGTGGCGGTCAGCCAGGGTTCGGCCCCGGCCGGCGGCGGCACCGAGGCCAGCCGCGTCGACCAGCCCGGCCCGGGCTGGATATGCCCCAGCGGCCCGCGCCAGCCGTGACGGTGGTCATAGGCCATCAAACCGTTGCGCAGCACCTTCGAGGCCAGCGCCTGAAGATCGGCGTTGACGGTCGAGCGCACCACCAGCCCGCCCTTATACAAGGCGTCCTCGCCATAGCGGGCGGCCAGATCGCGGCGGATATCCTCGGCGAAATAATCGGCGCCGACGATCATCTGATCCTCGTCGCGGCGACGCAGCTCGATCGCCGAGGATAGCGCCTCGTCGGCCTCGGACCGCGTGATCTTGCCGTCCTCGGCCATGCGGCCGATCACCCAGTCGCGCCGGTCCTTGGCGGCCTGCGGGTGAATCTTCGGATTGTAGTTATTGGGCGCCTTGGGCAAGGCGGCCAGGAACCCCGCCTCGGCCACCGTCAGATCATCCAGGCTTTTGTCGAAATAGGTCTGCGCCGCCGCCGCCACGCCGTACGAGCCCAGACCGAGATAAATCTCGTTCAAATACAGCTCGAGGATATGATCCTTGGTGAAGGCCCGCTCGATGCGGAAGGCGAGGATCGCCTCCTTGACCTTGCGCGAGATCGAGACTTCGTTGGTCAGCAGAAAATTCTTGGCGACCTGCTGGGTGATGGTCGATGCCCCCACCGGACGGCGATCCGCCCCCATCCCCTTGTTGCGCAGATTGATCAGCGCGGCGCGCGCGACGCCACCGAAATCGACGCCGGAATGCTGGTAGAAGCCCTTGTCCTCGGCCGACAAGAAGGCATCTTGACCCGCTGCGGGATCGCCGAGAACGGCATGAACACCCGCTTTTCCTTGGCATATTCCGCCACCAGCCGCCCGTCGCCGCCATAGACGCGGGTGGTGATCGGCGGCTCGTAATGCGCCAGCTGGTGATAATCGGGCAGACCCCGGCCGAATTGCCAAAAGACATAGATAGCACCGCCCGCCCCCACCAGGGCCAGCAGCAACAGGATCGACAACAGGGTCAGAAGGGTGCCGAGAATGCGTTTCACGCCGGGACCATATCATAGCGGCGAACCATTGAAACCTCTCTTTCACCGGGATCGGCGGCCATTGCGGCCGCGGCCAAGCGCCCGGACGGGCGCGCCCGGCGAGGGCTCCTTGAATTAGTACCGTTTCGCCTTTTGCCCTTTCAAGAAGAACAGGTCAACCGCGCGCGCGACGGCGCCCGCGACTTTTGCGCGGTAGTCGGGATGGCGCAGGTTGCGTTCGTCGGTTTCGTTCGAAAGATAGCCCATTTCAACCAAGGCCGCCGGAACATCGGGCGCCTTCAGCACGGCGAAACCCGCGAAACGGTGGGTGTTGGCCAACAGCGGCGAATCGCGGCCCAGTTCATCGACGATGTCGGCGGCAAACTCGGCGGAACGATTCATGGTTTCACGCTGAGTGAGGTCGATCAGGATATTGGCGACGTCGGTGCTTTCGTGCGACAGATCAATGCCGCCGATGACGTCGGCCTTGTTTTCCTTGTCGGCCAGGGCCTGCGCCTCGGCGTCCGAGGCGTTTTGCGACAAGGTATAGACCGACAATCCGCGAATCTGCGGATCGCGCACGACGTCGGCATGCAGCGAAACGAACAGATCGGCCCCCGCTTGCCGGGCGATCGCCACCCGGTCGCGCAAGGGGATGAAGACATCGCGGTCGCGCGTCAGGCGCACCCGGTAGCGGCCGGTACGTTCCAATTGTTCGGCCAATTCACGGGCCACGGCCAGCGTGATGAACTTCTCGTACACCCCCGACACACCGGTCGCCCCGGGATCGACGCCGCCATGTCCGGGATCGACGACGATCATCGGGCGGCCGTCGCCCTTCGGCTTGGCCATCGGTTCGGGAATCACCACGGCGGCCTGAACCACCGGTCCGCCCGGCGGCGCGGCGGCCGGTTGCGCCACCTGCGGACGGGCGGGCGGCGGCGGCATCGGCGCCGACAACACCGGTCCACCCTGGGCGGGATGAACCACAACGGGATCCGGTTGCACCTCGGTCACCGCCGGAGGTAACGGCGGCGGCGGGGCGGCGGCCATCGGCGGCGGAAGATCCTCGGGCGGGGCCGCGCGAACCGGCGCGGGTGGCGGCGGCGGCGGCGCCTCGGCGGCTTTTCTCTCCGGGGCACCTTCGGCCATATCGACGACCAGGCGCCAGCCCAACCCGTCGCGCGGCGCTATGATGAAGGCGGTTTTGACCAGCGACGGATGGCGCAATGAAATTTCAAGATGCCCGCCCGCCCCGTCCTCGCCATAACGCAAACCGGTTATCGGACCCACCGGATGGCCCAGCCCGGCCGGTTTGGTGAAGGATAGCGCGGGAGAATCGACAACGATCCGCTCCGGTCCATGCAAAACGCGGGTATGGAACTCGAACGGATCGGACAAATCCAGCACCAGCCGGGTCGTGCCGTCCTCGTGAGCGGCGACGCGCCAAGCCTCGACGCTGACGCGCGCCCAAGCCGGGAACGCGCACAGCAACGCCGACACCATCACTCCGATCATTGCCAGTCGCCGGATCATCACGTTCTTCTACCGCACCCCATGCCTTAGCATCAACGCGAAACACCTTGATTCGGAATGTTCTTCTCTTCCCAGCTCCCTATCAACGCACAAGATCGTTGTTAAATCGTTTCCGGGCCGTTATGGTGTCGTCACGGTAGGTGAGGAGGAGGGTCCGCCCCCGCTTTTTCGGGTGGTTTCTCTTCGTTCCCGCTCGCGCCATGTTTTTGGTGCCGGGTGGTGAGGCGTCTTAAGGTTCCCTTTCGCACCTCCGTCTGACAAAAAATTTCGAAACCGGACGCGATGCCCCGAGAGCTTTCTCCCGCGACCCAGCCCCTGAATGCCGTGTCCCGGACCTGCCTGGTCCCGGGCGCCTTCGGTTTCGCCCTGTTCCAATGCCGTCCGGCGCGCCAATTGGCGTCGCGGACCGCTGCACGGAGATACCGTTTTAATGGTAAAACGCATGTTGATCGACGCCACGCATCCCGAGGAGACTCGGGTTGTCGTGGTCAATGGCACCCGGCTCGAAGAGCTTGATGTAGAAACCAGCACGAAACGCCAGTTAAAGGGCAATATTTACCTCGCCAAGATTGTTCGGGTCGAACCGTCGTTGCAGGCGGCGTTCGTCGAATACGGCGGAAACCGCCACGGTTTCCTGGCCTTCAGCGAAATCCACCCCGACTATTTCCAGATTCCGGTCGCCGACCGTCAAGCCCTGCTGGCCGCGCAGAACGCCGAGGGTTTCCGGGATTCCGTCGATGCGCCGGAACCGCCCCGCCCGCCCGAACGGCCGACCTCGAATTCCCCCTCCTCCTCCGACGAGGAACCGTCGGAAGACGGCGATCCCGATGGCGAAACCGGCGGCGAAGCCGAGGCCGGCGCTGAAAACGACGGCGCCGAGTCCGGCGGCAACGGCAACAACGGCGAAGGCCGCAACGTCGAAGTGGTCGGCGGCGATGAATCCTCCGAACAGGAGATGGAACGGCGCCGCGCCCGCCTTCTTCGCAATTACAAAATCCAAGAGGTGATCAAGCGCCGCCAGATCATCCTGGTCCAGGTCATCAAGGAAGAACGCGGCAACAAGGGCGCCGCGCTGACC
>CAIULK010000004.1 GCA_903899885.1 uncultured Rhodospirillaceae bacterium
CCGGACATGCCGCTCATGCCGCCCATGCCGGACATGCCCTGCTGACCGGACATGCCGCCCATGCCGGACATACCCTGCTGGCCCGACATGCCGGACATGCCGCCCATGCCGGACATCCCGCTCATGCCGCCCATGCCCTGCTGGGCATCGGCCGCCGAGGCGGGCAGGGCGTAAACCGCAGCCGCGACCAGAGCGATGGCGGAGAGCTTCGTGATGGTCTTCATGTGTAATTCCCCTCTCGAGTGATTGCCGGAAGTTGGATCCACCCCAGCCTTCGCTGGTTGTTGTCTTTGGGCGGTTGCCCGCCAGGTTGCGCCACCACGCGTGTTAGGCGATGAGTGGCAAAAAACTCGCTGTTCAGTAACCATATTACGTCATCTTCGGTCTGTGAAGATGGGAAATTTCAAAAAAAACGTTCGGGGCGAACAAATCGTGCTGACTCTTTGTCAGGGCCGCCGCACCGAACGCGGCCCGCCCTCAACTGTTGCAAGCAACGTGCCAGTTTCACTTTTGGGTCAAACGAACGGTTAATCGGTCCTTAACGCGGGCTGCCCTCGGGCAAACACCGGGGGGCCTGCCGAAATGTCATGACAGGCTGTCCGGGATATTTTTGCGGAACCGGTCGTCTCTCGTCCGCCGCATGGGTGTTCAATGGCTTTGGATGTTCGCCGCAATTCAAATATTGAGCGAACCCCCGGTCTTCATGCTAGTGTAATCCCCGGATGGGCCCCTCGGGGGAGGACGACCGATGAGCTTTCGCCGAAAGCTTGTGCTTGTCTTTGCGCTCATCTCGCTGGCGATCGGCGGATCGGCAGTTCATGTCGGAACGCGCCTCGCGCTGTCGGGCCAGGATATCGCCCGGATGCAGGGGCTAAGCGATATCGTCGATGGCCGGGCGGTGTCGTTCCTGGTGGCGGTCAAAACCATCGAAACCGATATCGCGCAGATCCAGAATCTGTTCGCGACGATCGCGGCGACCCGCACCACCCAAGGTGACGTCCGGCAAAAGGCCGAACGCTTTGCCCGCGGCACCGAGGCCGACCTGGCCCGCGCCCGCGATTTGGCGGCCGGCCTGGATCTTCCCGCCGTGATCCCCTTGATCGATGCACTGGCCGCCGAATTCCCGCCTTATTGGCAGACCGGCGTGCAAATGGCCGGCGCCTATATCGATGGCCGCAAGGATGAGGGCGACCGGGTGATGACCGACTTCGAGCGGCGCGCCGAACGCCTGAAGGCCGCCACCGATCCGGTGGTCCGCATGGCCGTCGCCGGAACCTCGGAACGGCTGCACGAATTGGACCGCCTCGCGGCCGCCGTGCGGGCCGGCAACGGCGCGATGATCGCGTTCCTGTCATTGGGGATGGGCGTGGCGGCGTGTCTGGTGGCGGGCGGGATCGTCTATCTGTTTCGTCTGATCACCCGCAGCTTCGCGGCGCTTGAACACGATATCGACCAGATCCGCTGCAAGAACGGCCTGTCCGGCATGCGTCTGTCGCCCGCGCGGCCCGATGAGTTCGGCCGCATCGCCGGAATGTTGCAAGAAATCGTCATCAACCGCGATCAGATCCAGGTGATGGCCGAAGAGCAAGGCAAGATGCACGAGCTGGCCGAGCGCGACCGCTACACCGTGCAGCGGGCGATGCTGCGTTCGCTGGTCGAGGCGGCGATGTTGGGCAATGACGCGATGATCCAATTGCTGCGGATGAAGCGCGAGGTTGATCTGTCCTCGTCGGAAATTCAGGGCATGGCCCGCGAGGTCGCGGAAATGCGGGGCCAGATCGAAGCGATCTCGACCGACAGCAGCCAAGCCGCCAACGAGGCCGATTCCGCCGGCCGCGCCGCCGGTCAGGGGCTGTCGGCCAGCGGCGAAACCAGCGACGCGTTCGCGAGGATCGTCGATTCGGTCGCCGAAACCGCCGCCCAGGTTCGTGAGCTGACCGAAACCTCGCGCCAGATCGGCCAGATCATCACCGATATCGACGCGGTGGCCAGTCAGACCAACCTTTTGGCCCTGAACGCCACGATCGAGGCGGCCCGGGCGGGCGACGCGGGCAAGGGCTTTGCCGTCGTGGCGAACGAGGTGAAAATCCTGGCCAACCAGACCTCGCGCGCGACCGAGGATATCCGCGGCCGCATCGCCCATCTGCAAGACGAGATGAAGGACATCGTCCGCACGATGGAGGCCTCGTCGTCGCGGGTCGCGGCGGGTCAAGAGATGATCGAGGATCTGGGGCGGCGCCTGCACGATATCGCCGCCCAGGTTGGCGGGGTCAGCGGCCGGATGAGCACGATTTCCGGGCTGTTGGGAACCCAGTCGGGCACGGCGGCCGACTTGGCCCGCAGCACCCATCAGGTGGCCCAGATCGCCACCGCCAACGACCGCGAACTTGACGAAGTCCTGGCCGGCATGACCCGGATGAGCGAGCATATGGACCATCAGGTCGGATCGTTCGTCACCTCGGGAATGGGGACCCTGCTGGTCGAGGTCGCCAAGAACGATCACATGGCCTTCAAGCGCCGGGTGGTCGATGGGATGCTGGGCCGGTCGGATCTGACCGCCGGCAAGGTGGCCGACCATCACCGTTGCCGCTTGGGCAAATGGTACGACGCGGTCACCGATCCGGTGACCTTGGCCAGTCCGGCCTTTCAGGCGATCGCCCAAACGCATGCGGCGTTTCACGCTCACGCGAAATCGGCCTTGGAATTGGCGGCGGCCGGGCAAGTCGACGCCGCTTTCGCCGAGGTCGATCGCATGAGCGACGAATCCCATACCGTGGTCGCGTGTTTGCATACGCTGTCCGACGAATTGCACAGTCGTGAAATCGCGCGTTGGGACCGGATCGACACCGGAAAATCCGGGGAGTTGTTCTAACCAGTTGGTAATCTCTCCTCCCGCATGATCCAAATTAGACGATTCCGGGTTGGGTGCCGGAGTTGGGGGAGGGAGAGACATGAGTTTCCGCGGCAAACTGCTGCTGGCGTTTCTGCTGATCATGGCGGTGGCGGGGGGCTCGACCTTGTATATCGCCGCTCGTCTGGTGGCGGCGCGGCAAGATGTGGTGATCGTGCGCCAAGGGGCGGAAGAACTTGACCGTTCGGCGGTGGTTTTCCTGGCGGCGATCAAGGATCTGCAAAGCGACGCCCTGCGCATCAACGGATTCTTCACCGCCATCGCGGCGGCCCGAACGGTCAGCGACGACGACCGGACGCGGTCCCGCGCCTATGTTCAGCGCATCGAGGCCGATCTGGCCAAGGCCAAGGAGCTTGCCCGGACCCTGAATCTGCCCGAGGTGACGGCGGCGGTCGATCGGGTGGCGGCCGAGTTTCCGCCCTTCTGGCAAGCCGGCCTGACCATGGCCGACCGTTACGCCGAGGGGCGCGTCGTTGCCGTCGAATTGCAGGATTTCGATACCCAGGGCGAGCGGCTGCGGACCCAGCTTGAACCCTTGGTGACAGCCGCGACCGAGGGCGTGTCCGGCCGTCTGCACGATTTGGACGCCCAGGCGGCGGCGGTCGATGACAACGGAGCCGCCCTGCTGCGTTTTCTGTTCGCCGACATGGCGGCGGGCGCGGTGATCGTGGTGTTGTCGATCCTGTATCTGTTCCGGTTGATCACCAGCAGTTTCGCCGCGCTAAAGCACGATATCGACCATATCCGCACCGAAGGCGGCATCGACGGGCTGAAACTGTCGCCGCGCCGTCCCGACGAATTCGGTCTGGTCGCCGCGATGTTGCAGGAAATCGTCATCAACCGCGATCAGATCAAGGTGATGTCCGACGAGCGCGAGCGCGACCACGAAAAGGCCCAGCGCGAACGCTATCAAATTCAGCACACGATGCTGCGCTCGCTGGTCGAGGCGGCGATGCTGGGCAACGACGCGATGATCATGCTGTCGCGAATGAAGCAGGAAGTCGATACCACCTCGCGCGAGGTGCAGGGGATGGCCCAGGCGGTCGAGGGGTTGCGCGAATCGATCAACGAGGTCTCGGCCGATTCGTCGGGGGCGGCGTCCGACGCGGGCGACGCCGGGGCGGCGGCCGATCACGGCCTGTCGGCCAGCCGCCAAATGCGGGGCGCGTTCGAAAAAATCGTCGGCGCGGTGGCGGCAACCGCCGAACAAGTGCGCGAGTTGACCGAGGCCTCGCGCCAGATCGGCCAAATCGTCACCGATATCGAGCAGGTGGCCGGAATGACCAACCTGCTGGCGCTGAACGCGACGATCGAGGCGGCCCGCGCCGGCGACGCGGGCAAGGGGTTCGCGGTGGTGGCGAACGAGGTCAAGACCCTGGCCAATCAGACCTCGCGGGCGACCGACGATATCCGTGGCCGCATCGAACATTTGCAAGCCGAAATGCAGGCGATCGTCCGCGCGATGGAGGCGTCGTCGGCCTCGGTCGCCGAGGGCCAGTCGATGGCCGACGATCTGGGCGGCCAGTTAAGCGACATCGCCGCCCGGGTGGGGTCGGTGGGCGCGCGGATGGCCGACATTTCCTCGCTGCTGGAACGCCAATCGGGGTCGGCCGCCGATCTGGCGCGCGGCACCCGCGAGGTTGCCGAGATCGCCAAGGCCAACGATAGCGAGCTGGACGAGGTTCTGACCGGCATGGCCCGGATGAGCGATCACCTCGACAAACAGGTCGGTGCCTTCGCCGCCGATGGGTCATCCTCGCTACTGGTCGAGGTCGCCCGCAACGACCATGTCGCCTTCAAGCGCCGGGTGGTCGAGGCGGTCACCGGCCAGTCGAACCTGACCGCCGCCGCCGTGGCCGATCACCACGCGTGCCGTCTCGGCAAATGGTATGATCAGGTCGCCGACGAGGCGACGGTGGCCAGTTCCACCTACCGCGCGCTGTCGGCCCCGCACGAACAGGTCCATGTCCACGCCAAACAGGCCTTGACCTTGTTCGAGGCCGGGCGTCGCGACGAGGCGCTCGAAGCCGTCGAGCGGATGAACGAGGCCTCGCTTTCGGTGATCGCGCTGCTCGAAACCCTGTCCGGGGAAATTCATCAGCGCGAAATCGCGCAGTGGGCGTCGCTGGACGGCAACGACGATTCCGAACTGTTTTAGACCAGCCGTGCTGGCGTCCCGGCGACCATTGCGGTCGCGGCCAAGCGCCCGGACGGCCGCGCTTAGGCAGAGGGCAAATAGGCGAGTCGCGTCAGCGGCTCGCCGGTATAAAAGCCTAGCGCGATGCAATCAAATTGCATCACGCCGCGCGGACTTCGTCCAGGAAGCCGCGGACCGACTGTTCCAACGCGTGGCTTTGATGCAGCAACGCATTGGCCGAGGCGAAGACGGTCTGGGCCATCTGGCCGGTTTGGGCGGCGGCTTCGGCGACGCCGGTAATGTTGGCGGCCACTTCGCGCGTGCCTTGCGAGGCTTGATCGACATTGCGGGCGATTTCGGCGGTCGCGGCCCCTTGCTGTTCGACCGCCCCGGCGATGGTCGTCGATAACTGGTCGATGCGCGTGATGGTGTCGGCGATTCCTTCGATGGCCGCCACGGCCTGGGTGGTTTTCTCCTGAATGGCGCCAATCTGGGTGCTGATGTCCTCGGTTGCCCGGCCGGTCTGGCCGGCCAGATTCTTGACCTCGTGGGCGACGACGGCGAATCCCTTGCCGGCCTCGCCCGCCCGGGCACTTTCGATCGTCGCGTTCAGGGCCAGCAGGTTGGTTTGGCTGGCGATATCGTTGATCAGGTTGATGACGTCGCCGATGGTCCGCGCGGCCTCGGCAAGCCCGGTGACGCGCTGTTTGGCGTCCTCGGCCTCGGCGGTCGCGGCGCGCGCGATGGTCGCCGATTGGCTGACTTGCCGCGAAATTTCGGTGATCGAGGCGGTCAATTCGGTGCCGGCGGTTGATACCGTCTCGACATTCATCGTTGCCTGATCGGTGGCGGCGGCGACCGAGGCGCTTTGCCGCTGGGTTTGTTCGGCGTTGGCGGCCAGGGTATTGGCCGAGCCGTGCAGCGTGTCGGTGGCGGACTTGATCTGGGCCATCAGGGCCATCACCGTCTGGTCGAAGCGGCGGGTGGCATCGGCGATGCGCTGCTGCCGGGCCTCGCGGGCGGCGAATTCCTGGCGCTCGCGTGCCTCGTGCGCGCGGTTTTCGATCAAGCGCTGGCGCCAATGATCCAGCGCCACGGCCAGCGGCCCGATTTCGTCGCCCCGGTCGGTGCCGGGCACGATGATGTCGGTGTCGCCCTCGGACAGTTTGCCCACCGTGCGCACCAGATCCTCGACCGGCTTGGTCACCGTGCGCACGACGGCGATGCTCATCGCGACCAGCGCCGTCAGCGAGACCACCAGGGTCAGCATCAGCCGGTTGCGGGCCGAGGCGTAGAGGCCGACGTAATCCTCGGCGTCCATGGTGATTTCGGCGACGGCGGCGGCCTTGCCCGAAAAATCCGCGACCGGAATCAGCAGCCCGCTAATCGTGCGTCCATCGCGCTCGCCCCTGCGCAGAACCTCCACGCCGGCCAGCGATTGGCTCCACTCCTCGCCGCCGAAAAGCGGTGGCGCGGTGCTGGCGATGGTTTTGAATTCACCGCTCTTCGCGTCCTTGACGGTGATCGCCACATCGGCGCCGTAGCGCTTTTTGAAGTCGGCGGCGAAGGATTGCCCGAAATTGGCGCCGAACTCCACCGATCCAACGAAATGGTCGCCGTCCCTGACGGGAACCACGCCCCGGATGCCCAGCCCCGCCACACCTTTTTCCAGCCCCATGACCGGTTTCGATCCGGTGTTGGCATCAACCACGGTTTGGCGGAACGAGGACAGGTCGTCGCCGAATTTGGCGGGCTCGTGAACCCGCAGGAACGAGGTGGCGGGCGCGGTATGGAATTGGAACTGGTCGAATCCGACCTGGGTCTTCAAGGCGGCGAAGCCCGGCACGAACAAGGCGGCCAAGGTCTCGCGGTCGCCATCGGCCAAGGCGCGCCGCACCTCGGGAATCCCCGAGACCAAAAGCGCCATCGCCAGGGCGTTGCCGTTGGTGTTGGCGATGGCGGCGGTGAACGCGCTTTGAAACCCGCGCAACTCGCGGGTTTCGGCGCGGGTGATCAAGGACGAGGTTTGCGACAGCAAGAAGGGCAGGGCGAGCGCGAAAACCAGCAGCATCGCGGCGGCGATGCCGCCGATGAAGCGCACGAATACACTGGTGTTCCTAAACATCGGATCCCCCTGCGGTTGCGCCGGTTTTCTAAAACATGGGCCAAGGCAGGGGAATCGGGTGTTATTCGTAATGTGCGATATTTATCGGAAAGTTACCGAAAATTCACGAAATTGACCGGCCCCGTCTCGTGCCAAAACCGCGACACACGTTTTGCGCGACGAGGGATTGCATACGGGATGGCGTGAAAAATGGCAAGCGGCATGTTGCCTAATGGTTGCCGTCCGCGCCGGGATTGTCGATGCGGCGCAGTTCCGGGAATCGCCATGCCCAGACGGCGGCGATCACCAGGGTTCCCAATCCGCCGATCACCACCGCCGGAACCGTGCCGAACCACGCGGCGGTGACCCCGGATTCGAACTCGCCCAATTCGTTCGAGGCGCCGATGAACACCCAGTTGACCGAACTGACCCGGCCGCGCATCGCGTCGGGGGTACGGAGCTGCACCAAGGTGTGGCGGACCACCACGCTGATCATGTCGGCCGCCCCTAGCATGGCCAGCGCCATCAACGACAAGGGAAAGCTTTCCGACAGGCCGAACACCACGGTCGATAGCCCGAACAGCGTCACGGCCGCGAACAGCTTCGGTCCGGCCCGGCGTTCCAGCGGAAAGCGCGCCAGAACCAAAGCCATCGCGGTCGCCCCGGTGGCGGGGGCGGCGCGCAGCAGTCCCAGTCCCAGCGGACCGATGTGCAAGATGTCGCGGGCATAAACCGGCAGCAAGGCGGTGGCGCCGCCCAACAGCACCGCGAACAAATCCAGGGAAATGGCGCCCAGAATGTCGCCGCGCGAGCGGACATAACGCACGCCCGCCAGCAGCCCCTCCAACCCGGCGGCGGCGACGCGGGCGCGCATCGGCGTTTCGATCGCCATCGCCGCCAGCGATCCCAGGATCAAAATCCCGGCGGCCAGCCCGTACACCACCGGGGGGCCAAAGCCGTATAAAAAGCCGCCCAAGGCCGGACCGGCGACGATCGCCGTCTGCATCGCGGTGGAACTGAGCGCGATCGCCTTGGGAAAGGCCGGGCCCGGTACCAGCAGCGGCAACAGCGCCTGGGTGGCGGGGGCCAGGAAGGCGCGCGCCGTGCCCATCACCACCAGAACGGCGAAAATGCCGCCAATCGGCGGCTCGCCCCGCAGCGTCAGGGCCAGCAGGGCCAGACAGGCCAAGGCCAAGGCGGTCACCGCGACCGCCAGG
Organism: uncultured Rhodospirillaceae bacterium; assembly: GCA_903899885.1. GTDB lineage: Bacteria > Pseudomonadota > Alphaproteobacteria > Rhodospirillales > Magnetospirillaceae > CAIULK01. The sequence continues at coordinate 8,370 of CAIULK010000004.1, forward strand.
ATCCGGCGGCGGTCGAAGCGGTCGGCGGCGATCCCGGCGGGCAACGCGCACACGAACCCGGGCAGGAACACCGACAGCCCGACATAGCCCAGCAGCAGCGGGCGATGGGTGATGTCGTAGATCTGCCAGCCAACCGCCACCGCCGCCATCTGATAGGCGACCATCACCGCGAAACGGGCGGCCAGGAACCGGCGCAGATCCGGGATCGCCAGCACGCTGCTCATTACGGCGTCTTCGCGTCCAGACGGGTCTTGACCATCAATAAATCCTTCCAGGCGGCGCGCTTGGCCTCGGGGGTGCGCAACAGATAGGCGGGGTGGAAACTGGCGATCACCGGCACCGGATGGGATAATCCGGGCGAGGCGAAATCGTGCCATTGGCCGCGCAGCCGGTTGATTCCCTCGTTCCGGGCCAAAACCGCCGACGCGGCGGCGCCGCCCAGCAGCAAAATCATCGCCGGGTCGATCAATTCGATGTGGCGAACCAGGAAGGGCAGGCAAACCGCCACCTCGTCGGGGGCCGGTTTGCGGTTCTCCAGCGGACGCCACGCCAAGACGTTGGTTATGTAAACGTCGCGCTCGCGTTCCAGCCCGATCGAGGCCAGCATCTTGTTCAGCAATATCCCGCTGCGTCCGACGAAGGGACGCCCGGCGCGGTCTTCCTCCTGGCCGGGGGCTTCGCCGATCACCATCAGCCGCGCCTCGGGGTTGCCGTCGGCGAACACCGTGGTGGTGGCGGTGCGGGTCAGGGGCAGGCCGTCGAACGCCTCCATCGCCGCCTTCAGATCGGCCAGCGTGCGGCAGCCATCGGCCAGATGCGCGGCGGTGGCGGAAACCGGCGCCGCCGTCTTCGCCGCCGGGGGTGGGGGCGGCGGCGCCTCGCGTTTCACCTCGGAAACCGCCTTGAACCGATCGATGGCGGCCTCGCCGATCGCCTCGTCGGCTCCGGCGTCGAGATACCAGCGCAACAGGTCGAAGGGGGTGATATCGACCGTCATCGGCGCGCTACTGACTGGCCCAGACGATGCGGGCCATCCAAGCGATCTCCTCGGCCGCGTGTTCGCGGCTCGAATGCAGCCCGCCGGGCGAGGCCAACTCGATCCGCCGGGCGCTTTGGCGCACCAACTGGCGGACCGTCACCTCGCCGCTGGTGGTGGCGGCCACCACCCGGTCGCCGCGCCGCACGCCCGAGGCGGGCGAGACCACCAGGACGTCGCCATCGCGGTACAGGGGTTCCAAGCTGTCGCCGGTGACCTCGATCGCATAGCCGGCCGGGTCGTCGAGCCCCAGAAACACGATTTCGTCCCAACCGCCGGGGGCCGGGTGACCGAGGGCGTCGAACAGGCCGCGATCACCCGCCCGCGCCAGGGCGATCAGGGGAATCCGGCGGCCGGGCGGGCGGGCGCCGTCGGGCTCGATATGGGCGACGAAGGCGGTCAGCGTCGAGCCGGTCGCCTCTAGGATCTTGGCGATGCTTTCGGTCGAGGGCCAGCGCGGCTTGCCCTCCGGGGTCAGCCGCTTGCTGCGGTTGAAGGTGGTGGGGTCCAGCCCGGCACGGCGCGCCAAGGCCGACGCCGTCAGCCCGCAGTCGCGGGCCAAGGCATCGATCGCGGCCCAGATGTCGCCATGTTTCAGCATGGGAACATTGTCCGCAATTTCTCGCCGAAAAGCACCCGAATGATTTTCATGAGCCAATTTTCCTCGTCTCGTGGGGGTCTCGGAACCCACAATCGTTGGAACTTATGGCGAAATTTCGGCGGTTTTTGATCTGGATCAATGGCTGGACTTATTTCAATCGGCATAGTGCGCGGCACTCGGAGAAATGAACCGTCCGGTCGGCATGGCATGGGGGCAATTTTATTGCTGTGTTTCCGGCCGGAGCTTCGAGCAAGACCCTTTCCCGGTCGATCAAGGAGTTCGGCATGAGCACCAACACCGAAGCCACGTATTGCGAAGACGTGGTGAAGAAGTTCGTCCTCGCGGCGACGTTCTGGGGGGTGGTCGGCTTTCTGGTGGGCGATGTCATCGCTTGGCAGTTGGCCTTCCCGGCCCTCAATCTGGATCTTGAGTGGACGACGTTCGGACGTATTCGTCCGGTCCACACCTCCGCCGTGATTTTCGCTTTCGGCGGCAACGTCCTTTTTGCTACCTCGTTGTATTGCGTCCAGCGCACCTGCCGTACCGAAATGTTCGGTGGCCGGGCGATGGGCAATTTCATCTTCTACGCTTGGCAGCTCGGCATCGTGCTGTGCGCCCTGTCCTATGTGCTGGGCTTCAGCCAGGGCCAGGAATACGCCGAGCCGGAATGGATCTTCGACCTGTACATCACCGTCGTTTGGGTGGCGTACCTGATGGCCTTCGCCGGCACGATCATGAAGCGCAAGGAGCCGCATATCTACGTCGCCAACTGGTTCTTCCTCGCGATGATCCTGACGGTGGCGATGCTGCACTTGGGTAACAACATCGCCATTCCGGTGGCGCTGTTCGGTGGCAGCCTGTTGAAGTCGTACAACATCTTCTCCGGCGTGCAAGGCGCGATGGTGCAGTGGTGGTACGGCCATAACGCGGTCGGGTTCTTCCTGACCGGCGGCTTCCTCGGCATCATGTACTACTTCGTTCCGAAGCGCGCTGGCC
>CAIULK010000005.1 GCA_903899885.1 uncultured Rhodospirillaceae bacterium
ATTGGAGCGGGTGAAGGGAATCGAACCCTCGTCGTAAGCTTGGGAAGCTTCTGCTCTACCATTGAGCTACACCCGCGCCCCGGATGGGAGGCGCATTATGCCAGAACCGGATGCATTCGCAAGTCCGGGCTTGGCCTTGCTTGCGCGGGGCGGCGCTACTAGGGTATCAGCGTCGGACAACCCACGAGGACGAGGCGGAGATGGTTCGGATTCTATTCGTCTGCTCGGGCAATATCTGCCGTTCCCCCACGGCCGAGGGCGTGTTCCGCGATCTGGTCCGCGGCCAAGGGCTGGAGGGCAAAATCGCCATCGATTCGGCGGGAACCCACGGGTTCCACGCGGGCGAGCCCCCCGATGCGCGCTCCCAAGCCGCCGCGCGGGCGCGCGGTCATGCGATCGGGGATCTGCGGGCCCGCCAAGTCCGCGCCGATGATTTCACCACCTTCGACCTAATCCTGGCCATGGATCGCGGCCATCTGCGCGAGCTGACCGCCCAGGCCCCAACCGCCGCCGATGCCGCCAAAATCCGCCTGTTCATGACCTTCGCGCCTTCCTTTGGCACCGACGACGTGCCCGACCCCTATTACGGCGCGGGCGACGGCTTCGAACGGGTCCTCGACATGATCGAAACCGGGTCCGAGGGTCTGCTGGCCCACCTGCACACCCTGTGGGACGAGTCCTGACGTGACCCCTGCCCTGGCGGCCCGCATCGGTCAAATCACCGGGCTGGCGGTCACCGGCTCCACGCCGCTGCACGGCGGCTGCATCGGGCAAGTGCTGCTGGTGTCGTTGCAGGGCGGCGGCCGGGTGGTCGCCAAACTTGGACCAGGACTCGAGCCCGAGGGCTGGATGCTGCGCACCCTGGCCAGCCAAACGCAATTGCCGGTCCCCCATGTCGTCCATGCCGACGATGATCTGCTGCTGCTGAACTATATCGAGGCGGGCGAGGCGGTCGGGGATTCGGCGCAAATCCACGCGGCGCATTTGCTGGCCGGGCTGCATGAACTGAGCTGGCACAGCTTCGGGCTGTCGCGCGACACGGTGATCGGCGGGCTGACCCAGCCCAATCCGCCCACGCCGCGCTGGGCCGATTTCTTCCGCGACCACCGCCTGCTGTACATGGCCGACGAAGCGGTGAAGGCCGGGCGCCTGCCCCCCGCCACCCGCGCGCGGATCGATCGCTTGGCCGCCAAGATGGATCGCTGGATCGACGAGCCCAGCGCCCCCGCCTTGCTGCACGGCGATGCCTGGGGCGGCAATATCTTGTGCCGGAACGGGCGGGTCGCCGCCTTCATCGACCCCGCCTTGTATTACGGCGATCCCGAGATCGAACTGGCCTTCGGCACGCTGTTCGGCACCTTCGCCCGCCCGTTCTTCACCGCCTATGACGAGCTGCGACCGATTTCCCCGGCTTTTTGGGAGGTCCGGCGCGAGTTGTACACCCTTTATCCGCTGCTGGTGCATGTCCGCCTGTTCGGCGGCAGCTATGTTTCCGGGGTCGAGTCGGCCTTGCGGCGGCTGTTGGGATGAATCCTAACAAAAGGGTGAGGTGCGAAGATCCCCGGGCGCCCTATATACTGCCCTGGTAAAAGACAGCGTCAACGGGAGAGCCGCCGTGACCTATACCGTCGCCCTGGTCGATGACGACCGCAACATCCTGACCTCGGTCGCGATGGCGCTGGAGTCCGAAGGCTTCAAGGTCCGCACCTATTCCGACGGCGAGTCGGCGCTGCGCGGTCTGGTCGCCCAGCCGGTCGATATCGCGGTGCTCGACATCAAGATGCCCCGGATGGACGGGCTGGAACTGTTGGCCCGCCTGCGCAAGACCAGCCGGCTGCCGGTGATCTTCCTGACCTCGAAGGACGATATCGACGACGAGGTCCAGGGTCTGCGGGCCGGGGCCGACGATTACATCCGCAAACCCTTCGCCCAGGCCCTGCTGATCGAGCGCATCCGCGCCCTGCTGCGGCGCAGCGAAGCCGCCGAGGATCCGCCGCAAGTGGTGACGCGCGGCGGCTTGGTGCTGGACCCGTCGCGCCACGAATGCGCCTGGAAGGGCCAGACGATCGATCTGACCGTCACCGAATTCCTGATCTTGAAGGCGCTGGCCCAGCGGTCGGGCCATGTCAAAAGCCGCGATCAATTGATCGACGCCGCTTACGGCGAAAATATCTATGTCGATGACCGGACGATCGACAGCCACATCAAGCGGTTGCGCAAGAAGCTGCGCGAGGCGGACCCCGATTTCGACCATATCGAAACGCTGTACGGGGTGGGATACCGCTATCGTGACGAAACCGCCTAGGGGATTCGGGCGCTGGCGTCCGTTCGCCTCGCCTTTGACGCGGCGGATTTTGGCGGTCAATCTGCTGGCGCCGGTCATTTTGGTGCTGGGGCAGATCTATCTCGACCGCACGCGCCAGGAACTGGTCCGCGCCGAATTGGCCGGGCTGGCCACCGTGGGCCGGATGATCGCGGCGGCGGTCGATGAGGGCGCCCTTTTGGAAGGGCCGCCCGGGGTTTTCACCCTGAACACCGAAATCGTGCAGCCGATGATCCGCCGCCTGGCCGAGCCCGCGCATGTCCGGGTCCGCCTGTTCGACGGCAACGGCATGCTGGCCGCCGACTCGCACTATCTGTTGTCGGCCCGCGGCGTCTTCCAGATCGAGGAACTGCCGCCCGCCGGGGCCGCGCCCGGCTGGTTCGCCCGCCATTGGGACCGCATCTGGTCGCTGGACATGAAAAAGACCGCCGGCGAGCGGCTGGATAAGGACGGCCGCCATTTCCCCAAGGTGATGGACGCCCTGGGCGGCGAGGTCGGCACGGCGGTTATGGGCGGCGGACGGGCTATGGTCCTGTCGGCGGCGGTGCCGGTGCAACGGTTCAAACAGGTGACCGGCGCGGTGATGGTGTCGGTGGACGGCGGCAATGTCGCCCGCTCGCTGTTCGAGGTGCGGGAACGGATTCTGTCCGTGCTGGCCGGGGTGTTGCTGATCACGGTGCTGGTGTCCTTGTATCTGGCGGGCACCATCGCCCGGCCGATCCGCCGTTTGGCGCTGGCCGCCGAACGGGTGCGGCACGGACACGGCCGCCGCCACGCGATTCCCGACATGTCGGCGCGCGGCGACGAAATCGGCGAACTGGCGGTCGCCTTCCGCGAAATGACCGAGGCGCTGTGGCGCCGGATGGACGCGATCGAGGCCTTTGCCGCCGATGTCAGCCACGAGATCAAGAACCCGCTGACCTCGATCCATTCGGCGATCGAAACCGTGGTCCGCATCGACGATCCCGTGAAACAAGCTCGCCTGTTGGCGATCGTCCAGCAAGACGTGGCACGGCTGAACCGCCTGCTGACCGACATTTCCGACGCGTCGCGCCTGGACGCCGAGCTGTCGCGGGCCGAAATGAAACCGGTCGATCTGGGCGCGATGATCGATGCCCTGGCCGAGGTGTTCGGCACCGGCCCGGTGCATTTCCATGTCCGCCACCCGCCGGGCGACGTGCTGATCGTGCCCGGCATCGAGGACCGTTTGGTTCAGGTTCTGCGCAATCTGATCGGCAACGCGCAATCCTTCAGCCCGAATGGGGGCACCATTACCCTGACCGCCGCCCCCCAGGGCGGATCGGTCCGCCTGACGGTCGAGGACGAAGGCCCCGGCATTCCGCCCGGAAAACTGGACGCGGTGTTCGAACGCTTCTACAGCGAACGCCCCGACGGCGAGGCGTTCGGCACCCATTCCGGCCTGGGGTTATCGATTTCCCGCCAGATCGTCGCCGCCCACGGCGGCACGCTAACCGCCGAAAACCGGGCCGGGGGCGGGGCCCGCTTCGTGGTGACGTTGCCCGCCAATCCGTGATAAGGGTCTGGGCATGGCACCTCCTCCCGTCCTCGCCTTGCGCGACGTCTTCGTCACCTTCGGCGGCGCCCCGTTGTTCACCGGGGTGACCGTCGCCGCCGCCCCCGGCGAGAAAATCTGCTTGGTCGGACGCAACGGCAGCGGCAAATCGACCCTGCTGAAAGTGCTGGCCGGAACCGTGCTGCCCGAATCGGGCGAGGTGTTCCGCCAGCCCGGGGTGCGGATCGGCTGCCTGGAACAAGACCCAAAATTAAGCGGCGCCACCGTGCTGGACTATGTGCTGGACGGCCTGCCCGAGTCCGAGCGCGACCAAGCCTTCCGCGCCGAATCGGTGTTGCTGGACGTCAAACTCGACCCCGCCCGCGACCCAAGCACCCTGTCGGGCGGCGAGGCGCGGCGCGCCGCCTTGGCGCGCGTTCTGGTCTCGAACCCCGACGCCTTGCTGCTGGATGAACCCACCAACCATTTGGACCTGCCCACCGTGCTGTGGCTGGAAGACTGGCTGGCCGCCTATACCGGCGCCTTGGTGGTGATCAGCCACGACCGCGCCTTTCTGACCAAGGTCTCGAAGCAAACCCTGTGGCTGTGGGACGGCAAGGCCAAACGCTCGGAACGCGGATTCGCCCATTTCACCGCCTGGGCGGACGAGGAGGAAGCGGCCGAGGAAGCCGAGCTTGCCCGCATGGACAAGAAACTGGCCGCCGAACTGCACTGGCTGGCGCGCGGCGTGACGGCGCGGCGCAAACGCAACATGGGCCGCCTGCGGGCACTCAACGATCTGCGCGGCCAGCGGGCCGCCCGTTCGAAAGGCCCGCGTTCGGTTCAGTTCGACGTCGAAACCGGCACGAGCAGCGGCGCCCTGGTGGTCGAGGCCAAGGGTATCGGCAAGGCCTTCGGCGACACCGTGATCTGCACGGATTTCACCACCCGCATCATGCGCGGCGACCGGGTCGGCTTGATCGGCGCCAACGGGGCGGGCAAAACCAGCCTGCTGCGGCTGCTGACCGGCCAGCTTGCCCCCGACCAGGGCGAGGTCCGCCTGGGCACGAACCTAGAAGCCGCCTATTACGACCAGCGGCGCGAGGCGCTGGATTACGACGCCACCATCTGGGACACCCTGACCGACAAGGCGGGCGACAGCGTGCATGTGCGCGGCCAAGTCCGCCACGTCGCCAGCTATGCCCGCGATTTTCTGTTCACCGACGCGCAATTGCGCAGCCCGGTCAAAGCCCTGTCGGGCGGCGAACGCAACCGCCTGCTGCTGGCCAAACTGCTGGCCAAACCCGCCAATTTGCTGATCCTGGACGAACCGACCAACGATCTGGACATGGACACCCTGGATCTGTTGGAGGAAATGCTGGCCGATTTCGAGGGCACGCTGATCCTGGTCAGCCACGACCGCGATTTCCTCGACCGCGTGGTGACCAGCGTGATCGCCGTGGAGGGGAATGGCCGGGTCGAGGAATATCCCGGCGGCTATTCCGACTACGCCCGCCAGCGCCCGAAAGACCCGACGCCCGAGCGCGCCAGCGCCCGCCCGAGCGTGCCCGAGGCCAAAGCGCCGCGCGCGATCACCAAGCTGTCCTACAAGGAAAACCGCGAGTTGGAGGAGCTGCCGGCGCGCATCGAAGCCCTGCTGGGCGAGATCGAAGGGCTGGAAGGCAAACTGGCCGACCCCGCCTTTTACGGCACCGACCCCGCCCGCTACGCGGCGGCCGCCGCCCGCCTGGAAACCGCCCGCCATGAACTGGCGGCGGGGGAAGAGCGCTGGCTTGAGCTGGAGATGAAGCGGGAGAGTTTGGGGAAGAGGTAGGGCGATTCGCCTTCCCTCCCGCTTTGGGAGGAGCTAGACTTCCCGCATGCGGATCGTCGCGCTCAAAACCCTGCGCGCCCATTGGGCATTGCCCGGCCGAGGCGATAGCGAAGAGCCGTTGAAAGCGTGGTATACCTTAACCAGCACAGCGGATTGGCCGGGACCGTCAGCGGTGAAAACCCAGTTCCGCGCGGCCAGCTTCGTCGGTGACCGGGTAGTCTTCAACATCGGCGGCAACAAATATCGTTTGGTGGTGTTTATCAATTATCCGTTTCGCCGGGTTTATGTCCGCTTTGTCGGCACCCATGCGGAATACGATCGCATCGACGTCGAAAGGGTCTGACATGGTCACCGTGAATCCGATCCATACGGAACAGGACTACGAAACGGCCTTGGCCGAAATCGGTACGATCATGGGTGCCGAACCCGGCACGCCCGAGGGGGATCGTCTTGATGTCCTCTCCACCTTGGTCGAGGCTTGGGAGGCCCGTCACCACCCGATCGAGCCGCCCGACCCGATCACGTTGATCCGCTTCGCGCTTGAGGCGCGCGGCCTGAAAATGGCCGATCTCGAACCGATGATTGGTGGCAGCGGCCGGGTGTCCGAGGTGATGAACCGCAAGCGCCCGTTGACCCTGGCGATGATCCGCCGTCTACATCAGGGCTTGGGCCTGCCGACCGACGTGCTGGTGCGGGAATATCCGTTGGAGACCGAGGCCGCCTAGCGATGCCATCACGGAACCACCGCCACTCCCATCGCCCGAACCACGGAAAGCAGGTCCCGCGAACCGATCGGCTTGTACAGAACCCCCACCCCGCGCCGCGCGATTTCGTCCGGCAACTCCACCCCGGTATCCCCCGACAGCAGGCAGACCGGGATGCCCCGCCCAAAGGCGGCGTCCAGCTCCGCCAGCACGTCAAGGCCGGTCTCGTCCCCCAGGCGGTAGTCGAGCAAGGCGATGTCCGGCTTGCGGCCGCCCAGGGCCGCCAACGCCGCGCGGCCGCTGGGCGCCGCGACGGCCTCGAAGCCCGCCTGGACAAGACTCCGCGCCAGCGACCTTAAAACCAAGACATCGTCATCGACCAACAGCACCAGCCGGCGCAGGGCTCGGCGATCTTCGGCGGGGTTTTCCGGGGTGACCGGCGGCACCACGCCGCCACGCGGCACGGTCACGCGAAAACAGGTTCCCCGCCCGGCCCGCGATGTCACCAAAATCGGATGGTCCAAACGGTCGCAGAGCCGCCGGACAATGGCGAGACCGAAGCCGTAGCCCAGGCCGCTGTTACGGGCCGGATTGTCCAGTTGCACGAAATCCTCGAACACCGCCTCGATTTTTTCGTCGGGAATACCGGCGCCGCTGTTGTACACCTCGACCCGGACGGAATCGCCGAGGCGGCGGCAGCCGATCAAAACCTGCCCGCTTCCCGGGGTGTAACGGATCGCGTTGTCGATCAGATTGCGAAGGATGGCCGCGAACATCAAGGGATCGCTGACCGCCGTCAGCCCGCACGGCACCCATCGCAGGTCCAACGCCTTTTCCGCCGCCCGCCCGCGATATTCGCTGACCAGCGGCGCGATCACGCCGTCGAGGGCAAAGGTCACCGGCTTGACGGAATCGATCCCGGCCTCCAGCCGCGAGACCGTCAGCAACCGGTCGAGAAGCCCCCGCAACGCCTGCAAGGCGGCATCGCTTTCGGCCAACAGCGCCGCCGCCGGATGGCCGCGCAGCATGGTGGCGAGGCAGGCGTGGAACAACAACAAGGACTGAACCGGCTGGCGAAGATCGTGGTTGGCCGCCGCGAAGAAACTCGATTTGGCGTCATTGGCCCGCTCGGCCACCATCCGGGCTTGGCATTCCGCCTCGTGCGCGCCTCGAAGCGCGGCCGTGGCCTCCATGAAGCCTTGGTAATAGCGGCGCATCCACTCGATCGCGGAACAGACGATCAGTTCGTCGAGGCAAAACATCAGGCTGGATGCCGAGGTGATCACATCGAATTTGAACATGCCGAAGGGCGGTATAAACAGGTACCCGGCCACCAGCGCCCC
>CAIULK010000006.1 GCA_903899885.1 uncultured Rhodospirillaceae bacterium
CATCCGTGAAAACAAGGCCCAGGAAATCTATATCGTGATGTCGGGCGAGATGATGGCGCTGTACGCCGCCAACAACATCTCGCGCGGCATTCTGAAATACGCCGGGACCGGCGGCGTGCGTTTGGGCGGCCTGATCTGCAACGAACGTCAGACCGACCGCGAGTTGGAACTGGCCGAAGCGCTGGCCAAGCGCCTGAACACCCAGATGATCCACTTCGTGCCGCGCGACAACGTGGTGCAGCACGCCGAATTGCGCCGCATGACCGTGCTGCAATACAACCCGGAATGCCGGCAGGCCGAGGAATACCGTCAGCTCGCCCAGAAGATCCACGCCAACGGCGGCAAGGGCACCATCCCCACCCCGATCAGCATGGAAGAGCTGGAGGACATGCTGCTCGAATTCGGCATCATGAAGTCCGACGAACAGGCTCTCGCCGAGTTGGAAGCCAAGGAAAAGGCCAAGGCCTGCGCGTGACGATCCCGGAAGGCCCGGTTCGTCCGGGTCATCCTTCTTTCTTCGAGGAAGCGCCATGTCGATCGAATCCGCCATCGCCTACATCAAACGCATGCGCTCGGACGAGGCGTTCCGCCAAGCGCTGAACGTCTGTGACAGCGAGGAGGCCAACTGGGCCGCCGTGAAAGCCGCCGGATACGATTTCACGATGCCCGAGTTCAAGCGGGCGCAGGAGGCGATTTATAAGGAATTCGGGATAACGCCGTTGTGATCCGTCACCGCCGATAGGTTAGTACCGCATCCCGCTTGTCGATGAAATGCTGGGCGATCATTTCCGCTGCCTCCCTCGTCAGCGCGATCCCATAGCGCCCCGCGCTTTCCAGCAACTCCTCCGCCGTCTGACTTTGCAGTGCCAGCCCGGCGGCGGAAGCAAGCGCCGTTACCCGGCGGCGCAGGTCCGTATCGGTGGTGCGTTCCAGCCAGCCCGCGATTTCGGCGCCGGGGTCGCAGGCGCGGATGGCGGCCGCCGTCGCGATCTCGGTCAGAACGGCATGGAAGCGTTGCGCATCGGTTTGGAATTCCATCTCGCCCTCATCCCTTGCGGAAGGTTTTGTAGGTCAGCTTGTACTTCTCCATCCGCAGCCCCAGGGTGCGGCGGGTCAGACCCAGGTCCTTGGCGGCTTCGGTGGTGTTGCCGTTGTGGGTCTTTAGCGCCTCGACGATCATTTCGTATTCGACCGCCTGGATTTTGGCGTCCAGCCCACAGCCGAAGCTGGTGCCGGTCTCGGCCCCGGTTTGCAGCGACGGCGGCAGGGTATAGCCGTGGATCACCCCGTCCTCGGACAAGATCACCGAACGCTCGATCACGTTCTCCAGCTCTCGCACATTGCCCGGCCAGTGATAGGCCATCAGCATGGTCAAGGCGGGGGTCGAGATCCGCACCACCTCCTTGCCGATTTCGCGGGAATAGTGGGCGACGAAGTGATCGGCCAGCAAGATCACGTCGCTGTCGCGGTCGCGCAAGGGGGGGATGGTGATGGGGAAGACGTTCAGGCGGTAAAACAGATCCTCGCGGAAGGAGCCCTTGGCGACCATGTCGGTCAGATCGCGGTTGGTGGCGGCGATGATCCGCAGATCGACCTTGACCGGGCGGGCGCCGCCGACCCGCTCGAAGGTTTTTTCCTGCAACACGCGGAGAAATTTGGCCTGCATCGACAGGCTGAGTTCGCCCACCTCGTCAAGGAAGATGGTGCCGCCGTCGGCCAGCTCGAAGCGGCCCTTGCGCATCGCGGTGGCCCCGGTGAACGAACCCCGTTCATGGCCGAACAGTTCGCTTTCGACGATGCTTTCGGGAAGTGCCGCGCAGTTGAATTTGATGAACGGCCCCTCGGCGGTCGGGCTGTTGTAGTGGATGGCGTTGGCCACCAGTTCCTTGCCGACCCCGCTTTCGCCCAAAATCAAAACGGTTGCCTTGGTCGCCGCCACCTTGTGGATCAGCGCGTACACCTCCTGCATCGGTTTCGAGGTGCCGATGATGTTCGAGGGCTTGAAGCGTTTTTTCAAGGCGTTGTGCAAGCGGCGGTTTTCCGCCTCCAACCGAACCTTCTCGATGTTCTCCATCAAATACAGTTCGACCGCCGGGGCGATGATCCCGGCGATGGTCGCCAGCAGTTCGACGTCTTGCTTCAGCAGGCGGCGGTTCATGTACACCCGCTCGGCGCCGAGGGTGCCCAGCACCTTCTTGCCGTGCAGGATCGGAACACAGAAGAACGAGGCGTTCATCGGGGTGCCGTCGCCGTGCGCCAGCGTGCGGTTCAGGAAGTTCGGGCTGTCTTTCAGATGCGGCACGATGATGGTCTTGCCGGTCTCGACCGCCTTGCCGGTGATGCCTTCGCCCAGCGAATAGATGCCGCGCGCCTTTTGCTCGTTCGACAGGCCGAAGCTGTCGTGGATGAAGATGCTTTCCGACGAACGGTCGTACAGGGTGACCACGCCGCGCGCCATCTTCAGCCGCTGGCGCATGACGGTGAGGATCAGCGCCAGCGAGGCGGCCAGATCCTCGGTTTCCGAAATGGTCTGACTGATTTGGAACAGAATCGGCAGAACGTTCACACGGCATTCGCCGGTAAAGCAGTGGGTGAAGTCCTCGACGAAATCGTCGAGATCGACGCTGAAGGTGTAATCCATGTGCATTCCGGCGCGTGCTCCCAATCGGCTTGACGCCGATATTCGGTCGGATACAACAAAGTATAGAAAGCCTCGAAACCGGCTATGATGTCAATAACAAATGCGATTGTCGCAACTCGAACATGGGGTTGTCGTAAATGAAACACAGAATGGCGGGTCAGACCTGAAGGTGGCCTTACGGTAGGGTACGAAAATTCCGTTGTTCGTACCGGAATGTACGAAATATCCCGGTTCCTTCATTGAATCGATGTGGCCCCGTATTTGCTGGTATGGTTGCCGGCAATCCCGCCGACGAAAGGCCCCGTCATGGCGCCCTCCTGCTCGATTTGCACGATCCGTCTGGAAAGGCTGTGTTATCGCCGGGCTTGGTGGTTCCGCGCGTTCCGCGAGGGGCTGGCCACCGGCATCCGCCTGTTCGCGCTGGTCTATCGCCTGAACCCCAAGGATCACTCGGCCCGTTCGGCGATGTGTTTGGGCTGCCTGCGCTTTCGCAAGAACGCGCTGAAGGCGCGCTCGCCGCTGTTCACGTGGTTGGACGGGTATCTCAACCCGGTCTTCAACCGGGTTCGCGATTCGCTGCTGACGCCCGAGGAATTGGAGCAGGCCCGCGCCCTGGCGCGCAAGGCCGAGAACCCGGAGTTCGACGCGCCATGAAAGCGGACGAGATCAAAGCCCTGTTGAACGAACCGGCCTGCGCCCACAACGCCAAAGCCAAATCGGGCTGTGCCCGGCCCAAGCCGGGGGCGACGCAAGGGGGGTGCTGCTTCGATGGGGCGCGCAACGCGCTGCTACCGATCGCCGACGCCGCCCATATCGTGCATGGGCCGATCGGTTGCGCCGGATCATCGTGGGATAATCGCGGCACGCGTTCCTCCGGGCCGACGCTCTACCGCATCGGCATGACCACCGATCTGGGCGAGATGGACGTGATCATGGGACGTGGCGAGAAGCGCTTGTTCCAGGCGATCCGCCAGGCGGTCGAGAGTTACCGCCCGGCGGCGGTGTTCGTCTATGCCACCTGCGTTCCGGCCTTGAACGGCGACGATATCGAGGCGGTCGCCAAGGCGGCGGCCGTGCGCTTCGGCCTGCCGGTGATCCCGGTCGATTGCGCGGGCTTTTACGGCAACAAGAATCTGGGCAACCGCATCGCCGGAGATGTGATCCACAAGCATGTGATCGGCACGCGCGAGCCTGCGTGCAAGGCGGGCGCCCACGACGTCAACCTGATCGGCGAATGGAATGTCGGCGGCGAGTTCTGGAATGTGGCGCCCTTGTTCGACGAACTGCGCCTGCGAATCCTGTGCACCTTTTCCGGCGATTCCCGCTTCGCCGAGGTGCAAACCATGCACCGCGCCAGAGCCAACATGGTGGTGTGCTCGAAAGCCATGCTGCATGTCGCCCGCAAGTTGGAAGGCGATTGGGGCACGCCGTTTTTCGAGGGCAGTTTCTATGGGATAAAAGACACATCGCGCGCCTTCCGCGACTTTGCCCGGTTATTGAACGATCCCGGTCTGGCCCAGCGCACCGAATCCCTGATCGCGCGCGAGGAAGCGGATGTCGCGGCCCGCTTGGCCCCCTTGCGCCCGCGTTTGGCGGGCAGACGCGTGCTGATTTTCACCGGCGGCTACAAATCCTGGTCGATCGTCTCGGCGATGCAGGATCTGGGCATGCGGGTGGTCGCCACCGGCACCGAGAAATCGACCGAGGAGGACAAAGCCCGCATCCGCGCCCTGATGGGACCGGACGCCCGGATGATCGAGGACAACGACCAGACCGCGCTGCTGCGGGTGTTCGAGGAAACCCGCGCCGACATCCTGATCGCCGGGGACCGTTACATCTATCCGACCCTGAAATCGCGCATTCCGTTCCTGGATATCGATCATGTGCGGGCGATCGGTTACGCGGGCTATGCCGGCATGATCGAACTGGCGCGCAATCTCGACCGTGCGATCCACAGCCCGGTGTGGGCCGGCGTCCGCGCAACCCCGCTTTGGGCGGCATAAGGAGGGATCATGGCCGAGATCACCGCATCGCCCAAATCCCTGTCGGTCAATCCCTTGAAGGTCAGCCAACCGGTGGGGGCGTCGCTGGCATTCCTGGGGCTGGCGCGATCGATGCCGCTGGAACACGGGGCGCGCGGCTGCACCTCGTTCAACAAGCTGTTCTTCATGCGCCACTTTCGCGAACCGATCGCCTTGCAGACCACGGCGATGGATCAAGTCACCACGATCATCGGCGCCGACGACAATGTGGTCGAGGCCCTGCGCACGATCGCCGAAAAGGACAAGCCCGAGCTGGTCGGGCTGATCACCACCGGCCTGTCGGAAACCCAAGGCGCCGACATTCCGCGCACGATCAAGGCCTTCCGCGCCACCCACCCCGAATGCGACGCCCTAGCGGTGATCCCGGTCAATGCGTCGGATACGATGGGCTGCCTGGAAAGCGGCTTCGCCCTGGCGGTGGAGGCGATCATCGAGGCCCTGGTGCCCGAGGGGCGCCGCAAAATCCGCCGCCCGCGCCAAGTCAACCTGCTGGCCTCGTCGATGCTGACGCCGGGCGATATCGAGGAAATCAAAGCCTGGATCGCGGTCTTCGGCCTGACCGCGATCGTGTTGCCCGATATCGCCGATTCGCTGGACGGCCATTTGATCCCGGCCGGTTTCTCGACCCTGACCTACGGCGGAACCCACCCCGCCGACATTGCCCGGATGGGCGAATCGGCGGCCACCTTGGTGATCGGCTCCTCGCTGGACCGCGCCGCCGACCGCTTGGCCCGGCGAACCGGCGTGCCCGATTATCGCTTTCCCGGATTGATGGGGCTGGCCGCCAGCGACGCCTTCACCGGCGTGTTGACCGTCCTTTCGCAAAATCCCGTTCCACCCGGCTTGTTGCGCCAGCGGGCGCAGGTGCAAGACGCGATGGTCGATTGTCAGTTCCAGATCGGCGGAACGCGGGTTGCCTTGGCCGCCGATCCCGATCTGCTGGGGTCGCTGGTGTCATTGTTCCAAGACATGGGGGCGGGGGTGGTCGCGGCCGTTGCGTCGGCGCGGGCCGCGTCGCTGGCGGACCTGCCCCTTGATCGCATCACCATCGGCGACCTTGAGGACCTGGAAAACCAAGCGCGGGCCGAGGGGGCGGATCTGATCGTCACCAACTCGCACGGCACCGAGATCGCCGCGCGGCTGGGCGCGCCGTTGTTGCGGGCCGGTTTTCCGCTTTACGACATTTACGGCGGCCCGGCGCAGGTTTGGGTGGGTTACAGCGGCACCCGCCGGGTGCTGTTCGAAATCGCCAATCTGGCGCAGGGGCATTTCCGCAAGATCGCCCCCTATCGTTCGATCTACAGGGGAGAGGACCGCCATGCTTAGGATCGCCTTCGCCTCGACCGACCGCTTTCACGTCAATTCGCACTTCGGCGGCGCCGAAAGTCTGGTGGTGTTCGATGTCGAGCCGGGCCGGGCCGATCTGTTGGGGGTCGGCCAGTTCGTCAAGGCCGAGCCGGTCGGTGAGCAGGGCCGCAAGGGCTTGGCCGGAACGGTCTACGACAAGGTGGTCGCCAAGCTGGATTTCCTGCAAGGCTGTGCGGGGCTGTACGCCGCCTCGATCGGCGCGTCGTCGATCCGCCGTTTGATGGCGGCGGGGATTCAGCCGATCATCGTCGATAACGGCCACGAGATTCTGGACCTGTTGAACGAGGTCAGTTTGGCCTTGGCGCAGCCGGGCCTGCTGTCCTGGGTGGACCGCGCCCGCGAGCGATCCACGATCAACCCGCCCAGTCCCTTCGCAGCCGGGGCGTTTCGAGATACCCGCTCCCTGATCACCTCGATCGACGACTGTTAGGGGGGATCATGAAGATCGCCGCGTCGAACCTTGCCTTGCCGCCCGGGGATCATCGGCGCCTGCTGCCGCTGCTTGCCGAAATGGGGGTGGGCGGGCTGGAAATCGCGCCCGCCCACACATGGCGGAACATGGATTCCGCCGCCGTCGAGGGCTATCGGCGTTGCGTTGAAAACTCCGGCCTTGCGGTCGTTGGCTTGCACGGCCTGTTGGACGGACGGCCCGATCTGGGGCTGTTCAAGGATGCCGGAACGAGGGAGCGCACGGCGGACTTTCTGCTTCATCTCGCGGCGGTGTGCCGCGATATCGGCGGCAAAACGCTGATTCTCGGCAACCGCTGGCGCGGCGATGGACGCGAGATCGACGCCTGGGTCGAACTGCGTGGTTTCCTCGACCGCCTGCTGCCCCGTATCGAGCCCTTGGGGGTAAAGCTCTGTCTGGCGCCTCTGACGCCCGATGCCGGGGATTTTTGCGCCACGGCGGCGCAATGCCGCATGCTGGCCGATTCCTTGGACGAGCAAACCGCCTTGGGGCTGCATTTGGCGGGTGCCGCCTTGGCCGCGCACGGCGAGAGGGGGCATGTCACCTTTGCCGGGGTTCGCTCCCGGCTGGATCATTTTCATATCGACGAACCCGGTTTGGCGGTGATCGGGTCCACCGGCCAAGTCGATCACGCCGATCTGCGCCGTCATCTGGCCGCCATCAGCTATACGGGGTGGGTCAGCATCGTGCAGCGTCCGGTTCCCGCCGCCGATCCGCTGGATGGCTTGCGCCAAGCCGCGCGCTTCGTTACCAAATGCTATCTGCCGCTTCACACACGATGACCGCCCTGATGACCCGCCCGCGAATCCCGACGATTCCGATTCTGGAACCGGCCCAGGCGCCGTGGATTCGTCCTGGCGCGGTGGTGCATGATCCCGAATGCTCGGTCGATGATCTGCTCGCCCGCTTCGCCGGTCAAATCCGCGAGCACGGCTTTCAGCTGGCGGGGTACGTCCAGCAGGGGCCGGAGGAGCTGCTCGATCTCGCCACCGGCCGCACGGTGCGGCTGGACCAGGGCATGATCGCCGCCGCGCGCAGCCTGCGCTTCGCCATGCGCGACGACGCCGATCTGGTGGTGATCAGCCGGTTCGCCGCCGCCCGGAAGGCCGCCGCCGAGGTGACCGCCGCCGTCGCCGACGGCATTTCGCAGGGCATGCCGGTGCTGACCTCGATCGGCGGTCCGTGCATCGGCACATGGCGCGATTTCGCCGGGCCGAACGGCGCGATGCTGCCGCCGGACATGACCGCGCTGTGGCAGTGGTGGGGTCCCGAACGGCTGTACCGCGATCTAGCCCTTGGGGTTGCCGATGACGATGTCCGCCGCGTCGTTTGCGGGCCGCGTTGGCTGATGATCGAGGGAGTGTCAGGGGCCGGTTTAGCTTATCTGCCGGTCGCGCCCAAGGAACTAATCCCGAAACTGCCGCTGCTGTGCCGGTTGAGTCTGCGCCAACTGGCGGACCTGTCGCGTTCGTGGGATCCCTTGGAAATGGCGGTCGGCATCGCCGCGATCAACGCCCATTACAATCGCTTCGATCTGGAGGCTCCCCCCGGCAACGGCGCCGGACATTTAAGCGGCGGAGCCGGCCGCGTCGTGGTGATCGGCGCTTTTCCGGGATTGAGCGAGGTGTTCCCGAATGCCCAGGTCATCGAAGCCTCACCGCGCCCCGGCGAATATCCGACGATCGCGATGGACACGCTACTGCCCGGTTGCGGCGCGGCGGTGGTGACCTCGTCGGCGCTGATCAACCGCACGCTTCCCCGGATCTTGCGGCTTGCCCCAGGGGCGCGGGTCGCCCTGATCGGCGCGGCGACGCCCCTGGCTGCCCGTCTGCACCGCTACGGCGTCGAGGTTCTGGGCGGCTTGATCGTCGATAATCCGAACGGCTTGGCCTCCGCCGTTCACGCGGGGGCGCCGCCGCGTGATTTCATCCGCTTCGGGCGTTACGTCCACCTAAACGACGAACGACAGGTCCCTTAAGGTCGATTGCTTCGGATGCCGGATGGAAAATGGTGTAGGAAAGGGAACTGACGTCTAACCCCCTCCGCTGGAATATCAAGCAGATGCGGGTGTCGCGACCAGTCGTTCCGCGTGGGTAGTGGACGGAGAGGCATTCGGCTGTCCAGCCACGCAAGGCGCATTTCCAAACGATCACCGTCGTTGACCATATGCCCGGCAACCGCTTACTGTGCCCCTGAATCGATGGGGATGGAGTCCCCCGAAACCGCCGCAAGGCTGATGACTCCTACCGCGCGAGAGTTCGCGGTGGGGTAGTGCGTCGGCGGTTTCCCGACATCTTCCATGACCGACCTCGCGCTCTTAATGATGCTGGTACCGCAAGGGGACGCGCGTGGCTTTATACCCATCCCAGACCGACGGCGCTCAGTGCGCCGGGCACTCCGGTTCGACCATCGTCCGCATAGTGGCCGAGGCCGAGCGCACGCTGTCCGACTTTTCGTTCACCGCCGGCAGTCGCGAGCGGCTCGGTACCCTGGCGCAACGGTTGGCCGAGCAACACCTGCATGTCGCCGTCCTCGGCCAGTTCAAGCGCGGCAAAAGCACTTTCCTCAATGCATTGTTGGGGGTCGACCTGTTGCCCACTGCGGTGGTGCCGCTGACGGCTGTGCCCATCTTCGTCGCCTATGGCGAAACCCCGTCCGTGCGAATCCATTACCGAGACGACCGTCCCCCCGAGGAGCATCGCGCCGAAAGGGGGGAAGAACTCAAGGCCCGCTTGTTCGCGGTTGCCGCCGAGGAGGCCAATCCGCGCAATCGTCTGGGAGTCGCGCATATTGAGGTGTTCTTCCCCGCCCCCGTCCTGACCGGCGGCACCCTGCTGATCGATACCCCTGGCATCGGCTCGACCCACCGGCACAACACAGAGACGGCGCTCGGCATTCTGCCCGAATGCGATGCCGGACTCATGGTGCTGTCCGCCGATCCGCCGATCACCGAGGTTGAACTCGGCTATCTCGCCGATGTGCGCGCCCAGGTGCCGCGGCTGCATTTCGTGCTGAACAAGGTCGACTATCTGACGCCCGAGGAGCGCGAAGAAGCGGTGGAATTTTTGAGGCGGGTACTCACCGACCACCTTGGCGAACCGCCCCCCATCCACTGCCTGTCGGCTCGCCGGGCTTTAGCGGCAAAGCTGGCGCACGACGCGCAAGGTGTCGCGGCGAGCGGATTGGCGGCCGTCGAGGAGCAAGTGATCGGATCGCTTGCTGCCGAAAAGGTCGGCTTACTGGAGCGTGCCGTCGCCGGCAAGGCGGCCGCCGTCCTGGCGCTCGCCGGTAGCGAACTGTCGCTGGCCGTCGCAGCCCTTCGCATGCCGATGGACGATCTCGGCCAATGCTTGGCGACATTCGAAGAGCTTCTGCCTCAGTTTGATCGCCAGCGCCGCGAGGCCCAGGATCTGTTGACCGGGGACCGCAAGCGGTTGGCGGCGGCCTTGGAGGACGAAGCGGACAGGTTGCGTGTCACCGCCTCCAGGCATATGAGCCATGTCATCGCAGCCGCCATGGCGGACGCTCCGTCGCAGGCGGAGGCCGCCGCCCGCGAGGCGGTGGCAGCCGCCATTCCCGTTTTTTTCGAGACTGAGCTTGCAAAGGTATCCCAGGCATTCACCGAGCGCGTGGTGGCAGTATTCCACCCGCACCGGCATCGGGCCGTCGAATTGATCGGATCGGTGCGGCAGGCGGCAGCCGACCTGTTCAGCATTCCGCCTCCGGCGATGGAAGAGATGGACGGATTGGAATTGGGCAGGCAGCCTTACTGGGTCACCCAGAATCTGGTGGGGTCCCTCATACCGTTGGCCGATGGCCCGCTGGATTTTCTCTTGCCGCGGGCCAAGAGATTGGAGCGCCTGCGCCGTCGGTTGCTCGACGAGAGCATGTCCCTGGTGATGCACAACGTCGAGAATCTGCGCTGGAGCACCCTGCAGAACCTGGACATGGCTTTCCGCCGCTTCTCGGGCGACCTCGACCGCCAGCTCGAACAAGCCGTCGAGGCCACCCACGGAGCCATCCGCGCCGCCTTTTCCCGCCGGGGCCAGGAGGCAGGAAAGATCGCCGGGGAACTCGACCAGATACAGGACGCGATCGTGACCATCGACGGACTTTATGCCGCGCTTCAGGCAGCCGTTATCAGGACGGGCTGAAGAAGGGGTGAATGTTCATGGCCTCCTCGCCATCCGGTGTGGGTAACGGCTGCGGAGGCATGGCCGTCGGGAAGTTATACTCGCCAGCCTTGGAGCAAGACGGCGGCAAGGCCACCGCCGACAACCACCCACAACGGGGTCATTCCCATCAACATGCCTGCCAAGCTGAACAGCCCGATCCCCATCGATGCCATGGTCCACGGCAGGACCAGCGCCAGTTTGATGCCGGTGGCGGCGATCAAACCGGCGACGGCGGCTGAGGTGCCGCGCCGTATCGGGTCCGCCAATCGGTGACCGCGCACCACCTCGATGACCGGCATGGTGGCGGTCAACACGATGAAGGACGGGAAGAACACGGACACCGTGGCCACCAGGGCGCCCGGCAAGCCGGCGACGGCCCAGCCGACGAACGTGGCGGTGATGACGATTGGGCCGGGGGTGATCTGACCGAGGGCGATACCGTCGAGGAAGGTGGATTGGTCCAGCCAATGTCGGACATCGACCACCTCGTGCAGCATCAACGGCAGCGAGCCGTAGGCGCCGCCGAAAGCGAAGAGGTCGACCTTCACCATCACCATCGCGAGATCGAACAGCCGGGAATCGAGCCGCTGGAACAGAACGCCCAAGACCGCACCTGTGGCGACGAGGGCGAGCGGAAGGCGGAATTCCCGCGCATGGGGCCGGCTGCCGGCCGAGGAAGTCGTAGGCCCGGCGGGAATTACAATGCCCCCCACGACCGCGGCAGTGGCGACGATCACGATCGGACTCAGGCCAGCCAGGAAAGTCGCCCCCGCAAAGCACGCGACCAGAGCCTCCACGGGCCCCTTTAGGTTTCGCCGCCCGAATGACAGGGCGACGCTGACCACGATGGCGGCCACCACCGCCTGGAGGCCGTTGAAGACGGCCGCGCCGAGGGGGAGCCGGTGGACGCTTTGGTAACCCGCCGACATGGCAACCATCAGCAGGAACGCGTGGATGCCAAAGCCGAGGAAGGCCACCGCGGCCCCCGGTCCTCCTCGCAGCCGATAGCCGACGAAGGCCGCTACCTGCATCGCCGTCGCACCGGGCAGGAACTGCGCCAGCGTCACACCCGACAGCATGTCCTCGCGGCCCAGCCATCGCCGCCGCTCGGTCACGAACATCTCGATCTGCGCCACCATGGCGGGACCGCCGAAACTGGTCGCCCCAATCCGGGCGAAGCCGAGAAAGAGTGCGGCAAGGGAGGGCGGACCGCTGGCTCCCTTGCCGCTTCCTTCGCCGCTACGGACGAACTGCTCCATGGTAGACCTCTCGAACCGTCCCAGCGACAAGTCTGCCGCAATCGTCGACATCGGCATATGATGCGGATCATCCGGCCGCGCGGCGCCAGCCGGAAGCATGGAGACGGCTGGCATGGCGATCAACGATGAACCCTGGCTCGCTGCGGTGCGCGGGGCCATCCGCGAACGCCGCCTGGATGAAGGGCAGGTTCTGTTCCGGCAGAGTGACCCGGTGTTCGGCATCTTCGCGGTATCCGAGGGCCGTGTCCGCCTGGTCCGGCATGCGCGCGAAGGGGCGGTGTGCGTGCTGCATGTCGCAAGCCCGGGCGATACCTTCGCCGAAGCGGCCCTGTTTTCGGACATCTACCACTGTGACGCCATCGCCGACGCCCCCTCCCGGATCGCGTTGATCCCCAAGGAGGCGATGTTCGGGGCTTTCGCGGCCGATCAAGCCATGGCCACCGCGTTCATGGCGCGGCTGGCCCGTCAGGTACAATCGTTGCGGTCGAGACTGGAAATCCGCAATATCCGCTCGGCTCCCGAGCGGGTGCGGCAATACCTGCTGTTGCTGTCACGGCCCGGACAGCCCACGATCGTCTTCGACCGCCCATTGAAGGACGTCGCAGCCGAGATCGGCCTGACCCACGAAGCCTTCTACCGCGCCCTGTCGACTTTGGCAGCACAGGGAACCATATCGCGCCAGGGGAGGGAAATCAGCTTGCAGGGCGAGAGCGGAATGAAATTCCGTTCGGCATCGTCTACCTGACGCCGCCGCTGAGGGTTATCTCCGATATCGCCGACAAGAGCGCCGTGATTCTGCCGTAGCAGCTCTACACTGGGATCAGCAACCTGGAATTCAATATCGGGGGGGGAATGGATTGGATGGTGCTGTCTTTCCCGGTGTCCGGCGTCCAGACCTTGGCGTGGCTGCCGCCCGTGGTGGCGTTTGTCATCTCGTTCTTCAGTTCGATGGTCGGCATCTCCGGGGCGTTCCTGCTGCTGCCGTTCCAGATGAGCGTGTTGCACTTCACCAGCCCGTCGGTGAGTTCGACCAATCTGGTGTTCAATCTGGTCGCCATTCCCAGCGGCGTCGGGCGCTATATCAGGGAAGGCCGGATGGCATGGCCGCTGGCCTGGATCGTCGTCGTCGGCACATTGCCGGGGATCGTCATCGGCTACTACCTGCGCGTCTGGTATCTCCCAGATCCCGGCCACTTCAAATTGTTCGCCGGCTGTGTCCTCCTCTACATCGGCTACCGGCTGCTGTCGGACTTCGCCCCGTGGAAGGCCAAGTGCGCCTCGAAGCTCGACGAAAAATTCAAGGCGCGCGCTGGGCAGACCGAGGGACTGACGGCTGGTCTGGACGCGAACGCTACCGTCCGGGTCCGCCACTTTTCGATGGCCCGCGTCGAATACGAGTTCTGGGGAGAATCCTTCTCGTTCAGCACCATGGGGATGTTCGCGATGGCCTTCGCGGTGGGGATCATCGGCGGCACCTATGGCATCGGCGGCGGCTCGATCATCGCCCCGTTCTGCGTCGCCATTTTCCGTCTGCCGGTCTACACCGTGGCTGGCGCCGCCCTGGCGGGAACGCTGATCACCTCGGTAGCGGGGGTGATTCTCTATAGCGTTCTGCCGGCGCCTGCGGGATTACCCACCCATCCCGACTGGGCGCTCGGCCTGCTGTTCGGAATGGGCGGCATCGCCGGCATGTATCTGGGGGCGCGCTGTCAGAAATACGTGCCGCAGAAGGTGCTGAAACTGCTGCTGGGTGGCATCCTGGTCGGCTTGGCGCTGCGTTACATCGGCGCGGTTCTCCCATGATGCTCACGCCACCGTCAGCTCTGCGGAATCGCGGCTGACGTTGCCGTCGTCGGCGATCCAGGTGAAGTCGAGCCGACCGGACTCGGTTGCCCGCAGAAAGAAGGTGAGATAGGGGTTGGCCGAGACTGCGGGCTGAAGTTCGGCGACGAAGACCGTCTGCCCGAGATAGGTGCATTCGACGCGGTTGATGATGTCGCGTGGGATCGCGGTGCCGTCGGACGCCTTGCGTAACCCCGTCTCCATGGGATGGGTGAACATCGTCTTCACCTCGATGATTTCACCGGCCTTGGCGCTGGAAGGAATCCTGATGTGCGAGCGGCTCGTCATGTCATTGCTCCCCGGATGTCGTCAGCCGCCGCAGCCGCCGACCGTGACCTTGATGGCGGCCGTGGCACGGTAGACCGAACCGTCGTTCATTTCGGCGAGGGCGACCACCGACTGCCCTTTGATCAGGCGGACGCGGGTGGACACTTCGGCCCGGCCGTTCTGCGGGCCAAGCAGGAAGGTGCAGGCCCGCGGCCAGGGGTTCTCCTCCGTCAGGATGTGGATTTTCCGCACATGATCCTCGGCGGTCATGGCGCTGTCGACGCTGACGGTGAGCGGCACTACGTTGCCGTCCTCGGCGATTGGCGGGGCTTTCAGCCGGATTCTTCCTGCGCGCGGAGAGACACCGCCGATGAGCGTGTTGATCGCCTCTTCCATTTCCGCCGGTGTCGCCCAGGCACTGCCGCCGGTGACGGTCAGGCAGGTCAGGGCCACGGCCGCGCCCCCGCCCGCCACAATGAATCGTCGCCGTGTTACGGCCATTCTACTGGTATCGTTCATGTCCTTCGTTCTCCACTGGTGTCGGTCAAGGGTGGAGCACCACCCAGCCGTCCAACTGGCGCTCGATCAACTCGGGGATCGCCGACGGCACCACGGTGATGCCGGCGATAAGGTCCCCCGGCACACGCTTCTGGGCTTCCAGCGTGCTGCCGCAAGCGATGAACTCAACGCCGTACTGCAACAGGCTCTCGATCCGCTCGGGCACCGGCGCGCTGTCACGGTACAGGGCGCGCACGCCCTCCGCATAGGCGACCACTGCCACCTTGACGTTGTCGAGGCCGTAGCGCTTCTGCACGTTCACGACGTTGAACAGCAGGTTGTTCACCGTCGTCGCATCGGCGGCCGAAAGCTGGAGTGCCACCCGCCGGGGAAACTCTGGTGTCGGCGCGCCGGAGTGCGGGGGAGCGGCACCGGCGGCCGGGACCCCACCGGCCACCGCAGCACCGCAAACGGCTCCTCCCAGCACCCGTCGGCGAGAAACGCGCTGCCCGGCCATCATTATCACCTGATCCGGTAGCCGGAATGGCAGGCGTTGCAGGCAGACAGCATGTCGTTCAGGGCGGTGTGCAGCTTCTTCATCGATTCGTAGGAGCGATCGACATCGGCATCCTGTGCGGCGATGGCAAACCGGCTCGACGCCCTGTGAAGCGCCGTGCCGGCCTCCTGCATCGGCTTGGGCATGTAGCCCGCCATGTGCGCTGCGCCATGCAGTTCGAAGGAACTCAGCCCAAGCCGCTCCTCCGCCACCTTGCCGGCGGCATCGTACTTTTCGGCCGACAGATCGGCGGTGATCTCGCCCAGCGTCGCCAGATGGTCGCGCATACTGGCCAGCATGTGCTGCTGCATCATGGCGGGCATCTGGACGAGTTCGCGGTTATCGTCGGCGCGAGCGGTGCCGATGGACGCCACCAGGGCGAACAGACCAAAGGCGATGGTGACGGCTTTGCGCATGTCGGACCTCATCCGTTGAAGATGGGGCGATTGTGCCTTGGGGTGAGGCCAACGGCATATGATCGCAATCATATGTACAAAGCTCTTGAGCCTGTGGCCTCTGCACGCCTGCCGCCGTCGGGTCGCTGCCGAAAGCAAAATTTGCTATTGCGGCAGGCGGCTGAGCGCACGGAATTCATTGCCCCATCGTTGACCTGCGGCCAGCAACTGCCTATTGTCCCGGAACATCAATGGGGATGGGGTCCCCCGAAACCGCCCAACGGGCTGATGACTCCTACCGCGCGAGGGATCGCGGTGGGAGGCTTGTGACCGAAGCCACCGCATGGTGGCTTTTTTGTTGCCCACCCGCTCCTCGCCCGATAGGTCATCGGAGACGTCGCCGACGTCTCCCTGCGGAGAGGAGGCGGCATGGACAACGTTTGGCTTGTATCGGCGCTATGGATCGGTCTGGCGCTAGCGGCGTCGCTGATCTCCATCTGGGCGGCCATCTCGGTCGCGCTGATCGAGATCATGGTAGGGGCCATGGCCGGCAACACCATCGGCCTCACCCTGGCTCCCTGGGTCAATTACCTTGCCGGATTCGGCGCCATCCTGCTGACCTTCCTGGCCGGGACCGAGATCGACGCGGCGGTGGTGCGCAAGAACCTGTGGGCCAGCTTCAGCATCGGGGTGGTCAGCTTCGCGGCGCCCTATGCTGGGGTGCTGCTTTACGCCCACTTCGTCGCGGGTTGGCCGTGGGATCAAGCGCAAATCGCCGGAATCGCCTTGTCCACCACCTCGGTCGCCGTGGTCTACGCGGTGATGGTCGAGAGCGGACTGAACAAGACCGAGTTGGGCCGGATCATCCTGGCGGCCTGCTTCATCACCGATCTCGGCACCGTGCTGGCGCTGGGGATCATTTTCGCGAATTACAGTTGGATGCTCGCCCTGTTCTCGGCGGCAACGGCGGCTTGCATGTGGCTGCTGCCGAAGTTCACGCCCTGGTTCTTCGGAAAAATCGGCCATCGGGTCAGCGAGCCCGAAACCAAGTTCATCGCCCTGATCCTCTTCTTCCTGGGTGGCATGGGCAGCCTCGCCGGAAGCGAGGCGGTACTGCCCGCCTACCTGATCGGCATGGTACTGGCCCCGACCTTCCAGAAGGACCCCAGCCTCGCCCACCGCATGCGCGTGGTCGCCTTTACCATCCTGACACCGTTCTATTTCCTCAAGGCCGGATCGCTGGTGGATTTCAAGGCGGTGCTTGCCGGAGCCGGTCTGATCGCAGTGTTCCTCGCCCTCAAGATGGCAACCAAGTTCATCGGTATCGTGCCGCTGACGCGGGCATTCCGCTTCGACCGCCGCGACGGCATGTACACCACTTTGATGATGTCCACCGGCCTGACCTTCGGCACCATCTCGGCCCTGTTCGGCCTGACCAAGGGCATCATCGACCAGAGCCAGTACACCATCCTGGTGGCTGCCGTGATCGGCAGCGCCGTCGTCCCCACCCTGATCGCCCAGCGTTGGTTCCAGCCCCGTGTGACCCCGCCCAAGGAGGAGGCTCAGCATGTTTAAGCAGATCGTCATCGCCAATGATGGGTCAGAAGGGGCGTTCAAGGCGCTGTCCTTCGCCCTCGACCTCGCCCATCTCCATCATGCTCATCTTCACATGCTGTTGGTCGAAGAACTGCCGGATTTCCCCGCTTCCATCGACGAGGTGATGGAGGAGAAGGACGAGGCCGACCACCGCTTCAAGGCCGTCATCGATCGCGCTCAAGCCTTGGCGAAGCTCAAGCACGCTAAGATGGAGGTGCATGTGCTGGCCGGTCATCCCGTCCGGACCATCGTCGATTTCCTCAAGGACCAAGCCATCGACCATCTGGTGATCGGCTTCATGGGGCATTCCGCCCTCTACGAGCGGATCATTGGCGGCACGGCGGACCGGCTGGTCCGGTTCAGCCCATGCTCGGTAACGGTGGTCAAGTAGATGGCGAAGAGACCCGTTGTGTTCGTGGGTCTGCTGCTGTTGGCGAGCCTGATCTTCACGTTGTTCCCGCAGGTTGACCAAGGCGTGAGCGGGCTGTTTTACCGCTCTGGCGGTGGTTTTTTCCTGTACGCCAACCCGATCATCCGCACCATCAACGGTGTCGTTCCTCCTTTGGCCGTGGGTTCCGGTATCGTCCTGGTGACGATCCTGGCGTGGGCGGGGTGGACAAAGCGGCCGGTTGCCGGGCTGTCCTGGCGGGCCGCCGCCTATTTGCTGGCCGTGTTGCTCGTCGCTCCCGGTCTGCTCGCCAACACGGTGCTGAAAGATCATTGGGGGCGGGCAAGGCCATCGCATACGGTCGCGTTCGGGGGCAAGAAGACGTTCACCCCCGCCCTGATCGTCTCCGACCAGTGCGACCACAATTGCTCGTTCGTCTGCGGCCACGCGGCCATGGCGTTCACCCCGATGGCCTTGGCCTTCGTTCTGCGAACCCGCCGCCAGCGGCGGTACGCCTTGGCCGCCGGCCTCGGGTCGGGTGGCCTCGTCGGCGTGGTCAGGATCATCGAGGGCGGCCATTTCCTCAGCGACGTGCTGTTCGCCGGGCTGCTGGTCTATGGGGTGGCCTGGGGGCTGGCGACAGTCATGCTGCAGCACATCCCCTCGCGCTTGCAGTCAGCGGCTCGGCGGAACGATGAATGAACTTGTCTTCTGCTCCCGGTGTTTCCACCGCATCCCCGACGAGGCCACATACTGCCCCGATTGCGGAGGCGCCATCAGCGATGACGAACGGCGGACCTTTTCAGCCCGCTTGGTCGACGCCCTGAATCATCCTCTGTCCGAGGTACGGATGCGGGTCATCATCGCACTCGGTTGGCGTCGGCAGAAGGATGCTGCCGACGCCTTGGTGGCCTGCGCCATGAGAAACCCGGTGGACGTGATCGAAGGGCTGCAGATCGTGGACAGCCTGCGGGAAATCTTTATGGGTGAGCCTCGAAATCCCGGCCTCGAAGCCCTGATCGCTCGGCATCCCAGTGCGGTCATCCGTGCGGCGGCGGCCAGGGCGCTCTCCTGCACATGAGGTCTTGATGCAGAATCTCGAAGCAGCGCCCATCACCGCGTTTGGTGCCATCGACATGGTGCTGACGGATGTGGACGACACCCTGACGCGGGATGGCCGTCTGGAGGGGCGGACGCTGGATGCCCTTGATCGGCTGCGGCGCCATGCCCTGCGGGTCATTCCGGTGACCGCCGCCTCGGCAGGGTGGGCATCGCTGATAGCCCACATGTGGCCGGTGGACGGCGTGATCGCGGAGAATGGCGGTTTGTTCTTTCGTCGGCAGGCGGATGGCCGCGTTCTCCGCCGTTACCTCGACGGCGGCGACGAGCGTGCGGCGGCACTTTCCACGCTCCGGCGATCCCTTCTGGAGCGCCACCCCTTCCTCCAGCCCGCCGAGGACCAGCCCTACCGCGAAACCAGCCTCGCCTTCGACCGACCATCGCCGGAGCAGGCGGCGGCGGTTCTCGCCAGTCTGGCCGAGTTCGGCGGCGGCGGGACGGTGAACTCGCTGTGGCTAGTGGCATGGCCGGGATTGCGCGGCAAGCTGACGGCAACCCGACGGGTGTTGTCCGAGGACTTCGGCCTGGACATCGACACCGCATCAAGCCGCGTCCTTTATGTCGGCGATTCCGAGAATGACCAGCCGATGTTCGCCCACTTCCCCTGCACCGTGGGCGTCTCCACCGTCATCCGGCACCACCTCGAACACTGGCCACGCTGGATCACGGCAGGTCCCGGCGGCGAAGGCTTCGTCGAAGTGGTGGAGCGTCTGATCGCGGTGCGGGCACAGTCCAGGCGTTGACCTGCCCCGCGTAACCCCCTACTGTTTCGGAACATTCGATGGGAATGGGGTCTCCCGACAACCGCCGCAAGGCTGATGACTCCTACTGCGTAGCAATGCGCGGTGGGAAGTTGTGCCAACCCGCCGCCAACTGTTCAACAGTGAGGGGCGGGTTTTTTCATGCCCACGCCTCACCGGCACCGCGAGGATGGGCATGACGTATCTTTTCGTTGCCGTTGGCGGGGCACTGGGGTCCACCCTCCGCTATTGGCTTTCCAGCCTGATCGCCAGCGCGGTCGGCCAGACCTTCCCCTGGGGAACGCTGGTGATCAACATCACCGGCTCTTTCGCCATCGGCCTGTTCGCGACGCTGACCGCGCCGGACGGGCGGGTGTTCGTGCCCGGCGAATGGCGCCAGTTCTTCATGGTGGGCGTGTGCGGCGGCTATACCACCTTCTCGTCCTTCAGCCTCCAGACCCTGACGCTCGCCAATGACGGCGAGTGGCTGTGGGCGGGGCTGAACATCGGCCTTTCCGTCGCTCTTTGTCTTTTCGGCGTTTGGCTCGGCCATTCCGGTGCCGTGCTGCTCAACAAGTAGGAGGACTGCCATGCAGCTACCCAGAGAATGCGTCCTGCTTCGCATCTTCCTCGGTGAAAAAGAGCGGTGCGGCCATTCGCCCCTCTACGAGGCCATCGTCATGAAGGCCAGGGAGGAGGGCATGGCCGGCGCCACCGTGCTTCGCGGCCCCATGGGCTACGGCCATTCCAGCCGCGTTCACACCGCCAAGATTCTTGACCTGTCGGAAGACTTGCCCATGGTCATCGAAATCGTGGACACCCACGATAAGGTGGGGAAGTTCCTGGAAACACTTGATCCCATGATGACCGGCGGGTTGATCACCATGGAAAAGGTGCAGGTTCTCCAGTATGGGCCTGGCCAGGGTGGGACATCCCCTTGATGGCAGCCGTTTCGCCGGTCCCTGTCAGCGCCATTCCCAAGGGTGTCTGGGCGCTGGGTTTCGTCAGCCTGCTGATGGACACCTCCTCGGAGATGATCCACAGCCTGTTGCCGGTATTCCTGACTTCGGTGTTGGGTGTCAGTGCCCTGTCGGTCGGCATCATCGAGGGCATCGCCGAGGCAACTGCGGCCATCACCAAGGTGTTCTCCGGGGCCATCAGCGATTGGGTGGGAAAGCGCAAGCCGCTGGTGCTGTTCGGCTATGGCCTTGCCGCCCTGACCAAGCCGGTCTTCGCCCTGGCCCCCACGGTGGGTTGGGTGATCACCGCCCGCTTCGCCGACCGGCTGGGCAAGGGCATGCGGGGGGCGCCCCGCGACGCCCTGGTGGCCGACCTGACCCCGCCGCCGTTGATGGGGGCCGCCTTCGGCCTACGCCAATCCCTCGACACCGTGGGGGCATTTGCCGGGCCGCTGATCGCCATCCTGGTGATGGCGCTGGCCAGCGACGATTACCGGCTGGTGTTCTGGCTCGCCACGGTCCCAGCCCTGCTGGCGGTCCTGCTGATCGTCTTCGGCATTCATGAGCCGACCATCCACAAGGAGGGCAGAGCCAGCCACCTGTCGTGGGCCGAGGTGAAGCGGTTTCCCCTGGCCTTTTGGGCGGTCGTTGCCATCGCCATGCTGATGACCCTGGCCCGCTTCAGCGAGGGCTTTTTGCTGTTGCGGGCGCAATCGGTCGGTCTGCAAGCCGCCCTGGTGCCGCTGGTTTTCGTGGTGATGAACATCGTCTACGCCGGAAGTTCTTATCCGATCGGCCACCTGTCCGACAAACTCGGCAGGCGTGGGCTGCTGCTGGCTGGATTCGGAGTTCTCATCCTCGCTGATGGGGTTCTGGCCGGGGCCAGCGACATCGGGCAGGTGATGGCCGGAGTGGCGTTGTGGGGGCTGCACATGGGTATGACCCAGGGACTGCTCGCTGCCTTGGTTGCCGACACCGCTCCGGCAGCCGTGCGCGGCACCGCCTTCGGGGTGTTCAACCTCGCCTCCGGCCTTGCCCTGCTGCTCGCCAGCGTGATCGCAGGCTGGTTGTGGACCGCCATCGGCCCGGCGGCGACCTTCGAGGCGGGGGCAGCCTTTACCGCCGTCGCCTTGCTGGCCCTGCTTTTCTGGCGTGGAGATACTCGTTGACAGCCTCTAATAAAAGCTTTGCCGTGTTCTCGGCGGTGATGGCGGCAGCCATCGGTCTGAGCATCGTGCTGGTCGATCTTCCGGTTGCGGTTTTTTTCCATGGCATCGGCGACAGCCTGCTGGTCCAGATCGCAGGCACCACCACCGATGGCGGGTTGGCGGTGTGGTATCTGGTCGGTGCCGCCGTTCTCTTCCTGCTGTTCCGCTTCGTTCTTCGCCGACGGCAGGACGCGATGATGGCAGCCTTCGTTTTCGCCGCGGTTGCCCTATCCGGTATCGTGGCAGACATTCTCAAGTTCGTATTCGGGCGCCCCCGACCAAAACTGCTGTTCCGCGATGACATCTTCCAGTTCCACTGGTTCAAGTTCGGGCACGACTGGAATTCGTTCCCGTCAGGCCATTCGACCACCGTGGCCACCGTGGCGCTGGCTCTTTGCCTTATCGCTCCACGGTGGAAATTCGTTGTCATTCCATTTGGCGCAGCCTTGATAGCGACGCGGGTGATAACGACGGCCCATTTCGTCAGCGACACCCTGTTCAGCACGTATCTGGGCCTGACCATCACATTCTGGGTTCACCACCACTTTCGGCGGCGTGGCCTGCTTCCGGCCAAACCCGTCTCGCACCACGGAGAGACATCATGACCAAAATTTCCTCCATTTCCGCCCAAGAGATACTCGATTCGCGCGGCAACCCGACCGTTCGCGTCCATTTGGCGCTCGATAATGACATCCGGGTGTCGGCCTCGGTCCCGTCGGGGGCCTCGACCGGCGAAAACGAGGCGGTGGAATTACGGGACGGCGACAAGTCCCGCTACGGCGGCAAGGGTGTCTTGAAAGCAGTCGCCAACGTCAATGAACTGATCGCTCCCAAGCTGATCGGTCTCGATCCGACCAAGCAAGCCGAGATCGACGCGCTGCTGCTGGAGATTGACGGCACCCCCAACAAAGCTAAGCTGGGCGCCAACGCCATCCTCGGCGTGTCGATGGCGGCGGCGCAGACGTCACGGCTGCCGCTCTACGCTTATCTCGGCGGTCCCGGCGCCACCCGCCTGCCGGTGCCGATGATGAACATCCTCAACGGCGGCAAGCACGCCGACAATTCGGTGGACTTCCAGGAGTTCATGGTGATGCCGGTGGGGGCGCCTACCTTTGCCGAGGCGCTGCGCGCCGGGGCCGAGACCTTCCACACGCTGGCGAAAATCCTGGCGAAGAAGGGCTACGCCACCTCGGTCGGTGACGAGGGCGGATTCGCCCCCAACCTCAAGAGCAACGAGGAAGCCTGCGAAGTCATCGTCGAAGCCATCCAGGCGGCAGGCTACAAGCCCGGCAAAGACATCGCCATCGCTCTCGACCCGGCGGCCAGTTCGTTCCATGCGGGCGGAACCTACGACCTCGCCAAGTCGGGACAGGGCAAGAAGACCAGCGCGGAGATGGTCGCGCTTTATGGCCGCTGGCTCGACGCCTATCCCATCGTCTCCATCGAGGACGGCCTGGACGAGAACGACTGGAGCGGCTTTGCCCAGCAGAACGCGGCGCAGGGCGTACGCATCCAAATCGTCGGCGACGACATCTTCGTCACCAACACCACCTTCATCCGCCGCGGCATCGCCGAGAAGACGGCCAATGCGGTGCTGATCAAGCTCAACCAGATCGGTACCGTGACCGAGACGATTCAGGCCATCCAGCTCTGCCGCGAAGCAGGGTGGAACTATGTCATCTCCCACCGCTCGGGCGAGACCGAGGACACCTTCATGGCCGACTTTACCGTCGCCATGGGCGGCGGCCAGATCAAGACCGGCTCGGCCTGCCGCAGCGAGCGCATCGCCAAGTACAACCGCCTGCTGGAGATCGAGGCCGAGTTGGGCAAGGCGTCGGTGTTCCGCTCGCCGTTCGCATGAGCGAGGACAGGCCCTACCGGCGGGGCGTCGGCGTAGTCCTGCTGAACAAAGATGGCTTGGTGTTCGCGGGCTGCCGCGCCGACCGCGAGGAGGAGGCGTGGCAGTTGCCCCAGGGCGGCATGGAATCGGGCGAAAGGCCGATTTCTGCCGCTTTCCGGGAACTGAGGGAGGAGATCGGCTGCGATAAGGCCGAGGTGATCGACCAGTTGCGAGTGGTCACCCGCTACGACTTCCCGCCCGAGGCTGCCGACACGGAACGGGGCAGCCTGTATCGCGGCCAGGAGCACCGCTGGGTGGTGATGCGCTTCCTGGGTGAAGACGGCAATATCGACCTTAGTCGGTCGGAAGCTGAGTTCCGTGCTTGGCGATGGCTGCCCTGGCAGGAGGTTGTCGAACGGGCTGTCGCATTCAAACGCTCCGGCTACGCCAAGGTATTCGAGGAATTGGCGGATGAGCGCCTCATAGGAGGCATCAGGTCTCCGCCATGATTTTCCCCATGTCGCGGACGTCATATCCGCCGATAGCCTTGAATTCGTTCTGAAATTTCTCCGAGCTGAGAATTTTCTGCATCGTCGCCATCTCTGGCGACTCAAGGCGTTCCCTCTTCACAACGATATCGTACCGTTGCCGACGCCGTTCGGGCCGACCAGCACGACATTGGTCGCGTCCTTGAGGAAGTCGAGCGTCATCAATGCTTCGAAGGTGGTGCGATCGCATCGCGTCGGCCAAGTCCAGTCGAAGTCGCAGATCGGTTTGAAGCGGCCAATATGGGCGTCCTGGAGGCGACGCTCCAGGCTGCGGCGAGCACGCTCCTCCTCTTCCCAGTCGAGCAAGGGCTGGACCCAGCCAGCGGTGACGGCTTCGGGCCAATGCGCCAACAGTCCATGCAGGCGCAACGCCTTGGCGCGGGCCTGCAGGGAGTCAAGGTTCTTCATGGGACGCCCCCTTCAGTCGGTCATAGGTCTCCAGCGAATGCGGCCGCACGGCGGCATCGCGATCACGCACATGGGCGGGCAGGATCACGCTGACGGGCGGAGCCTGTCGGCGCTCTTCCCGACGGCGCTCCAGGACCAGGCGCACGGCATTCGGGTGCGGCACATTGCGATCGAGCGCCTCAATGATGGCGGCTCGCAACTCGGCAGCCCCATAGTCCCGCAACAGCCGCATCAAGGCGGCGGTGATGGTGCCGAGATTCTTGTCACGCTCGGCGGCACGGATGAGCAAGGTCTGAGTGGCCGGCACCGCCGTGGTCAGTTGATCGGTTGCCCGGAGGTGGCGCGCCTTGCCCTTTTGCTCGACCAGGGCCCGGATATGGGCGGGATCCTCGATGCGCTCGCCCTTGTCGTAGCTGCGCCGGTGGCTGGCGAGCACCTGCGGCCCGTCGACGACACGCACCCGGTCGGGATCGGCCAGCACCGTCAACGATCGCCGCACCTGGGTATGAGGCACCGAGTAGTCATTCTTGTCGAAACGGACATAGGGCGTCTTGCCGACCGCCACCGCCACCTGCTCGACCACCGGATAGGGATTGTCCGGCAGGCTCAGCAGACGCGGCACCTCCGCGGCGAAGGCCTCGCGGACGGTGCCGGCGTCTTGTTGCGGACAGCGTCGATCGGCCGCCGGGCCCCGACACCAGGCATCAGCCTGGGCATTGAGATCGTCGAGATCGGCGTATTTGCGGGCGGCGAAGAAGTTGTCGCGCACGAAGCGGATGGCCCGCTCGACGCGGCCCTTCTCGTTGCCGCGGGCGACGGCCACCGGCCGAGGCTCATACCGGTAATGTCCGGCGAAGGCGAGCAAGGTCGGATGGAAGCGGATGGCGTCGCCATGGCGCTCCAGCACGGCGCTCTTCAAATTGTCGTACAGGATGACCCTCGGCACCGCATCCCATGCCGTAAATGCGCCGAGATGGCCGCGCAGAAAGTTCTCCATCCGTGCGTCGAGGAAAAAGCGCAGGAAGATTTGCCGCGAGTAGCTGAGCACGGCGACGAAGGCCATCAGTGGACGGTGCGCCCGGCCAATGACCATCTGGCCGAAGTGCCCCCAGTCGACTTGCGCCTGTTCGCCGGGCAGTGTCGCCAGACGCAGGAAGGCTTCCGCCGGCGGACGTGGCCGATGGCAGGCGATGACATGGCGGAACTGGCTTTGCCCGCCAACATAGCCGCGCTCCCGAACCATGCCGTGCAGACGGCTGGCGGTCAGTGTCGGGAACTTGGCCAGGGTCTCGCGGATGAACGGCAGATAGGGATCGATCTTGGACGGGCGGTGCGGCCGGCCGAGGCGCGGCAGGCCGGCCTGCCCCAGCACCCGGGCGACGGTGTCACGATGCACGCGCACCTGCTTGGCGATCGTTCCGATACGCCATTTTTCCACATGGTAATAGCGCAGGATCTGCGCCTCGATGTCAGGAGGAATGGTCACGGCGATGTCCTCGTCGTTTGTGCCAAGAGCCCCGGCTGAGGTGCAGAAAGTCGCGGCGGACAAATTCCGAACAGTGGCAGCCGCAGCGATGGCAATGCCATCGTGGCCGGCCGGGTCTGTCCGTCGACGATTGGTCCTTCACCGCCACCGCCGGGCTCTCGAATAACAAATCATTCGTTCGATCCGGCGGTGAACCCTGATGCGTCACGTTATTTTTGCGCGCCCGGTAACGGCGCGCTCGCGCCGCATGTTGGAGGCGGCCGCGACGACTCGCCTGGTAACGGCGACCGGCCTCGCGCTGCGACCGCCGGCGCGCTTCCTGGGCACAACCCGTGGGACAGTACATCTGGCCGCGATCACAATGGCTGCAGATGAGCACTTGGGCTCGGCAGCGCAGGCATAAGAACAGCCTGGCAGGCGTTTCATCGGTGCGGTCGCCGCAATCGGTCCCCGCATCGGCGGCAGGCTCGTGTCGTGGACGCCCTTGCCCCTGTGTGCAACAATGCCCCCGCATTCGTGCCCCGGCACGGTGTAGGGCACGGCGCCGATGCAGACGGTCAGGTTCGGATCGGCGCCGTGCCAGCCTTTCAATGGTGGCAAGGTCTTATCGCACCAGCCGATGACCTGTCAGCACCAGCGTCCAAGAAAAGGCCAAAACTCGCGGAATTCGACTAACACGGCACCGCCGCCTGCCCGGAAATTTCCCTATCACCCTCCCAGCGGATTGCCCAGGTGGGTCCACAAGGCTCCTCCCGCCCCCTCCGCTCCGCTGCGCGCGAAGGGCGCTCCGCTACGGGGGCGGGGCCCTCCTGTGGACTACCCGGACAATCCGCCACCGACGGCCATTTCTCCCCCCTACATCGACGTGCCGCCAAAAAAGCGCGGATTTCGACCGGCGTTCACAGTGAAGCGCAGCATCTCGGCGGCGGACGCAAAGGGGCAGGCCGCGACCAGCGCGGCATTCAGAAATCGTCTCATGGCCGGAGCAACCGGCCGGAGGCAGGGGCGGTGCGAACGAACGGGTCGGGCCAGAGTACGCGTGTCGGATAACCCGACTCGCCGTTGGCCTCGCCAACATTACAGAGATGTCGGCGGAGCCGACGCGCCCGCCCGTCAGCCCCCGGCCAGCATCACCCCGTCACAACCACGTGCGTGCGGTGTTGCTGACAGAAGGCCGTCTGTTGGATGACGATCGCGGCGGGATCGATTTACCGGCGACGAAGAGCTTCTGCCACTGCGACAGCGGTTTCGATATCGCTCTTCGCTTCGGGCCGTGTGCGGAGTGCATCGGCAACCATCTGGTCATGTGGTGCCTGGGAAATCTCCCAGTCCAGCATGCCGTATCGGGCGGCGACCCGCTCGACGGGGAATCGCCCCCAGATATCCTCCAGCGTGCCGTCAGGATGCTGCACGGCACCATGAAAGCCGCCGCCGCGCAGTTGGATGCCCGGCGTGGTGCCGACGGCCGTCATCGTGACCGCCGGCAGGCCTGTGATCCGCGCCAATGCTTCGGCATAGACAACGCAGCCTCCGAACGAATAGCGGGCAATATCGCGGGCGGTTGCCCAGGGTTTGGGCCGGGTGGGGACAAGGCTGAGATACGTGGCGTTGTTTCTGATCCAGGCCTCGCACTGTTCGACCCGGCGCTCGTCGGCCCCGATCCCGTATTCCTCCAGCCTGTCGGCCCCGACGCAGGCCATGCCGATCTTCAGGCGGGTTCGCTCCGCCCCGTCGATGAACGCGGAATCAGGCCAGTCGTCAGGGTTTACGAGCGGCTTGACGATGTCTCCATGCCGCAGTGGCGACATCATTCCCCGCACATCGTAGCACCACCGGCCGTCGTCTTCGCAATAGGCCCGCAACGGCGTCTTGGCGATGTGGATCAGGTGAACCGG
Organism: uncultured Rhodospirillaceae bacterium; assembly: GCA_903899885.1. GTDB lineage: Bacteria > Pseudomonadota > Alphaproteobacteria > Rhodospirillales > Magnetospirillaceae > CAIULK01. The sequence continues at coordinate 27,700 of CAIULK010000006.1, forward strand.
CCAGCCGGTGATGCGCTCGAAGGCAACGGCCCATTCAACGCACAGCGAATTTTCGCAATCGGCGATGATCTCATCCGGGAAACGGCCCTTGCCGTTCATCGTAATGGCCGTCGGATTGTTCTTGCTGGCCCCCATGGTCTTCCCCGCTGCCGCTACGTCAATTGAACGGGCGATACTTTACCCGATGAGTCCTCCCAGGAGTATGGCTTCCCCCTAAAACGACAAAAACGGCCGACCGGGGATCACTCCCACGGTCGGCCGCGCCATTCAGTATTTCAGTTCACATGCACATGGTCATCCTCGGCGACGGCGGTGATCTGCACCGTGTCGGCCCCGCGCGGCTTGATCGACAGCACGCGCGCCATCCGCGCCCACAGATCGGCAGGACCGAAGCTGAAATACGTCCGCTCCTCGGCGCCGCCGATGTAAGGGGTGATGGTCAGCGGCTCGATCAACCGCACCGCCGTCGGCACATTATCGACCACTTCCACCTTGTACGGCCCCGCCAGCCCGCCGTCGCGGTGGCGGAGCGCGATGTAATGGGTGGCGCCGTCGGTCCAGTCCAGCGGTTCGGACAGGTCGAGCCGGTCGCCGTCATGGCCCACCACCTCGCCGCCCTGGCCCCAGCGGGGCATGTCGTGGGTGACGGCGATCAGGTCGCCATAGGTGGGGATCATGCCGTCCAGTTCCGTACTGAAGGTGATCATGCGGCGGCGGTAGCGGTTGTTGGCTGCCATGTACAGGCCCTCGCGCGCCGCCTGGTCGCGGCCGGTGCAGCCGAACAGCGTCACCTTGGCCGGGTTGGCGATCTTGCTGTCGGCCAGGGCTTGGGTGACGTCATCGGGCTTCCAGGTGTGGGCCGAGTAGTATTCCACCGTCACCGCATCGGCGGTGCTGTCGCCGGGCATGATGTAGCCGATCTTGAAACTGCCGCGGACGATGTTGCGGGGGCCGTACATGGCCACCGGCAGAGTCTGCGGAGCATCGCGGACGATCCGCACCACGCCCCCCTGGGGAATCGGCACCGCCCGGCCGCAGCGGGCGATGCGGGCCAGGGCTTCCCACACCGTCACCGGCGAATCGAACACCGCGTCGAAGGAATCCCCCCGTGCCGCCCACACCGCATCGAGGGTGGCCAGCGCCTTCAGGTCGAGACGGGCATCCGCCAGCTTGGCGCCATAGTCCGCCTTACAGGCATCGGCGAAGGCCCAGGCGATGGACCGGGTCGGCTGGAAATCGGACCATCCGCCGGAGGGCGACCACACCGGCAGCTTGCGGGTGACGATGACGTTGATCTTGCGCGACGAGCGGGCCGACAGATTGTCGGTGGCGCGCATCTTCACCGCCAACAGGGTGACGGGGCCGAAATCCGGCTGCCCCGGCACATAGGCCCGCAGGGCCGCCCACAGGATCTGGTGGCCGGCGCGGGACGAGGTATCCTTGGTATCGGTGCGGATGGCCCGCACTTGATAACGCCCCGGCGTCACCGGGTAGCGATAGGACTGGCGAATCGGCGTGGTGGTGGCGTTGGTGACGGTGTGGCTGCCCAGCACCGTCCAATTGCCCACGCCATTGCCCGCATCGTCCACCGCTTGGGCCTCGACCCGCCAGGAAATGGAGCGCTGGTCGAGGGCGCCGGAATCGTTGGCATAATAGAGGCCGCGATCCATCACCATGTCGACGCCGATGGTGCCCGCCTGGGTGCCGACGGCGGTGGCCATGAATGGGCCGATGATACCGTCGCTGCCGACGATCAGATCGTTGGGGGCTTTCAGTTCCTGGCCGGACACCTCCCCGGCGGTCACCACCCGGGCATCGAACAGGGTGATGGTGGCACCGGGCGGAATGATCTCGGTCGAGACCTCGTCGAAGGACGAGATCGGGGTGTCCTCGATCCTGATCTGCTCGATGTCGTACCGGCCCTGGCCGATGACGTGAAGCTGGAACAGGTACTGCTCGTTGGCGATGTACTCCTCGTAGGGCGTGGCAGCCAGATCCGGGTAGACCAGATGACGGCCGTAGATGACCGGGATGGGCTGCCCCAACCGGCCCTGATTACCCTGGGCCTGGAGCGAATAGGTCGGGCTGGGCGCAGGGGCGGAGCCGGCCGATCCCCAGGATTCGGAGGGGATCGCCGCGCTGGGAGCCGGGATCACGGTGTTGACCAGGGCGGCGCCGGCCATGGCCAGCACGCCGCCCACCGCATTGGCGACAGTGAACGAACCGAAGATAGTGGCGGAACCCTCCAGGCCGATCAGCCCGGCCGCAGCGCCGCCGGATGCCGCAGCCGCCACCATGACGGCGATGGTCAGGATGGTGCGCAGGGGGCTTTTGCCGCCGCCCCCACCGCCGCCACCCCGGGGCCAGCGGATCACCGAAACCAGTTCGCCGGGGCGGATCACCCGCACGGCGAAGATATCGGAGGACAGAGCAGTGCCGTCGACCCGCACCTCGGGGCCATCCGCCCAGCGGGAAGGGACGATTCCCGCCTCGGTCAGCAGATCGCCGATGGTCCTGCCGGCGGCGATGGCGTGGATGCTGCGACCGGTGGCCCGGTCGAAGGGATTGGTGACCACCACCACGGTCGCGGTCATGATCCCTCCCCCTGGAAACGATAGAAGCCCTCGACGGCCCAGCCGTTGAGGGCCAGGGCATCCGACCGCTGGAACACCACCCCGGACTCCTGGCTGCAATGGAGAACACCCCCGCCATTGACCTCCAGCCAGATACCGACATGGATGGGATGGCGGGAACGGCGCAGCAGCACGCAATCGCCCTCGACGGGCACATCCACCTTGATCCAGCGGCGGCGCTCGGGGTGGTCGCGGAAGGTGCGGCCCATGACCAGCATGTCTTCGGGATTGGCGATGTCGGGAAGCGCCCGGCCGAAATGGCGGCTCTGCACCATGCGGACGAATTCCCAGCAATTGAACAGGTCCGGCCCGCTGCCGTGGACGGACCACGGCAGGCCGATATAGTCAGTGGCCCAATGCATTGGAACCTCTATTCGACCAGCCCCGGAAAGCGGCTGGCGGTGTAGGTGATGGAGGGGAAAGCCTTGTTGCCGAAGTCGAGCATGGCGGCGTGGCCGATGACGCGCAGGGGATCGGCCTCGACGTCGGACAGGGTCATGGTCACCGGCGGGTCCATCTGCGGGCCGTCGAGATCGGTGGACAGATAGGGCCGGTAGGTGACCTCGATCTTGTCCTGGCTGATGGCGGCTTCGTCGAGGGCGTCGGAGATTTCGCGGCCGACATTGTCCAGGGTGATGGTGATCTCCGGCACCGGGGCGGTGTCCACCGGCGGCAGATCGAGATCGAAGGCCAGCGCGGTGAAGGTCACCATCTGACCACCATCACGGGGTGCGGTGGGTTCGAGTCGGGCCTGCAGGTCGACCATGTCCCGCACCACCCGGATCGGCGTGGCGAAGGCCGGGTGCCAGATTTCCAGGGTGTGGAGGATCACGGTGTCGGCGGGTGCGGCGGCATAGGCTTCCTTGAGGGCCTGGGACAGAGCGGGATCGGGCATGGTCAGTCCCCCAAACTCACAGCCCAGGCGTGGCAGGTGCGGGCGTATTCGGCGACGGCATCGGCGTCGCGGGCGAGGACAACAAGATCGACCGCAGCCTGTCCTGAAAGTTCGATGCCGGCGGCGGCGCCTGGATCGACAGTGGGGGCTTGGGCGGGGCCGGACACGGGGCGGTCACCACCATTCCCACGTCCGGGCTGGCGCACCCGGCCAGCAGCGGCAAGGCGAGCAGCCAGGGCGCGGTTTTCCTCGAAGGCATGGGCAATGGTTTCAGCGTGGGCAGCATGGTCCAGTTCCAATCGGTCGTTGAGGTCACGGGCTTTGGCTTCGGCGGCGGCGACGTTGGCCTGGGCCTCGGCCAGTTGGTGGGCGGCTTCGGCCTTCTGCCGGGCGATGGCTGCCTGCCACGACAGGCTGTCGATGTGCATGCCAAAGAAAAAGGCGGCTGCCACGGCAACCGCCCCGACCACTGCCCGCCAGTTGGCGAGGATGAGGGCAAGGATCATGCGCCACCCTCCATGGGCTGGACGTATTTGGGCCGCCGCACCACCAGCACGTTGCGGACGTAGCCGCGATTGATGTCGAAGAAGCTCTGGCCGTAGCCGCCGACCTTGGTGCGGGATTTCAGGCTGGTGCGCTCGACATGGCCGAACCATTTCTGCGGATCGCAGCCATTGGTGTGGGCACACAGGCGGATGTCGGCCAGGGTGCCGCCGATGCCGCCATTGTAGGCGGCCAGGGCAAAGGCCAGCCGGTCCTCGGCCGACGGCGTGGCGGTACGGAAACCGGCGGCATTGACGCGATCCTTCACCACCAGCGCCCGCAATTGCAGGCGCGGATCGTAGCGGTCGGCCCATTTCCAGCCGTGCAACCCCGAATCCATGCCCTGTACCTCGGCAAAGGCATTGAAGCGGCTGGTCACGGTCAACTGGCCGAGGCCGAAGCCGTATTCGCGGCTGGTCTTCAGTTCCGTCTTGGGGTTCCAGCAGCCGTGGGCGGTCAGGCTGATGCAGGTTTCCTGCTCCACCTGCGCGGCCAGCGCCGAGGGCAGTGGCAGGTCTGGCCAGCGGGCGGCGATTTCCTCCCGCAGCAGGGGCATGTACTGCACAGCCCCCGGCGGAAGCTCCCCCGCCCCGGCCGGCAGCACGGCCAGGGCGAGAAGAACGGCGATCAGCCAGCGGCTCATCGCAGCATGACCACCGGCAGGACCAGCAGTACCGCCAGCACCAGGCAGACGCCGATGAACACCCGCGAAGCGCCCTCCGGCGTTTCGATCGCCTTGAAGGCGATGGCGTGCAGATCGAGGTCGGGAAAGAAGATGCGCCGCAGGATGTGCGAAATGCCGGCCAGCAGCACCACCATGGCGGCGCTGGTCAGCAGCGGGGCCAGTTCCGCCCGACCGCTGGCCGAAGGCAGCCAGGCCTCGGCGGCGAACAGCAGGGCGACGATCAGGACGATGGGAACGATACGGCGCAGGTCGGCGTAGCCGGGGATACGGATGTTCAGCACGGGGAGTCTCCTTGCTCACGGGGATGGGGCAGCGGAAAGGGACAGACGGGGCGGGATTCGAGCAGCATGCGGGTCTGGTGGACGATCTCGGACAGGCCCTCGACGGCGGCGCGCAGG
>CAIULK010000007.1 GCA_903899885.1 uncultured Rhodospirillaceae bacterium
AGGCCGGCGACGAAATGAGCCACTGGTTTGAATACGAATACATCGTCGTCAATGCCGATGTCGCGGTTTCGGTGGCCTCGGTCACCGCGATCTTGACCGCCGAGCGGCTGAAGCGGGCACGCCAAACCGGCTTGCACGATTTCGTCAGCCGGTTGCGCGGCGAGGCTTAGGTGGTTGCTTCCGTTCTGGTCTATGTCGGCATCGATGCGGTCGGCGACGGCTTGATGAAGCTGCCGTTCGTCCGGGCCCTACGGGCGGCATACCCCGCCGCCCGGATTACCTGGCTGGCGGGCAAGGGGCAAAGCGTTTACGGCCGCTCGCTGGCACCCTTGGTGCGGGGATTGATCGACGAGGTGATCGACGAAGCCGGGATCGGCAGCCGGGTCGTGGAGTTGTTTGGTCCCCGGCCGTTGGGCGGCCGGGGGTTCGATTTGGTGATCGACACGCAACGGCGCGGGCTGACTAGCCTGATCGTGCGGCGTATCCGGCATCGATGCTTCGTGTCGGGAACCGCCAACTTCTTGTTCTCGGACGTGCGTCCGGCGGATGCGGCGGAAAAACCGGCCTCGATGGTCCGCCAGCTTCTGGGGCTGGTGGAAGCGGCCAGCGGTCGGCCGGCCGATAGCTCGGCGATGCTGGCCCGTGATCTTGCCATCGAGGCCGAGGCCGACCGGCTGTTGCCGCCGGGACCGTGTTACGCCGGTTTGGCGCCCGGCGCCGGGGGGCGGATCAAATGCTGGCCGTTCGAGCGGTATATCGCGCTGGGCCGCTGGCTAGCCGAAACCGGCCGGGTGCCGGTGGTCATCCTGGGCCCCGACGAGCACGATTGGATCGGCGCGGTTCGCGATCGGTTGCCCCAGGCGATCTTGCCGTTGCAACAGGCGGCAAGCGTCAGCCCGATGCTGACCATCGCCTTGGCGCGGCGGCTGACGGCGGCGGTGGCCAACGATTCAGGGGCCGGGCATCTGTTGGCGGCGGGTGATACCGCCCTGATTTCGCTGTTCGGGCCGACCCGGGCCGACAAATTCGCGCCGGTCGGGCGTTCGGTGACGGCGCTGTCGGCATCCGGCTGGGGACGCGATGCGATCGAGGCCATTCCGTTGACGGCGGTGCAAGAGGCGTTGGCGACCGCCTTGTCTTGCCCCCGTCCGGGGCTTTAGAGTACGGGATCTTTATTAACGTCGGTCAGCAAGGCGGGTTTCATGGACATTAAGGATCATATTCGCGGCATTCCGGACTTTCCCAAGCCCGGCATCCTGTTCTACGACATTTCGACGCTGCTGGCGCATGCCGACGCGTGGGCGGTGGCGATGGGCCGTTTGGCGCGTGAAGTCCGCCGCTATCATCCCGACGTTCTGGCCGGCATCGAATCGCGCGGCTTCCTGGTCGCGGCACCCTTGGCGCTGAAGCTGGGTTGCGGCTTCGTGATGCTGCGCAAGAAGGGCAAGCTGCCGGGCAAGACCATCTCCCACGATTACGCGCTGGAATACGGCACCGACACCATCGAAATCCAGGAAGGCGCCGTCGCCCCCGGGGCCAAGGTGGTGATCCTCGACGATCTGCTGGCGACCGGCGGCACAATGACGGCGGGCGTCGAGCTTTTGCGCAAGGTGGGCGCCGATGTGACCGGGGCCGCCGCCCTGATCGAACTGGCGTTCCTGCCTGGGCGCAAGCGGCTCAGCGAAGCGGGTGTTCCAGTGACCAGCCTCGTCTCCTACGACGAATAGCCGCACGGGTATGGCGTTCATCCCTGGAACGGCCTTTTTGGATGCGGTGGCGGACGGTCTGATCGCCATCGACGGCAAGGGAATCGTTTTGTGGCTGAACGCCGCCGCCGCCTCGCTGTTCGGTTACACGGCGGCGGTCGAGGTGATCGGCAACGATATCGGCATGCTGATTCCCGAACATTACCGCGCCGCCGGGGTGGAATGCTTGGCGGGCGCGGTGTGGCGGGTCGAGGGAAGGCGCCGCGACGGCGTGGGGTTCCCGCTGGAAATCGCCTTGTCCGAATTGTGGGACGAGGACCGTATGACCTATGTCGGCGCGGTCCGCGACATCACCGACCGCAAGGTGGTCGAGGATTCGCTTGTCGAAAGCGAGCAGCGGTTTCGCGATTTGGCCGAATCCGCGTCGGATTGGTTTTGGGAAACCGACCACACTTTGCACTTCATTTATGTTTCGGCGCGCATCCGCGCGGTTCTGGGGCTCGGGCCGGAAGCGTTCCTGGGCCGCGCCTTCGAGGATCTGCGCCCGTCGATGCGCGATTCCGGTTCGTGGAACGATCAGCGCCGGTTGATGGAGGCGCACGAACCGTTCCGCGGCTTCGTCTTCATCCAACGATCGGGCGACGGCGAGCACAAATATATCGAAATGACCGGCCGCCCGGTGGTCGATGGGGCCGGGTCGTTCAAGGGCTATCGCGGCACCGCCAGCGACATCACCGCCCAAGTGCGCCAGGAGGAGGGCATGGTCGCCCAATCCAGCCTGCGCCAAGCGATCATCGACAATATGGGCCAAGGCGTCGTGGTGTTCGACGCGCGGGGGAAATTGCTGGCGCTCAATCTGGCGGCGCGCCATTTCCTGGACTTGCCCGAAGGCACGTTGGAGCCCGGCAGCGCCAGTTTCGAAAGCTTTCTGTTGTGTTTGGCCCTTCAAGGCGGATCGGCCGTTGGCGGCGCCGCCCCGATGGTCGATTGGGCCGATGCCCCGGCGATCGGTGCCTTCGAGCATGTCCGCCCCGGCGGGTCCGTGCTGGAGGTGCGGGCGACCTCGCTGCCCGGCGGCGGGTTGATCCTGACCTTGACCGACATCACCGAACGCAAGCAAACCGAAGTCACGTTGCGCGAAGCCAAGGAGGAGGCCGAGCGCGGCCACCGGGCCAAGGCCAGCTTCCTGGCCAACATCTCCCATGAATTGCGCACGCCGCTCAACGCCATCGTCGGCTTTTCCGAGATCATGCGCGAGGAAATGATCGGCCCCATCCAGCCGCCGATCTATCGCTCCTATGTCGAGGACATCAACGATGCCGGTTTGCATCTGCTGGATCTGATCAACGACATTCTCGACATGTCGAAGGCCGAGGCGGGGATGACCGACCTGTCTTGCACGGTGGTCGATGTCGCGGCGGTGCTGGCGGCGGCGATGCGGATGATGGCTCACCGCGCCGAACTGGGATTCGTGCGGATCGTCGATGATATCCCGCCCGGCCTGCCCCGTCTGCATGCCGACGAGCGCCGGTTGCGCCAGATCGCGCTGAATATTTTGTCGAACGCCGTCAAATTCACCGAGGAAGGGGGAATGGTGTCGGTCTCGGTGCGGGTCGATGAGGCGGGGTTCGCCATCGTGGTCGCCGATACCGGCATCGGCATGAGCGACGATGATCTGGTGTTGGTCGCCGAGCCCTTCGCGCAGGCCGATTCCCGCCTGTCGCGGCGCCACGACGGCACCGGTCTGGGGTTGCCGCTGACCAAGGCGCTGGTCGAGGCGCATGATGGGCGGATGGAGATTGAATCCCGGCCCGGCGTCGGGACCACGGTGGTCATCATGTTTCCGCCCGATCGCGTGGTATGGACGTGACGACCCGTCCGGGTTACCGGCCGTGGGCCGGTCTGTTGCTGTCGGTGCTGCTGCATGCCTTGGTCGTGTGGGGCTTGATCGGGTTTCCCGGGCCCGAGCGGACGCCGCCCGAACCCGAGGCCTTGCCCGTCGATCTCGTCACCGAACCCGAGGTGAAGGCGCCACCCAAGCCGGAACCGCCGCCGGAAATCCCGACCCCTATCCCGGATGAGAAACCGGAGTTGGCGCCGATCAAGCCGCAGCTGACCCCCGGACGATTGGAAAAAGCCTCGACCCCCGGTGCCGAGAAACCCGCCGCCGAGAAATCCGTTGAACGCCAACCGGGCGGACTGCGCCCGGCACCCGATGCCGAGGAGGCGCAAATCGGCAAGCGTGGCGAGGCGACCCAAACCGAGCGCGACGTGCTGTTGGCGCAAATTCTGCCGTTTTGGCGCCCGCCGAGCGAAATCATGGCGGCCGATCCGGTGATGCATGTCCGGGTTCTTCTGCGTGCCGATGGGTCGCTGGGGCCGCCCTTTACCTATACCATGGCCTGGAATCCGGCCGGCGCGATCGACGGATACGATAAAATCCCGCCCAACGATCCCCGGCGCCGCTCGATGGAAACCTTTTACGTCGCGCTGCGGATGGCCCAGCCTCTCAACCTTCCCCCGGAATTGAAGGCCAAGGCGCCGCTGTGGATCGTGCTGGATTTCCGCTTCCGGGACGTGCCGTAGGTCGTCACAAAAGGTTCATCCCGCTGTCATGGTCGAGTCACGGCCGATCGTTAGAGTGCGGCCTGGAAAGCCGTTGCCCGGCAACGGTCCGAACTCAGGAGACCCCGCATGACAAAGACCATGACCGCCGCGGCCGTGCTGCTGGCGACTGTCGCTTTCGCCGGAGTTGCCCAGGCACGCGATCAGATCCGCATTGTCGGGTCATCGACGGTGTATCCGTTCGCCACCGCCGTGGCCGAACAGTTCGGCAAGGCCGGGAAGTTCAAGACCCCCGTCGTCGAAAGCACCGGAACCGGCGGCGGTTTGCGCCTGTTCTGCGCCGGGGTCGGCCCGGATCAACCCGATATCGTCAACGGCTCGCGCCGGATCGAGCCCTCGGAAGTCGAAAACTGCGCCAAGAACGGCGTGACCGGCATCACCGAGATCACCGTCGGCTATGACGGCATCGTCTTCGTCGATTCGAAGAAGGGTCCGCAGTTCAAGCTGACCCGCGAGCAGATGTACCGCGCCGCCGCCCGTCAGGTGGTGGTCGGTGGCAAGCTGGTCGATAATCCCTACATGAAGTGGTCGGACATCGACCCCTCGCTGCCCGGCGAGCCGATTTTGATCTACGGACCGGCCCCGAACCACGGCACTCGTGACGCTTTCGTCGAACTCGTGATGGAGCCGTCCTGCCTGAAACAGGCGGAAATCAAGGCCTTGTCCAAGGACGACGCCAAGAAGGCCTGTCAGACCGTGCGTGAAGACGGTTCCTGGGTCGAAGTGTCGGAAAATTACACGACGATTTTCCAGAAGATCACCGCCAGCCCGTCGGCGTTGGGCGTGATCACCTTCAGCTATCTCGACCAGAACGGCGACAAGATCCAGGCCGCGATGGTCGATGGCGAAATCGCCACCTACGACAACATCGCCACCGGCAAATACCCGGTGTCGCGTCCGCTGTTCTTCTACGTCAAGAAGGCGCATGTCGGCATGATCCCGGGGATCAAGGAATACATCGCCGAATTCACCAGCGAGAAGGCCTGGGGTCCCAAGGGCTATCTGGTCGATAAGGGCCTGATCTCGATGCCCGATGCCAAGCGCAAGGCCGAAGCCGAGAACGCGGCCAAGCTGGCCGATCTGAAGCTGCAATAACCAACCAGTTCCGTTTGGGCGGCCCGTCGGCGAGCCGCCCAAACGATCGTGTTCGTGTCTTCCTTCCGACCGGGTGCTTTCGCGTATGTCGCTCTCCGTCTTGGCCGTCCTGCTGGTGCTGCTGACCGCGCTTGGG
>CAIULK010000008.1 GCA_903899885.1 uncultured Rhodospirillaceae bacterium
CCCCCACCGGCTGCCGCTATCCCGGCTGTTCCGCCCTGCTGGAGACGCCCGGCTTCTGCGACCGCCACCGCCGGGAGCACCATCGCGACTACGACCGCGCCCGGCGCGGCTTCGACACCGAACTCGGCTTCTACACCTCGGCGGCATGGCGGCGCTGCCGGGCCGCCTTCCTGCGGGCCCACCCGCTGTGCCGGGCCTGCCGGGATGCCGGCCGCGCGGTCGAGGCCCGTGTCGCCGACCACATCGTGCCGATCAAGCAGGGCGGCGCCCGCTTCGATTGGGACAATCTCCAGCCGCTGTGCCTCTCCTGCCACAACAGCAAAACGGCGCGGGAGGCGTGGCGGTGAAGGGTACCCCCAGGGGGGATCCGTTTTTCTGGCGGATGTCAATCAAAAACCGACGCGCAAGTCGATCTTGTTCGCGTGCAAATTCAAAAGGTGCTTTTCGGCCGCCATCGGCCGGAACCCCAGGCGGCGCAAGGCGTTGACGGCGTTTCTGCCCCCCTGGCGTCGGCCCAACGCCCGCGAAATCAAAGACCGGAAAACCGTGTATTTTCAATGGGATGGCCGATTGGCCGGGCCGTGATTGGCGTTATTCGCACGGCACCGGGCCAATCGCCAATTTATCGAGGAAAATCAATGCCTAGAGGCGGCGCGCGGGTCGGCGCCGGACGCAAGCCGGTGCCGACGGAAATCAAAAAAATCAAAGGCACCCTGCAGAAGTGCCGCAACCGGCGGCCCCAGCCGCAACCCGGCGGCTTCCTCGGCGACCCGCCCGACTACATGTCGGACAGCGCCAAGGAGGCCTGGCGCTACGCCATCGCCAATGCGCCGCCCGGCCTGCTGACGGCGCTCGACGCCGCCGTGCTGGAACGCTGGGCCAATTGCGCCGCGCTGTACCGCGAGGCGCTGGCCAAGATTAATCGCGCCGGGGTGTCGGGGATGCTGATCAAGACCCCCAGCGGCACGCTGCGGCGCTCGCCGCTGATGGACGTGATCCGCGACCTGGCCGCCGAGATGAAGGGCTACGAGGGTGACATGGGCTTCACCCCGGCGGCGCGGGTGCGGGTCGGCACCCCCGAGGCCGGCTCCGCCGAACACGATCCCTGGGACGGCATCGTCGTCTGATGGCCGGGCCGTCCTACACCGCCATCGCCCGGCGCTATGCCGAGGCGGTGGTGGCCGGCGACATTCCGGCCGGGCGCTGGGTGCGGCTGGCCTGCCGGCGCCAATTGGAGGATCTCGTCCGCTTCACCGGCAAGTCCAGCCCGTTCCGCTTCAACCCGACGCTGACCGGCAAGACCGGCCAGCGCTACGCCCCGGCCGACCGGGTCTGCGCCTTCATCGAATGCCTGCCCCACGTCAAGGGGCCGTTGGCCGGGCAGTTGATCCGATTGGAACCCTGGCAGGTGTTCATCCTCACCACCGTGTTCGGCTGGGTGAAACCGGACGGCAAGCGCCGCTTCCGACGTTGCTACGTAGAGTTGCCGCGCGGCAACGGCAAGTCGCTGATCGCCTCAACCCTTGGGCTGTACATGCTGACCGCCGACGGCGAGGGCGGGGCCGAAATCTATTCGCTGGCCACCACCCGCGACCAGGCCCGCATCGTGTTCGGCGATGCCCAGGCGATGGCACGGGCCTCGAAGGGATTCCGCTCGCGCTTCGGCGTGTCGGTCGGTGCCCACAACATCCATGTGCTGTCGACGGGGTCGAAGTTCGAGGCGCTGTCGGCCGAGGGCTCGACGCTCGACGGCCTCAACATCCATTTCGGCTGCATCGACGAGCTGCACGCCCACAAAACCCGTACCGTCTACGACGTGGTGGAGACCGCCACCGGCAAGCGCGACAACTCGCTGTTGTGGGTCATCACCACCGCCGGCTCCAACCGCGCCGGCATCTGCTACGAGGTGCGGGGGTTCGTGACGAGGCTGCTCGACGGCGTGTTCGCCGACGACAGCCAGTTCGGCATCATTTTCGGCCTCGATGAGGGCGACGACTGGGCCGAGGAAGCCTCGCTGGTCAAGGCCAACCCCAACTGGGGCGTCTCGGTGCGGCCCGACGTGCTGCTGCCGCTGCAGGCCAAGGCCATGCAGTTGCCCAGCGCGGTCAACAACTTCAAGACCAAGCACCTCAACGAGTGGGTCAACGCCGACACCGCCTGGATGGACATGCGGGCCTGGGAGCGCTGC
>CAIULK010000009.1 GCA_903899885.1 uncultured Rhodospirillaceae bacterium
CGGCCGCCGCCTCCGCCGCCCGCGTCAAGGGGGCTTCTGCCGCACGCGGCGGCAAGCGCCGGAAAAAACCCTCCAAGGCCACCGATCCGGCGTCGGAACATATGCTGGCGAAACTGCTGGCGATCATGGCGCTGGGGCTGTCGATCGCTTTCTTGGCGGTCAAGCTGACCCCCAACATTATCGTGGCCCTTTGGCACACCGGCTTTCGCATGGATCTGGCGCGCGACACCTATGGCCAGTTGCTGTTCGCCATCTTCGTCGTCGTCTTCTTGATGACGGCGGTGCCGCTGGCGGTGCATTTCCTGCCCAATCCGCAGTCTCGCCGTCCGGCGGTCCGGCGTTCGCCCGCGCAAGGCGCGGCGCGCCCCGCCCGCGTGGCGCCGTTGCCGCTGTCACGCGCCCCGAAGCTGGCCGATGTCGATAGCGACATGGCGGGAACGCCCGGAATGTTCGAGGAAACCGAGGAACAGCCCTATACCCCCACCGCCCAGGACCAACAGCCGACCCTGCTGCGGTTTCTATCGGGCGCCCAGACGGGGGCGATGGCCGGTGCCAAGACCCTTGACGCCTATACCAAGTTCGCGCTGAACCTGTATTTGGCGGGCGGCATCGACAAACTGTGCGAACGCCATCATTTGGTGGGCGAGGATCACCGGGCCCTGGTGGTGACCGCGCTGGATGCGCTGGGCGCCGATACCGAAATCGCTCACCGCTTTCACGAGAAATACGACGAATATCTGCTGGAGCCGCGCTATATGCGGATGATCCAGACCGGCCGCGACGCGATGGCCGAGTTCCTGGACAAACCCGACGGCAATGCGCACGCCGCCCTGGCCGATATCTTGAATGAATGGAACCGGCCGACCGAACGCGCCAAGGCGCAGGTGGTCACCGTGATGTTCACCGATCTGGTGGATTCAACCGGCATGACCCAAGATGTCGGCGATCTGGCCGCGCAAGACACCGTGCGCCGCCATAACCTGATCGTGCGGGCCGCGCTGTCCCAATATGGCGGGCGCGAGGTCAAGCATACCGGCGACGGCATCATGGCGTCGTTCCCGACCGCCGGCGGCGCCATTGACGGCGCCATCGCCATTCAGCGGGCGGTGGCCAGCCACAACCGCTCGCGCCCCAACCAAGCCTTGCATATGCGGATCGGCCTGAACGCCGGCGAGCCGATCGCCGAGGAAAATGATCTGTTCGGATCGACCGTTCAGTTGGCCTCGCGCGTTTGCGCCGCCGCCAGTCCCGATGTCATCTTGTGTTCGACCGTGGTGCGCGACTTGGCCCAAGGCAAAACGGTCACCTTCACCTCGGATGGCTTCCACACCCTGAAGGGCTTCCGCGATCCGGTGGCGCTGTTCGAGGTCGAGTGGAAGTAAGCGGTTATTTCCTGAAAAACGCCTCCGCCCCCGCCCGGCTGGCCTGACGCGCCGCGATCGCCGCTTTCGCGCGCTCGATTTCGGCCGTCAGATCGGCGATATAGTGTTCCAATTCGGCGACGCCCAGGCTATCGAGCGGTTTTTGGCCGCGCACCGGGCGTTTCGGGTCCAAGTCGTCGAGATCCATTCGGGTTTCCTTGTTCCGGGGGCATCATGATCCTAGAAACCATGAGCTGTGTCGAGATCGGCGAACCCGGCGGGCCGGAGGTTCTGCGGCTGGTCCAACGGCCGGTTCCCGTGCCCAAACCGGGCGAGGTGCTGATCCGGGTGGCCGCCGCCGGGATCAACCGGCCCGATCTGATGCAACGCCAGGGCCTGTATCCGCCGCCGCCCGGCGCCTCGGACCTGCCGGGGCTGGAGGTGGCCGGAACCATCGTCGAAACCGGCGAGGCGGTGTGCGCGCTGGTCAACGGTGGCGGTTATGCCCAATATGTGGCGGTCGATGCGCGGCATTGCTTGCCCATCCCCCACGGCTTGACGGCGGTCGAGGCGGCGGCGTTGCCGGAAACCTGTTTCACGGTCTGGCACAATCTGTTCGAGCGCGCCCGCTTGGGGGCGGGCGAGACGCTGCTGATCCACGGCGGATCGGGCGGCATCGGCAGCACCGCCATTCAAATGGCCAGTTTGTTGGGCGCACGCGTTTTTACCACCGCCAGCCCGGCCAAACTGGATTTCTGCCGCCGGATGGGGGCGGCGCTGGCCTTGGACTACAACGATCCAAACCTGGCCGAGACGGTGCGCGGCGAAACCGGGGGGCGCGGCGTTGATGTCATCCTCGACATGATCGGCGGCGACGGCATCAATACCAACTTGAAAATGCTGGCCCCAGACGGGCGGCTGGTCCTCATCGCCTTTCAAAAAGGCGCCGTGACCGAAATCAACGCGCTGCCGATTTTGGTCAAGCGCCTGACCGTCACCGGATCGACGCTGCGTCCGCAATCGCCCGACGCCAAGGCCCGCATGGCCGACGGCTTGCGCCAAACCGTGTGGCCCCTGCTCGAGGGCGGGCGGATGAAGCCCCACATCCATGCCACCTTCGCGTTGGACGAGGCCGCGTCGGCGCACCGCATGATGGAATCGGGAACCCACAGCGGAAAGATCGTTTTGACCGTCTGCTGATTTGACCCCAAGCGTCGGCTTCTCTATAACATGGCGAAAACCACACGTGCCGTCGTAAGCGACGAATTCCAAGGAGAGGTCATGGCCCTGCCGTTGATGCCGAAAGCGACCGCCGTTTGGCTGGTCGAAAACACCGCCCTGTCCTTCCAACAGATTGCCGACTTTTGTGGTCTTCATGCCCTGGAAATCCAGGCCATCGCCGATGGCGAGGTTGCCAGCGGCATCGTCGGACAGGACCCGATCGCCAATGGGCAGGTAACCCGCGCCGAAATCGAACGCTGCGAAGCCGACGAGGACGCCCGGCTGTCGATCATCGTCACCGACTATTTGCAACCGGCCAAGCAAAAGGGCGCGCGCTACACCCCGGTGTCCAAGCGTCAGGACCGGCCGGACGCGGTTTCCTGGCTGCTCAAGCATCACCCCGACCTGTCGGACGCCCAGATCTGCAAGCTGATCGGCACCACCAAGCCGACCATTCAGTCGGTGCGTGAAAAGACCCACTGGAACGCCGCCAACATCAAGCCGCGCAACCCGGTGACGTTGGGCCTGTGTTCCGAGGCCGACCTTGAGAAGGCGGTGGCGATTTCGCGCCCGCGCGGCGGCGGAATTTCCCCCTCGGCCGCACCCGAATCCGAGGCCCCCGCCCACGAGTGAACCAACCTAGGCGCGAATTGGCAACCCCGTCCCTTGGCGGGGTTGTTTCGTTTCCGCCTGGTCGTCCGCTGTTCTTCATATGACGGGCATGTTATGCTTCGCATGGGGGAAGTTGCGGGGGCTGCGGATGAAATCTTGGACCGCGCTGATACGGGTGTGTGTGGTTGCGGTGCTGGTTTGGCCGGGATGCGCCCGCGCGGACAATTCGCCGGAGGTCCCCTTGCAGGTGGCTGGCGCGTGGGTGGTCACCGCCGCCCAAGTCGCCGAGTTGATCGCCGATGGCGTGGCGGTGATCGATGTCCGCGCGCAGGACGACTATTTTTCGGCCCGGATCCCCGGCGCGCTGCATGTCGCCTATAGCGAACGGTCGCGCCAAGCGTCCGACTTCGATCCCGCCAATGACGAGGTTCCGGCTTTTCTGGCGCGGTTGCACCGGTTCGTGAACAACCCCAATCTGCCGGTCATTCTGTATTGCAACGGCCCCCAATGCTGGAAATCCCATAAGGCCTGCAAGGCCGTGGTCGCCGACGGTTATACCGCCGTTCATTGGTTCCGGGGCGGTCTTGCCGAATGGCGCGCCGCCGGTTTTCCGACCGACCAGGAGTAACGCCGCCTTGCTCAAGCTTCACGGCCCCCGATCGATCCGCTGGCAGATGGTGACGGTGGTGTCGCTGGTCTCGGCGATCATCATCGCGACCTTCGGCTGGACGCTGGAACGCCATATGCGGGAAAGCCAAGCCGAAATCGGCCGCGCTCAAACCGCCCTGACCCGGCGCATCGCCCGCGAGCTTGATGTTCGCATCGGCGAGACCATCACCATGCTGTCGGCGATGGCCGCCTCCTATTCGGCGACGGTTCCCGGCGGCGACGACGGCATGCGGACATGGCTGCGCGACCGGCCCGGCGCGCGGCGAATCCTGTTTGATTGCGGCCTGTTTTCCGCCCGTGCCGACGGCCCGGTCCTGGCGGTCGGCGACGCCTTTTCCATCGCCGGGAACCCGGTTTTCCGAAAGTGGCTGGACAAACCGCTGACCTTGGCCGAGCCGGTGGTCGCCCCGCCCTTTCAGATCGACACCGCCGCCGGGCGGCAAACCGTTCTGATCGTCTCGGCCCCGGTTTATGATTCCAGCGACCACCCGGTCCGCACGCTGGGCGGCTGCATGAATGTTCGCAACCGCGGCTTTTTGGGCAGCCTGAAGGATGTGACCATCGGCAGTACCGGCCACATTTTCGTGACCAGCTGGGACGGCCGCCTGATCCTGCATCCCGACGAACGGCTTTTGATGCGCCCCGATATTCACCCCATTCCGCCCGGCGTGCTGGAGCAAGCCCGCGCCGGGCTTCAGGCGGCGGTCGAGACGATCGACAACAACGGCGTGCCGGTGCTGTCCAGCTTCGTCAAGCTGCAGTCGACCGGCTGGGTGCTAGGCGCCAGCACGCCGCTGGAGGACGCCTATGGCACCCTGAACCGGGTGCGGCGCGACAGCGTCATTTGGCTGCTGGCGGGCATCTTGTTCGCGGCAACGGTGACCTGGGCGATGATGCGCCGCTTCATGGCCCCGATCGAGGCGCTGACCGCCACGCTTGACCGGATCCACGTCCACGGCAACGACCCCTTGGAACCGCTGCCCGAACACCACGGCAGCCGTGAAGCGGACTGCCTCGCCTCGGCCTTCAACCGCTTGTTCGATCGCATCAACCGGGACCGCGGCCGCGCCGCCTTGGCCACCAGCGTTTACGAAAACGCGCGCGAGGGCATCCTGGTCACCGATACCGATGGGCGGATCGTTTCGGTCAACCGCGCCTTCACCTTGATCACCGGCTTCGAGCCGGACGAGGTGATCGGCAAGACCCCCGCCTTGTTGAAATCGGGACGGCATGATCACATTTTCTACCGTGAACTGTGGGCCGGACTGAAAAGCACGGGAACCTGGCGGGGCGAGATTTGGAACCGCCGCAAATCAGGCGAGATCTATCCCGAACTGCTGCATATCGGCGTCATCTGCGGCGAAAACGGCGAGCCCGGCCATTATCTGGCGATCTTCTCGGACATCACCGACCTCAAATCGGTGGAAAACAAGCTCGAGATGATGGCGACCACCGACGCCCTGACCGGCCTGCCCAACCGCGTTCTGCTCAGCGACCGCTTGCGCCAAGCGATCGCCCAGGCCGACCGCCATGGCCCCGGGCAGCATCCCGGATTGGCCATCGCCACCATCGACCTGGACGGGTTCAAGCTGGTCAACGACACCTATGGCCACCCGGCCGGCGACCGCTTGCTGATCGAGGTATCGTCGCGGATCGGCGACCATTTGCGCGGCGGCGACACCTTGGCCCGGCTGGGCGGCGACGAATTCGTCGTGCTGCTGGCCGATATCGCCGACCACGCGGCGGCCCGCGATCTGTTGGGCGACATTCTCGACGCGGTCTCGGTCACCTACGATATCGACGGGCACCGGATCGCGATGACCGCCTCGATCGGCGTGACCCTGTACCCCGACGACAAAACCGACGCCGACCGCCTGTTGCGCCACGCCGACCAAGCGATGTACCGCGCCAAAAGCGAGGGGCGGCGCCGCATTCATTTCTTCGACGCCGAACACGACCGGGCGGTGCAACATCACTTCCGCCAAGTCCAGCGGATCCGCGAGGCCATCCGCAAGAACGAGTTGCAACTGTATTACCAGCCCAAGGTCGATCTGCGTCATCGCCGCGTGGTCGGCGCCGAGGCGCTGCTGCGTTGGCAGCATCCGTTCCAGGGCATGCTGCATCCCCACCACTTCATCGACGACATGCAAGACCCCGAGGTTCAAAACGACATCGGCGAATGGGTGATCCAGGAAACCCTGACTCAGATGGATGTGTGGCGGACCGGGTCGGGACTGTGGCTGCCGGTCAGCGTCAACGCCTCGGCCGAGCAGATCACCCGGCCGGATTTCGTCGCCTTCATGACGGATCAGTTGGCCCGCCACCCCGATCTGAAGGCTGGATCGCTGGAAATCGAGATCCTGGAAACCGACGCGCTGAAGGATATCGGCCATGTCCGCCGGGTTCTCGACGCCTGCCACGCGATGGGCATCGGTTTCGCCATTGACGATTTCGGAACCGGCTATTCCTCGCTCAGTTACCTCAAGAACGTTCCGGCCGGCACGCTGAAGATCGATAAAAGCTTCGTGCTCAGCGTGCTCAACGACCCCGACAGCCGGGCGATCATCGAAGGGATCGTGCAACTGGCCAAGGTCTTCGGCCGCAAGGTGATCGCCGAGGGGCTGGAAAGCGAAGGTCATATCAAGGCGCTGCTGGATCTGGGCTGCGAGTTGGGACAAGGATTCGTGATCGCGCGGCCGATGCCGCCCGCCGCCATTCCGGACTGGGTTCAGCAATGGGAGATGAAACCGCCGGTCCAGGATTGACGCGGCCGATTCAAAGACGTACTTCTTTCGTAGTATCCATACCGCCGCTAGGGGGAATCCATCACGATGGCGACGTCGCTTACCGGTCGGCTTGCGTTCGCAGGCGGGGTAGTGCTTTTTTCGCAAATTGGCCTAACCCTTTTCGCGGTCTCGGCTCTCGACGGCGGCCCGATGTGGGCCGCGCTTGGTTTGGGGACCCTGGCCTCGGCGGCCACCCTGGCCTTGTTCATCGGGCTGGCGCGCGGGGTGCGGCACGATTCCGCCCTGGTCGCCGACGGATTGGGCCAACTGGCGTGCGGCTGCCTTGGCGCCACCTTGCCCAAACTTCCCGCCGCCCATGAACTGTCGCGCTTGTTGCTGATCGCCGAACGGCTGCGCGACGTGTTGATCCCCGCCGTCCGCGCCGGGGCCGCCATCGACGAGGCCCAGCAACCCTGGCTGTTCGTCGATGCCGACGGAAAAATGAGCAGCAATCCCGCCGCCTACCGCCTGTTGCGGGGCGGGCTGGACGACATTCCCCACCGGTTGCCGCCGATCGGCGAAGCCGTGATCGAAAGTGCCGGCCGCCATTACCGGACCGAGGCGGTGGTGGTCGCCGCCAACGACGGATCGCCCCTGGGAACCGCCTATGAATTGCACGATACCACCGGTCTGCACCAGCTTGGCCACTCGCTGACCCAATTGATGGAGCGCGCCCGGCGCGGCGATTTCGCGATGCGCCTGCCCACCGCCGAATTGACCGGCGAGCAAGCCGGGATCGCCCTCCAAATCAACCAATTGCTGGACATCCTGACCGGCCTGCTGACCGGGTTTTCCGCCCAGTTGGAGGGGTTGGCGACCGGCGATCTGACGCGGCGGATCGACACCTTGTTCGAAGGCGTCTTCAACACGCTGAAAAATGATTTCAACGGCACCGTCGCCAAATTCTCGGCGATCGTGAACCAGATCAACAGCTCGGCCCAGAACATCAACCGGATTTCGCAGCAAGTGGCCTCGTCGGGCGACGAGTTGGCCGAGCGCACGGAAAACCACGCCGCCGGATTGGAGGAGGCGACCGCCTCGCTGCATGAACTGGCCGGGACGGTGCGCCAGAACGCGATCAACGCGCAGCAAGCCAACATGCTGGTCGAACGGGCCCGCGACACCTCGTCGGAAGGGGCCAAGGTGGTCGGCGACGCCATCGCCGCGATGAACCGCATCGAAGCCTCGTCGGACCGGATCGGCAGCATCGTCGGCATGATCGAGGAGATCGCCTTCCAGACCAACCTGCTGGCCCTGAACGCCGCCGTCGAGGCGGCGCGCGCCGGTGACGCCGGGCGCGGCTTCGCCGTGGTTGCCGCCGAAGTGGGCAATTTGGCCCAGCGTTCGTCGGTCGCCTCGAAGGAAATCAAGCGCCTGATCGCCGACAGCGGGCACGAGGTCAACGACGGCGCCGAACTGGTGAAACAGGCGGGAACCGCCTTGGCCGGCATCACCGGGTCGGTACAGCAGGTCGCCGCGATCGTCGCCGAGATCGCCAAGGCCTCGGCCTCGCAAGATACCGGCATTCACGCGATCACCGCCACCATCGCCGACATCGACGAGACCACCCAACGCAACGCCGCCTTGGTTCAGGAAAGTGCCGCCACCGCCCGCTCGCTGGAACAAGAGGCGGCGGTGCTGGACGGCCAGATGGCCTTCTTCCTGCTGGACCGCGCCGCCGCGCAAGGCCTGGCCCGCCACGCCGCCCTGGTGCTGGGCACCAAGATCGACCATTTGACCTTCCGCCAAGGGGTGGTGGACACCACCCAGGGCCGCAACAACCTGCAAGCCGCCAAGCTGGCCGACCATCACGGCTGCCGCCTGGGCAAATGGTACGATTCGGTCGAGGAACCGGCGGTCAAGCAAAGCCGCTGGTACAGCGCGCTGGAAACCCCGCATGCCCGCGTGCATGACGCCGGGCGGCGCGCCCTGGCCGCCCACGCCGCCAACGATCCCGAGGCGCGCGCCCTCGCCTTGGCCGATCTGGACCACGCCTCGGACGAGGTGTTGGGCATTCTCGACCATCTGGCGGGCGAATTGAGGCACAAGGAATGACCGGACGCATCGCCCAACGCTTGGCCGAACTGGGCCTGACCCTGCCGCAACCGGCCACCGCGATCGCCAATTATGTGCCCTGGGTGGTCGCCGGATCGCTGGTGTTCGTGTCGGGCCAATTGCCGATGGAAAACGGCGTGCTGGTGGCCAAGGGCCATCTGGGCGCCAACCTGGACAAGGACCAAGGCCGCCACGCCGCGCGGCTGTGCGCGGTCAACCTGCTGGCCCAAGCCGGTGCCGCCGCGGGCGGGCTGGACAACATCCGCCGGGTGGTCCGCCTGACCGCCTATATCGCCGGAACCCCGGATTTCACCGACCAATCGGCGGTCGCCAACGGCGCGTCGGATTTGATGGTCGAGGTGCTGGGCGAGGCCGGGCGCCATGCCCGCGTCGCGGTGGGGGTGGCGTCGCTGCCGCTGGGGGCGGCGGTCGAGATCGAGGGGGTGTTCGAGATCGGGTGACGGGGGGGGCCGGATGTCGATGAGGATATTTCCGTATCACGCCGGATGCGCTTGGTTTAGGCGCGGCGCGGAATCGGACACCCTCGGATAGCCCGTGCAAGCGGATCCCAATCCGCGTATCGGCGATCGTATAGGGTGCCCCAAGAGCCCCCGGGAATGTTCTGGAATTCCCACCACCGCCCGCGTTACGCTATCCCCCATCGGGAAGCGCCCGCGATCGCGGGATGGGGGAGCGCGGTGGCGGAATATTGGATTTCAGACGACGGCCTCGATGCCCTGCTCGCCACGGCGAAGGCGAACGGGTGGTCACGGCTATGCCTTCGCGGCCCGCCGCTCCTCGGCCCCCGAGAGGCTGCCTCCGGCCAAGGCTCCGCAGGGCGGGAAAGCGACGATTTTTTCCTTAAATCCAGAATCGAAACCATCCCCCCAGGCCTCCTTCGCCTAACCACCCTGCGCTCGCTTGATTTTTCGGGTCATTCCATCGGCGACGAGGGCGCCAAGGCCATCGCCGCATCCCTGCCCGCCCTGACAAACTTGTCCCTGAGCCGCAATTCCATCGGTACCGAGGGCGCCAAGGCCATCGCCGCATCCCTGCCCGCCCTGACAAGCCTGGACCTGGACGTCAATTCCATCGGTACCGAGGGCGCCAAGGCCATCGCCGCATCCCTGCCCGCCCTGACAAACTTGTACCTGAGCCGCAATTCCATCGGTACCGAGGGCGCCAAGGCCATCGCCGCATCCCTGCCCGCCCTGACAAACTTGTACCTGAACGGCAATTCCATCAGTACCGAGGGGCTTCGGGCAATCCTTGAGCGCGTTGCGTTGGAAGGTGGGAAGAATCGGCTGATTTTTCTTGCCCTTATGGACAACCCAGGCTGCGACGGCGAATGGCCGCGGGAGATTTTTTTTGGTACCGATGCCCGCGCGATCGCCGCCGCGTATCGCCGGTACAAACTGGGCGGCCGGCAACCTTTGAACGAGGTCAAGCTGCTGGTGGTCGGGCGCGAGGCGGCAGGCAAAACCTCGCTGATCCGTTATTTGACGAAAGGACTCCCCCGCGATCCCAGCGAGGTTCGAACCCCCGGCATTGCCCTTTTTGAGAAGATCGAGGTCCAGGGATGGTCGCCCGAGGCCGGCGGCATCCGGATCAATATCTGGGATTTCGGCGGCCAAGAGATGTTGAAGGGCACCCACCGCTATTTCCTGACCGACCGCAGCCTGTACCTGCTGGTCATGGATGACCGGCGGCCGGATGACCGCGATCAGGCTTTCGAATGGCTGCGCCAGATCCGCAATGCTGGCGAGCAAAGCCCGGTGATCGTGGTGATCAACAAGTCGGACCGCGGCAAACAGGATCTCCGCCTGGACGAAACCGCGCTGAGAGCGGAATTCCCCAACATCATTGAATTTCTACGCACCTCGTGCGATGCGGATGATTGGGCGCGGGGCTCGATCGGGTCCTTACGCGCCCGGATCGCCGCCGCCATCAACCAAGACCACCGCCTTCGCCATGTCCGCGACCCGCTGCCGATGGTCTGGCTAAGCATCAAGGACCGGCTGACCGGCGAGGCCAAACGCCAATCCGTTCTCCCCCGCGAGGATTTCCAGGCCCTGTGCCGGAACAGCACGCCGCCGGTCGCCGACGAGGATGAGCAATGGGCGCTGCTGGGCCTGTTGCACGATTTGGGGGTGGTGGTCGCCCACGGCCTGACCCGCGACGCCCCCGCCGTGCGGCGCGAGGTGACCCTGCTTGATCCCAACTGGCTGACCGGGGCGATTTACCGCATCTTGGAAATGGCGGGCTCGGTCCATCAAGTGCCCCCGGCGGTGTTCCAAGACAGCGATCTTGTGGGGTGGCTGGACCCCGCTTCCTATCCGAACCATCGGCACCGCTATATTCTGGATATGATGCTGGACGAGCGGATCGGCCTGTGTTTCCGCTTGGCCGCGCCCCGGGGGGGCTATCTGGTGCCCGAGGCCCTGTGCGCCAACCGTCCCGCCTTGCCCGAGCACGCCGACCCCTTGCGCTTTCGCTATCGCTATGAGTATCTGCCCTCCGGCCTGTTGCCGCGTTTGATCGTGCAGGGGCACCCGCATCTTGCCGACCCGCATGTGATTTGGCGGAGCGGGGCGGTTTTCGACATTCAAAACTGCAAGGTCCTGGTCATCGCCGATCGCGACAAGAAACGCATCGACATTCAGGTGGATGGGCCCTTGCCCCGTCGGCGCGCCGCCCTTGGCGCCGTTCAGGCCGATCTTGACGCCGTTCACGCTTGGAACCCCGAGGCCAAACCGCAGGCCCGCGTTCCCCTGCCGGATCAGCCCGAACTGGACGTGTCCTATGATCACCTGCTAAAGCTGGAGGAGAGGAGCAAGCTCGATTTCCTTCCCGATGGCGCCGATCGCGAATACAAAGTCGCCGACCTACTTGATGGGGTTCGAACCGTTCCCGCCAAAGCCCCCACCTCCGGCGATCTTTCGATCGTCAAGGACAGTTTTCTCAAATCCCTGGGCGACGGGTTGGCGAAGGCCGCCCTCTGGGTGATCGGGGCCGTCTTGCTGTTCTGGTTGGCCGGTGCTTGGAAGTCGCTGAGGCCGTTTATTCCGGTGTAACCCCCCAGCCCCTCACCGTCCACCCCTGCCCTTCCCGCGCCACATGCCCCAAGGCGCCGGTTTTCAACTGCGTCGCCCCCTCCACCGTCGCCCCCAACAATTTCGGCACAAACCGCAGCACGCCGTTGCTGCCGACCACCAACGGGCGCGGCCCGCCCGCTCCCGCCGCCAAGTCGGCCAGCAGGGTGCCCAGGGCGCCCAGGATCTCGGCCTCGGTGCTGATCCAACCGGCGTTTTCGGGCCAGACGTCGCGGGTGCGCCAGGCTTCCTCGGCCGCGGCACCACCGGGCAGGCGGGCGATTTCGTCGGACGACAGGCCTTCCCAGGCGCCGTAATCGATCTCGTCGAGGCGCGAATCGATGCAATGTTCCTTGATCCCCAGATCCCCCGCCACGATTTCGGCGAAGCCGCGCGTGCGCTTCAAGGTGCCCGAGATCACCAGATTGGGGATCAAATCGTGGGCGCGCAGCCAGCGTGCCGCCGCGTGCGCCTGTTCCAGGCCGCGCTCGACCAAGGGCAAATCGCTGGCGCGGCCAACCCAGCCCACCTTGTCGCCGGGACCAAAGGTGTTGCCGTGGCGGGCGAACAGACTCTCGGTCATGCCAGCAATTCCCCCTCGGCCTTGATGATCGCCTCGACCACCCCGATATCGTGCGGCGAATCGACCGAGCCGTGGGTGCGGCCCCGGTAATCGACACACACCACCCGGATCGCGATGCCGTTTTCCAGGGCGCGGAGCTGCTCCAACTGTTCGGCTTGTTCCAAGGGCGTCGGCTCCAACCGGGCCAGACGGGCCAGTGCTTCGACACGATAGCCGTAGATGCCGATATGGCGATGGACCGGCGGCGGGCGGCTTTCGTCGCGGCCGCGCAGCATCGGGATGATCGCCTTCGAGAAGAACAACGCCCGGCCGAAGCGGTCGATCGCCACGGTGGTGCCGCTGAACGGGGTGATTTTCTTGTTGGCGGCGAAGGCATCATAGGCCGCCCAATCCAGCGCCACCGCCGCCGTCACCATTTCGGTGTCGGGCTGGGTGTGGAAGGCATCGACCAAGCCCTGAACCACCCAAGGCGGGGTCAGCACCGCGTCGCCTTGCAGATTGATCACCGCGTCGGGCTTGTCGGCCACGCGTTCCATCGCTTGCGCCACCCGTTCGGTGCCGTTGGCGCAGGCCGGATCGGTCATGATCACGTTGGCGCCGAAACCGGCGGCGTGGGCGGCGACCCGCTCGTCGTCGGTGGCGACGTAAACATCGCTGACATTATTCACCGCCCGGGCGATCCGCCACACCCGTGACAGCAGGCTTTGCCCGGCGATCATCGCCATCGGCTTGCCCGGCAGGCGGCTGGAGCCGTAACGCGCCGGAATGACAATGGCCACCTTCATGACGTCACGCCCCCCCGACCCGGTAGATGTAATAGGTTTGCGGCCGCCCGCCCGGATGCTGGGCGGTAACCATCTCGATCAAGTCGGCTTGCCCGAAGATCGCGGCCAGCTCGGCCTTATGCTCGCCTTCCGACAGATACAGGCCGTGCGCTTGCGAAAAGTCCTTGCCCTGGTCCCAGCGGGTGAATTCGCTGAACCGCGACTGGGTGGGGATCGACACCCCGGGATGATCGGGCAAATAGAACCGCAGCAGCGAGGCGCGTTGCAGGTGGTCGGCGAAAATCGCGTCGCCGGGGCGGCGCAACGCCTGGACCGCCGTGACCGCTTGATCGGGACCGAACAGACGGTTCTGCGGATTGAGATTGCCGTGCAGCCCCAGCAGCAGCGGCAGCTTGACCGCCAGCGACAGCAACACCGCCGGAACCGCCGCGATGATCAAGCCGCGCCGGGTCATCCCCGCCGCGATCAGCGGCAGGACCGAGAGATAGACCGGCACCGCCCAGTTCAACTGGATCTTGGCGAACAGCGCCTTTTCCAGGAACAAGGCCATCGGCGCCAGGAAGGCGATCATCAGGAAGGTTTGGCGGTCGTCGGACCACCATTCGCGCCACCGGGCCGCCCGGCGCAGCAGCAAGAACAAAACAACCGGCGACAGCACCAACACTTGCCCGCCGAGAAACGCCCCCAAATCGCCCCAATGCACCGCGAGGCTGGCGCCGGATCCATGCTTGTATTGAAAGGCGAAGCTTTCGAACCCGTGCGCCCAGTTCCACCACAGAACCGGCGAGAACACCGCCAGCGCCGCCAACCCGGCCGCCCACAAACGGGCATTCAGCAGCAGATCGCGCCGACGCAGCAGCACGAACAAAGCCAGCGAGGCGGGCAGCAAGACCCCGGTGTATTTCGAGCCCATCGCCGCCCCGGCGCACAAGCCGGCGGCCAGAAAATCGGCCCACCGCCCCTCGCCCGCAACAGCGCGCCGCCCGAACCACACACCGGCCGCCCAGGTCAGAACCAGCGGCCCGTCGGGCACCGCCAGGGTATAGCCCATCTGAACGGCGGGCAGGGCCAGCATCAACAGCGCGGTAACCCAAGCGGCCCGCTCGCCCGCCAGATCGCGGGCCAGGGCCGCGATGAACCACACCGCCCCGGTCATGCAGACAACGGCGGCCAGCCGCACGCCGAACACGGTATCGCCGAACAGCGCCGTGGTGGCGGCGATCGCCAGCGCGATGCCGGGGGGATGATCGTGATAACCGGCGGCCAGGGCCTTGGCCCAGCACCAGTAATAGGCCTCGTCGCCACTCAGCGGCAGGGTCGTGTTGTAGAAGGCCTGAACCACGGCCGCCAGCAGCAGCAGCGGCACCAGCGTGCGGTTCACGCGAGGGGCTCCGCATCCAGATAGCGCAGCGTGCGGGCGAACACCTCATCGACCGTGATCGCTTGCAGGCAGGTGTTGTCGGTACAAGGCGTTTTGCGGTGATTGAAGGCCGAAACGCAGGGCGAGCAATGCAGACCGGCATACACCGTCTCGCCCGGCCCCAGCGAACCGTACAGCGCCGGATTTTCCGGCCCGAACAGCACGATGGTCGGCATCCGGGTGACCGAGGCGAAATGCGCCGGTCCGGAATCGTTGCTGATCATCACATGCGAACGATGATACAGCGGCAGCAACTGGCGGAACGCCACGACGCCCGCGAAATTGATGCAGGCCGGGCGGTTCACTAGGGCCGCCAATTCCCCCAGCCCATCGCGTTCCGAGGGCGCCCCGGTCAGCAGCACCAGCGCATCCGGGCGGTGGTCCAAGATCTTGGTGATCAAGGCGGCGTAACGGTCGCGCGCCCAGCGGCGCTGCGGCAACAGGTCCGAGGCGTTGGCGTTGACCAGGACCAGCGGGCGCCGCCCATCCCATCCGGCGCGGTCACGCAGCAGCGCATCGACCGCCGCCAGGTCCGAGGCCGGAATCTCGGCCTTGGCCAGTTCAAGAACCGCATCGGGCACCCGCAGGCGGGCGGGCGGAAAGGCGGTACCGTCGGACCACGCCGCCTCGACCAGCGAGAAGAAATTGCGCGCGATGTGAAGATACGGATTGTACATCACCCGGTCGGTCAGCAGATCGCCCCGGTACAGCCCCTCGCAGGCGATGCGGTGGTAACCGACCCGGCGCGCCGCGCCGCACCAGGCGGTCAACAGGGCGGTGTAGCGCGAGAACAGTTCCAAATCGATCACGGTGTCGATGCGCTTTTTGCGCGCCCAGACCAGGAACCGCGCGGTATCGATCAGCAGCGAGCCCACCCCGTCGGGGCGGATGACGAAGATGTTGCCGTCGGGCACCGTGCCCAGCAGATCCAGGCTGGCCTTGTTCTTGGCGAAGATCACGAAATGCAGGTTGGCGCCGCGCGCCTTCATCGCCCGCATCGCCGGATCGACCAAAATGGCGCTGCCCATTTCGGACAGCTCGATCAGCAAAACGTTGCGGGGCGCCCCCTGGGGACGGGGACGGCGAAAGGGACGGAGCAGCACCGTCGAGAGCGCGCACAGAGGCACCCCCGCCCAGTAATCCACCGCCCGCATGGTATCGACGGAAAGAGACGACGTCATGGGTCACGGGATAGCAGCTTCCGGCGAGAACGGCAACCGCTCGAATGGCGGCCGCGCCTCGGGGTCGCCGAGAGAGGATAGGCCGCCCATGCATATTAAAAGTTGCTTCCTTGAAGCATTTCTATATTCAACTCAACTAATGAATAAATGATAGGCACGAACACCTTTGCGAATGGGGTTTTATTGATGTAATATTGGAATACAATGCCGAAGGAGCTCGGCATCCATCAGTTTGCGAGGGCAATCCATAGGCGTGGTAGAGGCAAGGTCGCGAGCAGCAATTTCATGATGCGGCGGATGCCTCTGGTGAACCAGGAGAGTTTTCTTCGGGCGAGTTTCTTGGGTTGACGGTCTGGGCTTTTTTTTCGTCGGGCGTCGGGTTTGTGGCGGCATCCCACATGCCGGTGGAGACCGCCCAGTAGAGCGCCAGCGCCATGACCAGGATCAGGCGGCCCAAGCGGTCGGGGTAATGGAGGTGGGTGTGCTCGATACCGAAGCCGCGGGATTTGAAATCGGAGAACATCGGCTCGATTCCCCAGCGATTGGCATAGTCCAAGGTGCTGAGATAGCCCGGCTTTTCCGACATGGCGATGATCCACGGCTCGGGGTGGCCGGGGTCGCGGATGACGCCGATGTTGGTGGGGATGTGCTTGGCGGTGAGCCTCGCATTCTCGAAGTAATGGGCTGCGGACAGGGCGAGGTCGCCGGTGGTCGTCTTCTTCCCGGCAACGTAGGCGATGAGATTGCCCTTGAGGCGGAGCCGGTAGTCCCACTGCCGGTCCCGGCACCAGCCGATCAGGTCCGGGGTTCCGTAGAACCGGTCGGCCATCAGCACCACCTTGGCGCCGGACGGCAGCCAGTTGGTGGCGGCATCGAGCAGATCGCGCTGCACAGCGAAGCCGATAGCCCCCTCGGTTTCCTCCACCCGCCATGCCACCGGCAGCGCCCGTTCGCCCCAGCGCACGCTCAGCATCAGGATTTGGTGGCGATCAGACGCCTTGGTCTGGTCCATGATCATCGTCACCGGCCGCCCGCCATCGGCCGCCTGGGTCAAAATCTCGCGGGCGAACGGCTCCATGACCGCATCGCAAGACACCAAGTCATTGGAAAGAAAACGCGAAATCCACTGATAGCGCATGTCGGTGCGGTCGGTGTCGCGCGGAAGGCCGCAGGCCAGTTCAACGAGATTGGCGCTGCGAACATGCAACATGGTTGCCACCAGAAGCGCCAGCTTGTTACGCTGCGTCTTCCGCTGGTTCGGCAACTTGCTCCGCAGTTCTTCCCTGATACCGTCAGCCCAAACGGCAACACCATTCGACGACACCACAGCCGGACTCCACGCTTGCGGAAACGCGGACTCCTTGAATCACACGCAGATTCAGGCCGTCAATACCCCATTCATCAAACTGATGGATGGTGAGC
>CAIULK010000010.1 GCA_903899885.1 uncultured Rhodospirillaceae bacterium
CGACCGGCTGGCCGAGGCGTTCAATCAAACAGGCCAGCGGCCGTACTCTCTTCATATCCTCAAGACCCTGCTGCACCATGATCCGGCCAACGTCAATTGGCTGGAGCGCTATGCGGGCGGTTGCGAGTTGGAGGGGATGTTCGACGAATCATCGGCGGCCTTCAATCGGCTGCTTGATGGCGGCGAGGCATTGGCGCGGCATGTGATGTCGGCGCGCGGCGACCCGTTGCCGACCCGTTGGGTGGCCGACGTTTCGGTTCTGCTCGGCACGTTCGGGGAAATTCCCATCCAGTTGGCCAGCTATATCAAGGCGCGGCGCCTTGGCATGATTCCGCCCGAGCGGTTGATTCTGGAAGACGACCCGTCACCGCGGCGTCCGGCCAATCCTTATTTGATCAATCTCTATCGGTCGGCCGCCGACGGGTTGATCGACTTCGTGGGCAAGTTCGAGGCCGCCACCTTGCGCCAGCATTACCGGAACGCCACGCGTTCGCTCCAGGTCTACCGGACCTTGGACGGCAAGGCGATTTCGATCCTGACCGCGGTCGGCTATATCGGACGCCTGTGGGAGGAGCGGGGAAATCCCCCGGTCGTGCGCTTGCCGGAGGAAACGGTGGTCCGCGGGCGGGCTTGGTTGGCCGGGTTGGGCGTTCCCGCCGACGCTTGGTTCGTCACCATGCATATTCGCGACGGCCTCTACCGGGGGGAAACCAGCGGCGGGTTGAACCAGTTCCGCAACTCGCGCCTGGAACTTTATGACGAGGCGATCCGGGCGGTCGTCGCGCGCGGCGGGTGGGTGATCCGCGTCGGCAATCGTGGGCGGACCTTGCCCGAACAAGCCGGGGTGATCGATTGCACCTCGATGGGAGAGTACGAGGATTGGAAGGATATCTTCCTGCTGTCGCAATGCCGTTTCGTGGTGGGCTCGAATTCCGGGCCGGTGGTTGTCGCGCAGGAGTTTGACGTGCCGGTGGTGGGGGTCGATTGGTTTCCGGTCAATCCTTTTCCGCTGTCTTCGCGGCGGAGTCTGTTGATCCACAAGATCCTGCGCAACGGTTCGGATGGGCGCGGGTTGTCGATGGGCGCGGCCTCGACCTGCGCCTATCAGCAGCACCCCGATTACTACCGGGAGCGCGGCATCCAGGTCGAGGAGAACTCGGCCGGGGATATCCGGGCGGTGGTTACCGAAATGATGGACCGGCTGGACGGGGGGCTGACTTATGATGCCGATGACGATGCGGCGCAACGGCGCTACGAAGAGGGCTGCCGGACGCTGTCGCCTTATGGCATCAATTTCCGAATCGGGCGCGAATTCCTGCGCGAAAACGCGTTTCTGACCGGCTGACGGCGAAGGGGTAGCTGGCGTGGAGAACATCATCGCCTTGATCGAGGCCGACATCGCCGCGATCCGCGCCAAGGCGCCGCCGGGTGCGCGGATCGTTTTCGTCTCGGGCGATTTCAACATCATCCATCCGGGGCACCAGCGGATTTTGAATTTCGCGGCCGGGTGCGGCGACTTTCTGGTGGTCGGCGTCAACGGCGACGGTCTGGGCAACACGCTGCTGCCCGAGGCGTTGCGCCACGAAAGCGTGGCGGCGATCGGCATCGTCGGCCATGCCTTCATTCTGCGGACGCAGCCGGAAGTGTTCATCGGCCATTTGCGCCCGGCCGTGGTGGTCAAGGGGCGCGAATTCGCCGACGGCTTCAATCCGGAACAGCCGGTGGTCGAATCCTATGGCGGGATGTTGCTGTTCGGGTCGGGCGACATGCGCTATTCCTCGTTCGACCTGTTGCGCCAGGAACTGAACGACACGCGGCTGCTGCCCATCCGCAAGTCGCGCGATTTTCCCAAGCGGCACGGCTTCACGCCCGAGGATCTGGTCGCCCTGATCCGCCGCTTCTCGCTGCTGCGGGTGGTGGTGGTCGGCGATTTGATCGTCGATGAATATATCGACTGCGATCCGTTGGGGATGTCGCGCGAGGACCCCACCCTGGTGGTGATGCCGTTGCAATCGCGGCGTTTCGTCGGTGGGGCGGGGATTGTCGCCGCCCACGCCCACGGGCTGGGGGCCGAGGTCAACTATTTCGGGGTGGCGGGCGGCGATGCGACCGCCGACCATGCCGAGAGCGAGCTGACGCGCTGGGGCGTTCAGTGTCATCTGGTGACCGACGACACCCGCCCGACCACGTTGAAGCAGCGCTACCGGGCGCTGAACAAGACGCTGCTGCGGGTCAGCCATCTGCGTCAGCACGATATTCGCCCCGAATTGGTCGAGGTTCTGGCGGACAAAATCGAAAACGCCCTGGAGGACGCCGATCTTCTGATTTTCGCCGACTTCAATTACGGCTGCTTGCCGCAAGCGCTGGTCGATTGGGTTGCCCAAGTGTGCCGCGAGCGCCATATTCCGATGGCCGCCGACAGCCAAGCCTCGTCTCAGATCGGCGACGTGTCGCGCTTTACCGGGGTGCGGCTGCTGACCCCGACCGAATACGAGGCACGGCTGGCGATGCGCGATTCCCAGTCCGGTTTGGTGGTTCTGGCCGACGGTTTGCTGCACAAGGCCCAGGCCGAGCACATCATCGTCACCTTGGCGTCGGAGGGAATCCTGATTCATTCCCCGCACGGGACGAGTGGTTTGATCACCGACCGCCTGCCCGCCTTCAATTTGTCGCCCAAGGATGTGTCGGGGGCGGGGGATTCCTTGTTCACCACCGCGTCGATGGCGCTGACCCTGGGCGCCTCGATCTGGCAGGCCGCCTATCTGGGCTCGGTCGCGGCGGCCTATCAGGTTAGCCGCACCGGCAACGCGCCGCTCAGTGCCGGGGAGCTGATCGCGGAGCTGTCGCGGTGAGGGCCTTGCTGCTGGCCGCCGGTCTGGGCACCCGGCTGCGGCCCCTGACCCTAAGCGTGCCCAAATGTCTGGTGCCGATCAACGGCACGCCGCTGCTCGACATCTGGTTGGATCTGTTGTTCGAGGGCGGGATCGAGCGGGTTTTGGTCAACACCGGCTATCTGGCCGAGCAAGTACGCGCCCATGTCGCGGCCAGCCGCTGGCGCTCAAGGGTCGATCTGGTCCACGAGGACGAGTTGCTGGGCACCGGCGGAACCGTCTTGGCCAATCGCGCGTGGCTGGGCGGCCAGCCGTTTTTGCTGGCGCATGCCGACAATCTGACCCGCTTCGACCTCGCGGCCTTTGTTGAACGTCACCGCATCCGCCCGGCCGGTGTGGTGCTGACCATGATGACCTTTCGCACCGATGATCCGAAAAGCTGCGGCATCGTCGAGACCGATACCGAAGGCCGGGTGATCGCCTTTCACGAGAAGGTCGCCGATCCGCCGGGCGACCGGGCCAACGCGGCGGTCTATATCGCCGAGCCGGAATTGTTGGAGTTCCTGAGCGGACTGGACAAGCCGGTGATCGACCTCAGCACCGAGGTGTTGCCCGCCTTCCTGGGCCGGATGATCACCTTCGCCAACACCGGCTATCACCGCGACATCGGCACGCCCGAGGCGCTGATCAAGGGCGCGGCGGAGTATAGAGCCGCTCCACCTTTAAAATAGCGGCGATGGTGTCGTGGGCTTCGCGTTCGCCGTAGCGTTCATTGACATACAGGCAGAAGGCGCGGTCGCGGGCCGCCCGCGCGTTGGGGGTGGAAAAGGCGTCGGCCAGATGCGGGGCTAGCCACGGCCAATCGGCGGCCACCAGTTTATAATGGGGGGACAGCGGAATGCCCTCGGCGCGCACGGCCAAGGCGAAGCGGATCGGGTCGGAGACGTCCGCCAACACCGGCATCAGGAAGGGCGAATCCCCCGGCCCGAACGGCATCGGCGTTACCCTTGATCCGGCCGCCGCCAGCCCTTGGGTGACCCGATCGACCCAGGTTTTGCGGGCGGCGATGGTTGCGTCCAAACGGGCCAGCGAGGCGGTTCCGATCGCCGACGAAATCTCGTCGGTGTGCAGATTGAGGGCGGGAAACAGCAGCCCCGTGGGGTCGCGGTCGTCGTTGCCGGGGATCCAAGGCGTTTTGCCGCGATCGGCCGAGGCCAAGGCCATGTGGTAAAGTTCTTCCGAGCGGGTGAAGACCAGCCCGCCCGCGCCGCCGGTCATGTGCGATTTGCGGTACATCGTCGAAAAGGCGGCGATATCGCCGAAGGTGCCGACCTTGCTGCCGCCGATCGCCGCTCCGTGGGCTTGGCTACAATCCTCGACCAGGAAAATCCCACGGTCCCGGCACAATGCAACGATGGCGGGGGTGTCGGGAATCGCCCGGCCCGAGGTGTGGACTAAAACGACCGCGCGGGTTTCGGGCGTTAGGCGGGCTTCCAGTTGCCTTAGGCCGGTGTTGAAATCATCGGGTTGGCTGTCGAGCAGGCGGGGTTTCAACCGGTTGAACAAAATCGCCGCCACGGTGCCGGGGTCGGTTACCGGCGACATCACGACATCGCTGTCCGGGGGCAAGCGCAAGGCGGCCAGCGCGACCAGCACGGCGGCGGTGCCGGTGGCCACCGCGTCGGCGTATCCGCCGCCCTGATAGGCGGCGAAGGCGGCGCAATAGCGTTGCTCGAAGGGGCCTTGATAGCCGGGGTCCTCGTCGCGGTCATGGTAATAGGCAAGAACCTCGGCGACGGCGGCGCGTTCGCCGTCGCCCATCGCGCGCCTGGGGGGCATCGGATCGTCGCGGACCGGCGTCCCGCCGTCGATGGCGAGCTGTTCTTTCATTTCCCCCTCCATGTTTACGGTTTGGAAACCGCACGGACCGTTAGAATAGCCGCCATCATGCCAACACTCCTCCAAAAAAATCGGGCCTATTTCCAAGAGTGCCATCCGCAAGCGGCGACCGTTTTGGACGGGCCGCTCGATCCACTTGTCTGGCTCGAGGAAAAACCCGGCGGATGGAACCTGCGCTGGGAAGCGGGTGGCATGTATCTGTCCGACGACCCGGTGACCGAGGCCAAGCAGCGGTTGCAGGCCTATCTCGCCGCCCCCTTGACCTATCTGCCGGAATCCGATTTCACCGCGGCCGAACAACTGGGCAAGGACGAACTCGATTTCCTTCGGGAAATCCAGACGTTCGGCACGCGGATGGACGAGCTTGACCGGGCTTGGCCCGGCGAGGCCTTTCACTTCGTGCATTACGGGATCGGGCTGGCCTACGAACTGCGAGAGGTGATCGACACCGTTCCGGTCCGCCATGTCTATGCCATCGAACCGCATTTCGAGGTGTTCCGGCTGGCCTGCCGGGTGGTGGATTGGAAGGCCATCTTCGATCGCGCCGCCGAGCGCGGTGTCGAGATCCACTTGTTCCTAGGCGGGGCCGATCTGCGCGAGGTGTCGTCGTGGCTGCACACCGCCTTGTTGAATATTCTGCCCGGCGCCTTCGGCAATATCTGCTTTTTTCCCTCGTACCCGGTTCATGCCTTCGAACGGTTCGTCCGCGACTGTTACGAAACGGCGGTTTATTCCCTGCGCGGCTGGGGCTTCATCGAGGACGAACTGGCCTTCATCACCAACGCCGCCCAAAATCTGACGCAAAATCGCCCCTCCGGCTTCGTTTGCTGGCCGAACGGCTTGGCGTCCGAGGATGTGACGGTGGTGATCTGCGGCTCGGGGCCGTCGCTGCCGCGCTCGTTCGACTGGCTGCGCCAAATCAAGGGGCGCGCGGTGATCTTCTCGTGCGGGACGGCGTTGCGCGCCTTGCTGCGCGCCGGCATCACGCCCGACGTGCATATCGAGCTGGAACGGGTGGCGATGACCGCCGAAGGCCTGAAAAGTCTGGCCGACGAGGGGTTGCCGCTGCACGAAATCACCTTGATCTGTTCCTTGACCGCCGACCCCCTGATGCCCGGTCTGTTCTCGGAAACCTTTTATTTTCTGCGCGCCAACGCGGTGGTTCACATGGTGGCGGGCGACCAGTTGCCGCCGATCTATAGCTGCACGCCCTTTGCCGACCACGCGGCCGAGGGGGTGGCGCTGTCGATGGGCGCGCGCCGCATCATTTATGCCGGGATCGACCTGGGCAGCGACGACCCCGCCGTGCACCATGCCGCCGGTTCGGTCTACGAAAGCTATGATGCCTTCATCAACGAGCAGCATCTGCCCGAGGTCCGCGCCCAGAACGAATTCCCGTTGACCGCGCCCGGCAATTTCGGCGGGACCGTATACACCAACGACCGATTCGTCTGGGGCCGGGTCGAGCACGAGCGGACCATCGGCTACGTGCGCGACTATGGCGGCAATTGCGTGCGCTTTTACAATGCGTCGCACGGGGTTCTGGTCGAGGGCGCCGAGCCCTTGGCCGACCCGTTGGCCTTGCTCGGCGAGGCGCGCTTGGGCACTTGGGTGGCGGGCGCGCTGGACCGTCTGCGGCAAAACCAGCTGAGCCCGGCCAAGGTCGCCGACGAGATCGAAACAATCGGCCGCGTGCTATCGACCCGCGTGGTCTCGGAGATGTTGCGCGAAGGGATGAAAATGGCCATGGCCAAATCGCCGCACCGGTTTATCGATATCCTGGGGGCGACGGAAAAGGCCTATCACGCCGCGCTGGCCTTGGACCGGCGGGTCCAGCCGCTGCTGCGCGGCGCCGTCAATCATCCGCTGGTGTTGTTCCAGGAGGAACGGGCCCGCCGCCCGGCCGCCGAGCGCGACGCCTTCGACCGTTTTTTTGCCGACCGCATCGCGCGCCAAGCCGTGCGGTGGGAAGATCGCCTGACCGGCGCCTTGACCGGCCAGGTCCTGCCGATCCTGCGCCGTTCGTGACGCAGGGGTCATTTCGGGCTTGCGAAAAGGGATCGCCGGGGGTATAAAATAGGCAGTCATTGAAAGTGACACCCAATCTCGAGAAGCGGGAGACTAGCTATGTCAGAAGTCACACTTTCCTCCGCGATGCGGTCGAACCTCCTGAGCTTGCAAAACACGGCAAAGCTCATGGCCTCCACCCAGCAGCGCCTTGCCAC
>CAIULK010000011.1 GCA_903899885.1 uncultured Rhodospirillaceae bacterium
GAAGCTGGCCGCCGCCTGCGCGGCGGTTACCTGATTGGCCAGCAGCGTCGAATTCGGAATCAATACGCCGGTATAGTGTTCGACAAAGCCGCTGGCGGTCCCCGGCCAAGCTGGTCCTTGTGCGGCGGAGACCACCACGTTTTGGGCGTTGGTGACGGTCAGCGGCCCGGCGGTCGCCATCGCCGGGCTGAGTTGATCGGCGATATCGCGGGCGCGGATGCCGAACACCCAGGTTCCGGGCGGCACGCTGGCGTTAGTCATTTCCGTACCGGCGGCCACTTCCGTCAGCATCGTCATCGCCGCCCAGGTGGCGCCCGATGGGCCATAGGCGATGTCGTAGCCCTTCAGCGCGTCGTCGGTGGTCACCGGGTTCCAGTTGAAGACCATCACCGCGCCGTTTTGCGCGGCGGTGAAGCCGGTGACGTTGGGCGGCAGGGGTGGCCCAATGATCGTGTGGGGATAGGCCGTCACGTCCTCAAGGCTTTGCTCGGCGGCATTCCATGCGTTGAAGGAGAGCAGCTTGATGTACAGGGTCGAGCCGATCTGGCTTTTGTCGTAGGCGATCTTGACGATCGCCCCGTCGAGTCTCACGAACGGCGCCCCGGCGGCGTGAGCCGTGATGAGGGTGCCGTATTGGCCCCGGCGCAGATAGGTCCCGAGGGTATAGTGATTTGGCGCGGTCAGCGTCGCGGTTTGATACGACACGATCTCGCCGTTCAGCCAACAGGCGGTGTGACCGAGATCCGCGTCGGTGGAATTTCCCGACAGCAGCGTCCCGGAACTGGCCGACAGATCGACCGCGATCCCATCCGCCGTGTCGGGGTCGGAGCCGATGCCCAAGGGCGCGGTCAGCACGCCCATGCGGGCCGGGTTAGTGACCACGCCGACGCGTGCATAGGTCACGTTGTCGCGGCTGGTCCACACCTCGGCCCCGGCCCAATTGGGGCCGCCCGCCGTGGCGATCCAGGTTTCCAAACCACTGGTGGCCAATTGAACCGGCGCTTCGAAGATGATCGGCGCCAGGGCGTTGCCGGGCGGCACATTGAAGTTTTGCGCGAAGGCGGATTTCGGGGTGCCCCCGAACACCGGGGCGGTTCCGGTGCCTTGCAGAACCTGTTCGGCGACGATGGTCAGCGACAAATCCTGCTGATTTTCCGAGATTTCGAGAATGCGCACCCATTGGGCGTTCAGCCCGATCGCCGGGTCGGTGATAGCGATAATGTCCATCGGGTCGAGCAGGATATAGAACCAGGGAATCGTGAAGCTGTAGGTGACCCGCACGCCCTCGCGGCCCAGCTGAAGCTGGGCGGAAACCCACGCCGCCTGCTCATGACAGAAGAAATGCAGCGCCTTGGTGTCCTTGGCGCGCAGGCCGAACACCGAAACCTCGGCATCGTCCTCGGCCTCGACGATCGCCGGGTTGTAGTTGTTGCCGCGATCCAGGTATTCGACCTTGACCTCGTTATAGGCCTTCGACGGCGGCATCCTCACGAACACCACCGGATCATCCGAGGTATAGGTGGAGATGCCGAGCGCCGAGGTGCCGGTGTTCGGGAGAAACTCGTCATCGCCCAGGCTGTAGATCGGCGCGACCGGCGGTGACCACGTGGTGCCGTTTCCGCTCACGGTTTGATCGCCGTAGGGCACCCAATCGAGCAGACCCGCTGACCACACGAACTCGCCGTTCAAGCCGGTGCAAAAATCCTTCAACACCGTGTTGAACGCCGTCGCGGTGTTCAGGGCGGGCGAGGCGAACAGCCCCTGGGCGGCGCAATAGGCCTTCATCTGTGCCAACGGTCCAAGATTGGCCGGGGGCAGGCCCGCGCCGTAGCGCGGATTGGTCAGGGCGTCGGCGATCCAGGCGCTGGGGTCCGCATCGGCGATATCGACGACGGTCACCGCTGTTCCGGCATCGGCGGGATTAAAGGTATAAAGCCCCGAGGCCGAGACCGAGAATTGACCTTCGGCCGGGCTGCCCATCACCTGGGTGAAGACCTGACCGGCGGCGCCGGTCACCCCCGGCGAAAGCGCCAAATCGATCAGGACCACCTGCGCACCGGCATCGGCGGCCGCGAATCCGTAAACGCCGCTTGAACTGACGGTGAACTGACCTTTCACCGGGTTGGCGGCGACCGGCGTGAGGAATCCGCCGCCCAAATACCGCACGCCGCAGGAACTGGTTCCGGCGATCGACCCGCCCGCGATCTGACCGGTGACCACCGGCAACGCGTTCGTGGCGGTCGGATTGGCGGCTTGGATCTGATAGGGCGCGGTGGCGGGCACACTCGCCTGTTCGGTGACCGAATCCGCCAGCGACCAATATTGAGCC
Source organism: uncultured Rhodospirillaceae bacterium (assembly GCA_903899885.1). GTDB lineage: Bacteria > Pseudomonadota > Alphaproteobacteria > Rhodospirillales > Magnetospirillaceae > CAIULK01. The sequence continues at coordinate 2,330 of CAIULK010000011.1, forward strand.
TGAAAGGTATAGGGGGCGGCGATCGTCCAGGCTTCGGTAACGGCGTTGGCGATGCCGCCGACGACTTCGAAGGTCAGGGTCGGCAGGCTGGTGTTACTGCCCAGATCGAACGGCCCGGCGGCGACATAGACCAAATTGGAATAGCCCAAAGCCTGATCCGGGTGATTGGTGGTCAGGTACCCCCAGGGTGCTTGTCCCTGTGAGCCCAGCACCGACACGAAATTGGCCGAGGCCAGGGTGGCTGGCGAGCCGGAGTTCCACAGGTAATCGACGCTTTGAGCCGGTCCCTCGCACAGGCCCAAGATAAAGGCCTCGGTATAGGTGTAGGTCGTTGAGCCGCCGCCACCGCCACCACCACCGCCCTTGCCGCCGCCTTGCGAGCCGCCGCCCGTCGTCTGCGCAATCGCGGTAAAGTCATCGGCCCAGCCGAGATTGGTGGCGATCCGCACCTTTCCGCCGATGAGGGCGACCGGCGTGCCCAGGACCGAGGTCTGAATGCGGAGTGCCGTGGCCGGTTGTTGTTGCGGCTGCTGGACCCGCTGAACCTTGTTTCCGCCGAACAGCGCGCTCATGAGTGCGCCTCGGGCCACAAGGTGAAGAAGCGCGGGCGGCGTTGGCCCAAGGGCTTCTTGGCCAGTGGATCACGGATTCCGTCGCCCAGGGTCACGCATTGCCCCGAAAGGGCGTGAACGATGGTCGGCCACGCGGTCACGATCGCCCCGTGTGCCCACGTATTTCCGACATGATAGAGAACGAAATCGCCCGGCCCCGGCGGCCCGTCGAATTCGGTGGCGTGCTTCAACACCTCGGCCAAATACAACTCGGCGGTCTGATTGACGTGCCACTGGGGGCTGTACTCATCGAGCGGGATTTCGGCGATCACCCCGGCGCTCGCGTACACGGCGGCGGGAAGTTGCGCGCAATCCACCCCGGCCCCCTTGACCCGCGCCACCGGATGATAGGGGGTGCCCAGCCACGACATTGCTTCGGCGACCACTCGGGCGCGCTGCTCGGCTTGATCGGTCATTGCGCGGTCTCCGGGTTGGGGACATAGGGCATCCCGCCGAAATTCGTGAGGTTGCCGAAAGCCAGACAGGCCGCTTGGCCCTTGTTGCAGCCGGGATAGGCGGTGAAGGAATCGCCCGCCGTCACCGGATAGGGCAGCGGTTTCAGCAGCACGAAGGTACCGGGCGTCCAAGTCCGCACCGCCCGCGCGATCCCGGCATTTTGACCCGACGTGAAAGCGACCCGGCCGAGGGCGAAAGTGCCCGAGCCGCCCGGTGCCGCGACCCCCGACAGCAGCGTCGATTGGGTCGAACCGGCGGCCAGCGTGCCGGTTTTGGCGAAGGCCGCCGCCGATAACCCGCAGGCGGAACTGAACAAGCTCCAGCGGCAGGTAGCCTGATACAGCGTTCGCGGCAACGCCACGTTCAGCAGTTCGAGGTGCGAGTTGATGGTGATGACCGTGGCCGACCGGCCGCCGTTGACCGACGCGACCCGGCCGGTGAAGATGTTGACGACACCGCGCAGGCTTCCCCCCGGCAGGCCAGGGCCGAGCGGCGGCGCGCCATCCCAAAACGCGCGATCGACGGAGACCACCGCGCCGTCCAGCGCCCCGGCCTCGATGGCGATTCCCCACGGCTGACCGCCGATGAAGGTGTCGGGCCGCGCCGTCACCACCACCTGCCATGTATCGACATCAAGGCCGACCTTCCAGTGACCGTAGCTTTTCGATTTCCAGGAATCGAACAGCGCGGTCTTGGCATCGAAGGTGACGGGTGAGGGATACGGCACCGTGACATCGAGGTCGGAGGTCGCATAGCGCAAAACCGGGCCGGAGCCCACCAGCGTGAAGCTGTACAGATCCGCCACGAAGGCCGAACGCGGTTTTGCGGCCAGCCACGCCGCCAACGCCCCTGCCGTGGGTTCGTATTTGGCGGATTTCATCACAGCACCTTGATGCTGGTGAAGGCGATCTTCTGATGCTTCCAGCGTCCCGACATGGTTTTTTGGAAAAGTTGTTCGTCGTCATCGAAGCGGCACGCCCAATTGAAGGTGAAGTTCGCCGTGATCGCCGCCCCGGCGAGGGGCGCGGTATTGAACTGAACGGCGTAGGTCAGGCCGAAGTTCGGATCGGTTTTCAGCACGTAAGCGTTAGCGGCCTGAACGGCCCCGTTAACCGACACATGGACCGAAGCCGGGGTCACATCCTGGATCGGCTCGACAAACGAACCCAGCATGCGGACGAACAAAAAGACGGTGGTGGTGCCGTCGCCGACCCCCAAGCTTTGAGCGGTCACCGAACAATCGTCGGAGTCCTGGAAATGAAACGGCGTTCCTCGCCCGGAGCACTCATTGATCAGCGCGACCATCTGAATCCACTCGGTCTGCCCGTAAGCCTCCCGCAACAGATTCAACGGCAACTGCCAGCGGTAACGGGGGTACGCCCAGAACGAGACCCCGTAATCCTTGCCCGATACCGCCTCTTGAACCGAGGTCTTCCAGACCGGCGAGCGGGATGGAAAACCGGCACCCGGAAGGGTGGGGAAAAACGGAATCGTCATTAATGGTCACCCCGCGTCGAAGGGTTCGTGCCCCAATAGCCTTGGAGATTGGCCGCCAGCCACCGCATGGTCTGGGGATTGGACAGGGTTGACACCACGCTCGCCCCGTCCAGGGCGCTGATATGGAAATTCACGGTATTGCCCCCGGCGGCGCTATCACCACTGCCCGAAGCCGGGGCCGAGGGCGCCGAGGGGCTGGCCGAGGACACGTTGCCGAAACCGGACGGCAGCCCGAAACTGGCCGAGCGCCCGGCGCCGGGCGCGGCGAGGACGGCGGTTCCGGCGCGGACTTGCGCCGACAAGGCGGCGGGCACGATGATTTCGCCCTGGTGGATCTGGGCCACCATGTCGTTGGGCACAAACGGCGAGCCGACATCGAATTGCATCAGGCCGCCGAGCAGACCGGCACCGCCCATGGCGCTTCCTCCGCCGCTGGCCCCCAGCGCGGCGGTGTTGGCGGTGATCGCCGAAGTGTTGGCCACCAGCGCGCCGATCAGCCCCCCGCTGGTGCTGTCCTGTACCGCCGAAGCCGCCGTGGTCGCCCCCTGCAACACGTCGGTGGCGGCCGTTCCGGCCTGGACCGCCGTGGAACCTACCTGCGTGGCCGTCGTCGCGGCGGTCGTCACCGTGGTCTGACCGGTGATCGCGGTGGTCAGCGCCTGCATGGTCTGCGAGGAATCTCCCCCGGCGGCGGTCACCCCCACCTGCCCGATTCCCGTGGCCTTGCCGATCATTCCGCCGATGCCGCCCCCCTGGAACGGATTGACCGCACTGGCCAGTTGCGACCAGCCGAGGGATTGAAACGCGAAGAACGCCGCCGCCTTGGCGGTCATGCTGGCGAGCGCCTCGGCGAAACTGACCAGCATGTTTCCGGCGGCCCGCGCCGTGGCTTGACGGATGGTCTGCGTGCCTTGCAAAACGCCGCTGACCATGCCGTCGAAGGCCCGCGTGATCGGCGCGGTCGCTTCGATCCAGGCTTGTTTGGTCTTTTCGGCCGCCGCCTTTTCCGCCAGTGCGGTTTCATCGGCGTAACGCGCCATGTCTTGGCCATATTGGGCGGCAACCAGCGCCATTTTGCGCCGGGTTTGTTCCCAGGCGGCGGTCCCTTCCTGCTGGGAGGCGAGTTCGATGTTGAGTTGGGCGACGTTCTCGAAATAAACCGCGTCGGTCAGTTCCTTCAGCGCCGCGATCTTTTGACCCACGCTCATCCGCCCGGCGGCAACCTCGGCGCTCAGGCGGTCCTTCTCGGCGGCCAAACCGGCACGGGCGACCTCTTGATCGGTCTGCTGGCGTTCGCGCACCAGGGCGGTCTGCTGGGCCAACCCGGCTTGCACCGCCGCCGTCACCTGTTCCTGCGCCGCCTTGGCCTGGGCGGAATAGTCGCCCCAGGTGCGCACGGCGAAGGCGTAAACCTCGGACTCGGCGGCGATCCGCTCGCTCGACCCGGCGCGGGTGGCCCCTGCTGTTTCCTGCAACGACCGCAATTGCTGATTGGCGGTCTCGGCCCCCAGTTGCGCGGTTTTCGTCGCCAGATCGTGATTGATCCGCAGCTTTTCTTCCGCCAAGACGCTGGCATCGGCTAGGATGCGGCGGTCGCCGTCGATCTCTTCCGCCAGTTGAACAGACCGGGCCATGCCGACGGCGGCGGTGCGCTGTGCGGTTTCGTCCTGGATCGTGCGCACGACGTCGGCGCTGGTCTGGCGGGCAAGCGCCACGCGGGCGGCGCCGATCTGCGCGTCGATTTCGCGGGTCTGCATCCCGGCGGCCTGATAGGCGCCCTTCTGTTTTTCCCAGAACGCCAGGGTGTCGGCGGCGATCTCGGAATTGGTCTTGCTCAGATCGGCCTTGATGTCGTCGGCTTGGGTGCGCAACTGGGCCACGGGGATGAACTGCTGGACTTGACCAGGGTTCATTCCGCCGATCTTGTCCTTGAACTTAACGGCAGCCATGTTGTTGGCCGTGGCCTCCATCCCACGCGCCAGCGCCTGTTGACGAAGATTGATTTTTTCGAAGAATCCCAGGCTGTCGGCCATTTGGGAATTCACTGCGGCGGTCTTGACGGCAAGGTCCGTCAGCGCATCGCCAATCATGCGGACTCCGTCCGCTTGATGGCCGCCATTGACCGCCGCGTCGAAGCGGTCCAGCACCTCAACCCCGGCGCCGATCGAGGCGAGGAAGGCGTGCCCGTGCTGGGTGGGATCGGAAAAGGCCGCATCCAGCATTTTCGCCGCCGCCGGGACCTTTATGCCCATCGCCGCAGCCAACGGATCAAGAGCGGTGATCAAGCCCTGAATTTCCGACGCGCTCGCCCCCTTCATGCGGGCGAAATCGGCTGCGACCGAGGCGGCTTCGTCGGTTGAAACGCCCTTCAACTCGCGCAGTTGCTCGATGTACGAACGCACCTGACCGGGATCGAGGCTGACACCCGACACGGCTGTGGCCGACTGAACACGGTTGCCCGCCTCGGCCAGCGAATCGAAATGCCGCGCCGCCTCGATCGCGGCATAGCCGAGTGCCGCGACGCCGCCCGCCGCCCCCATCATCGCGAGTGAAACGCCGCCCATGCGCTCCGCCAACACCATCAGACTCGGCCCGAACCGCGTCCAGTTACCGGACACGGCCTCGTATCCCAGCACCATCAGTTCCCGGCGTGCCCCGGCGGTGGCCAGCGACAGGCCTTCGCCGCCCTGCGCCGCCCCCTCGAAGGCGCCCTTCAATTCCCCCATGATCGGGTTGAAGGACTCGAACGAAATCAGCCCGGCTTGGCCCTGGCGGTTGATTTCGGCGACCGCCTCGCCGAACGAACCGAATTGGGCGCGCAACGCCGAAACATCGGCTTCCAGCGGCTTGAATCCGTTTTGTGCCAAAGCCGCGTTCAGTCCGGCGATCTTGTTCTGGAAACCGCCGACCGACGACGACGCCTCGGCCATCGCGGCCTTCAACTCGCCGATATCGGCGCCGAACTTGATGGAAACGTCGCCTGCCATCCGTCGTCAGCCCAATCCTCGTTGCATCGCCGCCAAATCGGCCGGGGTCAGTTCGGCGGCATCCCACGCCGAATCGTCATCGGTCTTGAATTCGACCCCGTGCGCGGCAGCCAGTCCGGCCAACAGCATCCGGGGTGGCGGCCAGCGCCGCCAGGAGGTCTCAAGGTCGAGATACGCGGCGATCGTCAACCGGTCGATCTGCTCGGGCGTCCAACCGGTGTTGGCGTGAACCCAGGCGCATAGATCGCCGATGTCTACGTCGCCGCCCCCGCTTCCCCCGGTTCGTCATCCTTTTTCAAAAGGCACGACAGGTCGGCGATCACGTAAACGGCGGCGACGGCCTCAAGGTACCCGGCGGGAATCGCCTCGATCTCCGACACCGGTTTGCCGGTGGCCGCCGCGATCACCTCGATCGCCGCGCCGAGGCCAACCCCGGCGCCTTCGAGAAAGGCCGGAAAGTCGGTAAGCCGCAGATTGCACCACTCGATCGCCGCCCGAACGCGCGGCAGAATGCGCCGCAACTGGCCGAAGGTCAGCGGCCCGACCGCAATGGTCTTGCCGTCGAGAACGATCACCGAATCCATCACGACGCCTCGGAATAGGTTTCTTGATAAATCTGGCCGATTGCGTTGGCGGCGATGCCGAAATCCAACTCGGGCGCCGAGAAATCCTTGAGCTTGAAGGACCGCGCCAGCTTGGTGGCGACCGCGTTGAAGACGCGGATATAAAGGGTGCTGCCCTGGTAAATGGTGACGTAATCGAGCTGAAAGGTCGGCATGTAACCCAGCTGGTGATTAAGCACGATCTTCGTCTGCCCCACCCCGGCCTGGGCATAGGCGTACATCGTGGCGACCTGCTTGCCGCCGTCGTTGGGATGAAAGAAATACTGGCCGGTGGCGGAGTTGACCGCATATTGCCCGGCGGCGGCCGGGACGCCGCCGCCCGCGGTCAGCAACGGCAGGCCGGTGGCCCCAAGGATGACCCCGAGATCCTGGTTGAAGCTGGCGGCATTGGCCACCGTATTGACCGGACCGAAGGAGATCGTCGCACCGAGGGCGACGCCGGTTCCGGTGACCGCTTGCGACAAGGTGACCGTCGTCCCGGTCAGGGACAGGATTTCGGTTCCCGCCGCGATGTTGGTGCCGGTGACCACTTGACCCGCGACCAGACCGGTGGTCGCCGCGAAGGTCAGCACGGCCCCGGCTGCTTCCGCCGCCGTGGTGGCGATCTGGGTGGCGGCGGGCAGCGTCACCACCTCGCCGGGGGTGGCGGTCGCGGCCAGCGAACCGGCGGTCAGAACCTCGCCGTGCATCAGGCAGTTCAGCGCCGTGCCCGACCACCGCGCCGTCTTGAATTTCCCGGTGGCCTTCACCGTTCCTCGCGCGATGTCCATCGCGTATTGATTCTGGCCGTAGTTCTCGACCAGATCGGCGGTTTCGTCGATCGAGAATTCCTGAGCGTAGCCGACATTCAGCGTCGGCTGATTGGCGAGGTCGGTGCGGGTGACATACACGGCGCCGGGGCCGAAAACAGCACGGGACATGGGCTACTCCTGGACCTGAGTGAGCGCCGACGCGATGGTGGCGACGGCGGCGTTAATGACGTTCAGCGCGTGGGTGTCACGACTGATCGAATTGTCGTGGCAGAATGTCGCGGCCCAGTGATGCAGCCCGGCAATCGCCTGGGCTGTGGCCGAGGGCGATGGCGGCGGCGCTTCGGGCGCGGCGGCGGGTTGAGGTTCTTCGTCGGGCATCTTTAGTGGCCTCCTACGGCATCAGGATTTTGATGGGAACGATGGCGGCGGCTTTTTCGCCCTGCGGCAGCTCGAACACCTCGATCTCGCCTTCGATCCAAGCGTGCTGGACCTCCCCGCCCAGGGTTTGGGCACCCCAGGTGGGCGCCAGAGCCGCCTCGATGGCGTCGAGCAGCCCGTTGAGTTGAATGCCCGCCGGTGTGTGACGATCGGAATTGCGCGCGTAAACGAAGACATGCGCGGTCAAGGTACGGATCGGCCCGGCGCCTTCGACATCACGAATGTTTTGATTGCCGACCGTCATGAACAGCGCGGGCAGTTGCGGCGCATCCATCTCTTCCAATAATTCCAGCCGCCGCCCGCGGGTTTTGACGGGAACGGTTTGCAGCAACGTAAACAGCGCGCCGTAGGCGTCTTCGCGAGTCATGACGAAACCTCTGTTGTGGCGGCCTCGGCCACGGCGGCGGCCAGGCGGCTTTTGATGCCCTCGGCCTCTTCGGACAGGGTCGAACGCAGGAACGAGCGGCCGGGATAATCGACCCGGCGCTGATGGGCACGGACCAAGACTTCGCGCGGCGTGACCATCTTGCCGAAGCACACCGACATCGTGCGCAGATGCTCGCGGACCTGTTCGGTGCCGGTGAATCCGTATTCGTGGAAGGCTGCGTATCCCGCCTTGTTCATGTCAGCCCCGACGATTCCGGTTACCGACTGCGCCGAGGAGGCCACCCGGTAATTGATCGACGCGCGCAATCGACCGGTGCGGTTTTTGAGAACGCCGCCCGACAGCTTATCGTCCTTAATGATCCCTTGCAGACGGATCGCCTCGGCGGTGATCTGCCCCGTAAGCCGTGCCCGCACCACGTCGGGCAGGCTTTTCAGCCGCAGGATCGCTTCGGTAAGGCCGGTGGTTTCGACGGTCATGCCGGAATCACCTTTTGGTACTTGGCCAGCGCGGTTGCCACCGACGACGGCATGTCGCGGGTAATGAAGCTTGTGGTCTCTCCCGCTTGAGACTTGGATGCGATGCCGATCCGCCCGATCTCGCGGTAACGCAGGCTGATCAATTCGATCGCCGCCTGTTCGAGATCGAGCGGGATGCTGGCGTATCCGGCGGTGTAGGCGATCGCGACGTTGCTTAATCCCCGCTCGAAGACGAACCCGTGCAGGGTCAGCATGATGTCGGCGAAGACATAGCCCGGTTGACCGAAGCCCGCACTGGCGGGGATGGGCCGACCGTCGATAACGAGTCCGGTCACCGCCGTCACCGGATAATTGGCGAAGGCGAGCCGCCGGGTACCGGTGCCGTCGCGCACCTCGGTATAATCCTGCGATGCGAACGAACGGCAGCACCATTTCTGAATGAAACCGCTGGCCGCCGAAATCAGGCGGGTCAGCAGCACGTCATCGGTGGTCTGGTCCAAGCCCAGCCACGCCTTGACGTTATCCAACGTGGTGAGGTCGCCCGAAGCCATCGCGGATTACCCCTTCGCGGCCAGTTGGGCTTCCAACTCGGCGATGCGGGCGTCCTTTTCGGCCAGGGCCGCAGCCTGTTCGGCGGAAGCTTTTTTGCCGCCCTTGGCCGAGGGTGTGTTGGGGGACGACCCTTCCTCCTCAAGCACCAACCCATGGGCGCGCAGTGCATCGACATCCCCATCCTCGATTTCGAATACGCCGTCCTTGCCGGGGCGGTAGGTCTTGTCGAGATGGGCGATTGTGGACACGTCGGTGGTGGCGATCATCCGTTTCATGGGCGCTTCATTCCTTCTTCAAGACCGATTGATCAGCCGTTGGCGATGTTGGTGATGATGCCGAAGGCGGCCGGGAAATAGTTCTGAAGAACGCCGTCGAAATAGACGCCGTATTCGTATTTTCGGGTGCGCTGCGGCCATTCCACTTGGTAGTAGTCGCGCCGCAGCTTCTTGACCAACACGCTGGCCACGCCCGACAGCGGATAGGGCAACTCCTCGGTGTCGAAGAAGATGGTGCCGGGCGGCATGTTCGGGTGAATGCGGATCGGAATTTCCTTCGCCCCATCCATCGTGAACGGGTTGAGGTAGGAAACCGCTTTCGAGCCGCCCTTGATCGCGCTCTGATCGACGTTGAAGGTGAATCGGTCGGCGCCGCCCGAACCGGTGGTCAGGATCTTGATGCGGATGTTCTTGGCTTCCTGGGCGGCCACCCAAATGGTGGTCGGCGACAGCCGGTAGTTGTCCCAGAACCATTGCAGCGCGGTGTCGATCTCGACGATACCGCCCGCATCGTTGGCGGTGAGCGGGGTTCCGGTTCCAGCCGTCCCGGTCGGCATTGCATAGAAATAGCCGCCGCCGGTCTTGACCCCCTGGGTCATCACGCCGTCGTAGATCAGGCCGTTGGTCGAATTGTCGTTGGCGAACGCGGCCGTGGTCTGGCTGCCGGTGGCGGCGGCGGCGATCGTCACCGAATTGATCGAGGTGATCGCGCCCAGAACCTCGGCCCCGGCCGCCCCCCAGAACCACGCATAGCCGAAGGCACCGGGGACCTGGACCACCGACGCGGTCAGGCTGCTCTTGCCGCCGTTGGCACCGGTGGCCACCGTGGCATTCGTCGATTTCTTGGCGGCGCCGCCGCCGTAGGTGTCGGTGCTGAAATCGGCGTTGGTACGGCTGATCTGGCCGTTGATGCCGTTGGCGACGCTTCCCGTCAGGAACCCCTCGTGCGACAGCGCCACGCAGATCACCGAATAGGTCGTGCTGTCGGCCAACGCGCCGCCGCTGGTCAAGGCGGCGAGGGTCGGGGTCGGGGTGGTGCCCAGGGCCAGCGAGGAATTTCCGCCCAGATCGATCCGCTCCTCGGCGATCATCAGGCTGCGCAACAGGCCTTGGGCCGCCAACGCCTTCACATCGTCAAAGCCCCTGGCTGCGTAGTCGGCCTCGGAGGTCACATAATCCTCCAGACCGGCACCTCGGAAGGCGGCGAAATAATCCTGTTCGTTGGTGGCGATGACGCCGCCGCGATTACCCTGCGAGACGCCGGGCGACAGCGCGTTGATGTTGATGCCGGTGATCGCCTTCCAATTGGCCTGGATGCCCGGCCAGCGGGTGGCGCGGTTGAACGGAGTCTCGCCCTTCAAACCGCCGTGGGGGGCGTGGGCGTATTTGAATTCGCACCAGTCGTTGAGGGTGGCTTGCAGCTCGGCGCGGCCGATTTCGATGGCGAAGGCCTCGCGCTCGCCCTGGCCCAGCCGGGCCGAAAACGCCTTCACCGCCTCGATCTTCTGGCGATCGGTCACCGAATGGCCGATATAGCCGGGAAGCTGGTTGATGATGCCGTGTTGAACGGTCTTTACATGGCGTTCAGCCGCCCCCTTTTGCTCGGGGCTGTAGGCGGTGCAATCGTCGTGGATGATGCCAAGCAGGGCGAAGAAACGCTTGGCCTCGAAGCTGATGAAGTCCGATCCCTGGTCGGTGCGCACCATTTCCGGCTTGCCCCAGGCCTCGATTCCCTTCTTCAGCAGCAGCAATGCCCCGGCGGTGGCCGCCGTCCGGGTCACCAGCACCATGATCCGCCGGGTATAAATGTCGATCAGGACGTACAGGGTGTAGCGGCCAGCCGTTTTCCCGTCGTCTTCCAGCAGCATCAGGTCGGCCGGGCTGGCGTCGATTTCCCACAACTGGTTGGGCCGCTCGATATGGCCGTACAAATCGCCCAGCGCCACCCGGTTCTTCGACCGCCACTTGTCGGGGTTGGTCACATGCAGCAGGAAATCGGCGTTCTCGTCCTTCCAGGCGTTGAGCCAGCGGCAAATCTGCCCGGCGGTCGGGATCGGCGCCGCGGTGATCTCGCCGGTCCGCGCGTCGATCACCTCGACCCGATCGCCGAAGGTCGCCACCACTTCGTCGCGCAATTGCGCCGCCGAAATGTCGCGGCCCTTCAGCACCGATCCCAGGATGTACTCGCGCACGCCGGCGGCGCGGTCGAGCACGCTCTTGCGCGGCGTCCAGCGCCCGTCCAGCGCCGCGATCGCGCCCTCGCTCTCCAGCTTGCGCCAGTTCCACAGGCTGGACGGCGCGATATGCCCCTTGGCCTTGCGCACCCAGGCCGGTACCGCCAGCAGATAGCGCTTGCCCGCCACCACGGCACCGGCGGTGAAGGTGTCGGCGCCGCCGTCGAGGGCGGTATTGTAGATGTCGGCGAAGCGCAGCCGGGCGGTGCTGCCGTCGGGAATTCTGGTCTGGATCAGGAACAGCTTGTAGAGGTTGAGGATGGCGATCCGCACATCCCCCCGGCCCTGGCCCGCGCCGCCGGTCTGCCGCGCCGCCTCGCGCACCGCCTCCTCCGACACCAGCGGCGTCTTCGCCTCAAGCCCCGCCGCCAGTTGGGTCAGGGCGGTCAAGCGGCGGGTGCGTTCGGCTTGGTCGAGGGCGTCGTGGAAGGCCGTGGGCAGGCCCGACAAGGGGTATTCCCGCCCGCCGCCGCTGGCCTCGCGCTCGCGATAAGGCCAGGACTCGCGCTCGGCTTTCGCACGCACGTTCCGCTCCGAGCGGGGCATGATCTCTGGATCAACACCCTTCGCCTTGGCCTCGTCCGCCCATCCGGCGGCGGTCTTCCAGACTTCATCGGCCATGCAACACCTCCTTGCGCGAAGGCACAACCGGAGTCACTTTCCGGGCACGCAGCCAAAGAAGGAACCACCATGTCCATGTCAAACTACGCACGGGCCTGCCGAAAACTCGCCGATGAATTGCGTCAATCCATGACGCCAGAAGATGTCCAAGGGCTGCGCGGAATCCTTGCTGGCGTAACCTGTCAAGGTTGGACAAATTGGCGTCTTCAGTACGAATCCGACGTACTGACCTTTGTATCTGCAACGCCGTCTCAGCGGCGGAAGCGTAAGGCTTGGGCCGAAACAGGTGTGCGGTGGGCGCTGACAATGGCGTCACTACAGCATCTTCATCAGGCCGAGGCAGTGTTATGGATTGTCGCGGAAGGTGGGCTTGTTCCCGGAGCGTCGTATCGGGATACTGCGGCTGTGGCCGGAAAGTATTATTCCGACATCCTGGCGACAAATATCCCGGAATGGCCGTTTGACGGCGAAAGCCCCTTTGCCAAAGAGTGATCATCGCCCCACCCCCCGCTGAAACAGCGGTGCCTCGGCCACCAGCCGCCGTTGTTCCGCCCGAGCGAACCGAATGAACAGCGCCAGCCGGTCCAGCCGTGACCGGATCAACTGGGCGCTCTCGGTCACCGCGCACTCGGCCGGTTCCGCCAAGCCGCCCAACAAGATGGTGTTGCCCAGCGCCTTGCAGAAGGCCGGGATCATGTGGGCGGGAAGCGCATGCGGGCGCGAGGCCCCCGTCCAACTGTCGATCATCGCCTTGGTCACGTGCCGCCCGGTGTGGAATCGGAGCGCCTCGGCCAGCGCCTCGCGGCTGGCGAACGGCCCGGCCTCGATCGCCTCGTTCAACAGGCGCCGCAGGGGTTGATCCAGGTCCAGCGCCCCGGCCTGCCGCCGGGGCTCGGGGGCCGGGGCGGGGAAATCCACCACCCCGTCCAGCAGGGAAAGAAAGTCGGTCTGCCGGGGATCGGCCGACCGGCCCTTATGGGCTCTTCTGGTCATGATGGCCTCTTGATGTTGGGCGTTGACCACTCCCAAAAAGAGGCCGGACGGGCTTTGTGCACCGCCGCGCCCGGCCCTCAAGGTTGGGAGGAAACGAGCCGGACCAATCCCTCCGGCGGCGGGCCGACCGGAAGCCGCCGCCGTCTTGGCGGTGACTCCCGGCCGGATTTTCCCTATGGTTGTGGGAGTCCAAGAACACGAACCATGAGGGGAAACGGAAATGTCGGATTGGAACAGAATGTCCGTCGAGCAAAAGCTCGACGCCCTGCGCGACGATATCGACACATTATTCAACGCGGTCGAGGATTTGCAGCGGAAACGTCCAGGCGCCGGCGTCGTCGAGAAGCTTGCGATGCAGATCTTCGAGGTGCGCCAGAGGCTGGGCATGAACTAGACCCTCACCCAGCAGATTGCCCCATTGCCGGCGGCGCCGGGGCAGCTGGCGGCGCCGCATTTCGGGCATTTATCAAATCCGTCCTGATACAGGACAGGATCGGGCCGAAGAGCGTCAGAAACCACCGACTTGAGAACGCGCTCGGCGCGGTGGGTTTCCGCGTCGTTTGTGCCAAGAACGAAGTCCGCCAGATCGCGGGCATAGGACACGACATCCCGCGGCGTTATTGAGCCGGAGTTCTTCTCTGCCCAGCGATTGGCCATCTCCACACAGGCCAGCCGTACTTCGGCTATCTTCTCCTGCGAAAGGTGGAGTGATGAATTTTCAGTATTCATGCTCACCATCCATCAGTTTGATGAATGGGGTATTGACGGCCTGAATCTGCGTGTGATTCAAGGAGTCCGCGTTTCCGCAAGCGTGGAGTCCGGCTGTGGTGTCGTCGAATGGTGTTGC
>CAIULK010000012.1 GCA_903899885.1 uncultured Rhodospirillaceae bacterium
ACCGCCGGAGGCGGCGCGGTAAAGGGAATCAGCGCCCCCAGATTGACGGTGCGGCGCGCCGAATACTCCTCGGGCGTGATCAGCCCCTCGGCCAGCAAACGTTTGAGAATGCGGAAGCGGCCCGAGACATTGGACTCGGCGTCCGAAACCGGCGGCCCCGCCAGTTCGGATCCGGGGGCGCGCCCCGATTCCCCAATCCCCTTGGGCACGACACGTCCGGTGATCCGGTCGATCACCGCGATATTGTCGCGCGCCACATCCTGCACCGGCCGGGCGGTCATGCTGCCGTTCGCACCTGGCGTCACCCAATTGGCCTGCAACTGGTTGGAAACGATCACGTCATAATATTGCCGCGCCAAATCGTAGCGGCCCGACGACTGATACACCATTCCGGCCACCAACAGGGCAAGCGGATCCTTCGGATTGATCCGCAACGCCGCGATGGCGTTCGTTTCCGCACCGGCATTGTCGCCACGCGACAGCGCGCTCATCGCGCGATCGGTCGAACGCTCGGTTGGAATGACGGCAGCCACCTGCTGCGCCGACCCCTGCGGGTCCAGCAGAACGCCGCATCCCGTCAACAGCGCCGCCACCGACACCGCCCCGGCGACCCGCCGGTACCGATACAGACCCCACATCGCAACACCCTTTGTGACCTGGATATGCCAGAATAGCCGCCGACAGGTTCATACTTCCTTACCGAAAGGCGTTCGCGATGACCTCGTCTCCAGCCCTGACCGCCGCGACCACGGTCGGCGCGGCGTTTCAACGGATCGGGATCACCTGTTTGGCGGATCTATCATCCGCGGCCGACGGACTGAAGGCCACGGGCGATCCGGAAGCCATTCATCAGATGCGGGTGGCGCTGCGCCGGCTGCGCGCGGCGGCCCGTTTTTTCGAGCGGCGCAAACCCAGCGATCACGCCCTTGACGGTTTGTTGGCCGAACTGGCCGCCGCCCGCGACGATGGCGTGCTGCTGGCTGCGGTCGAGGCGGTCGAGGGCGAGATCGATGGCGCCGGCTTGGCGACCGTTTGGCGCGAACGCGCCCGGACGTCCCAGGACATTCTCTGTCAGACCGTTCACGGTCCTCGGTTCGGCGTGGTCCTTGACGCCGCCGATGCGTGGGTCCGCGCCAGCGTCACCGCCAGCGATTCCCTTTTGCTTCTCGATTTTGGGTGCGCCGGACTGACCCACTGCGATCGGCGTATACGGCGTGTCGGCGGCGGGCGCTTTCGCGATGTGGCCCCCTCTGATTGGCACCCCTTGCGCATCAAGACCAAGCATCTGCGGTACGGCGGGGATATTTTGGCCCCGTTGTTTCCCGGCAAGGCAGCCCAACGCTACCGCAAAGCCGTCGCCAGCTTGCAAGACCGGCTGGGCGCCCTGACCGATGGCTTGGTTGCCGCGCAGATGCTGGCCGCCACCCCGGGACCGGCCGCCGACCGCTTCTTGGCGCTTCAAAACGCCACGCGGCATGAACGCATCGCGGCGGCGGCGCACGCCTGGAAACGCTTCTGGACCAGCGAGCCATACTGGTGTGCGCAAAAAAAATGAAAACGAGGCTTGCGTGCCCTGCCCGGGCCTGTTATATCCCCGGCCCTCTGATGCGGGTGTAGCTCAGTTGGTTAGAGCGCCGGCCTGTCACGCCGGAGGTCGCGGGTTCGAGCCCCGTCACTCGCGCCAGTTTTCAAACGAAAATTTGGCGATTTTTCCCACCCTGCGGGCATCTGCCCGCAAGGGGGTGCGGGGCTGCGCGTTTTTTACGTCGAATGAGCTGCTGAAATATTCGGCCTGTAATTCACACGCCCAAAAACACCGCAAAATCCCCTCGGCGAGGGACGCCGCAAATCGGCCGTGCGCGCATTTTAGGCCACTTTAGGCGACATTTGCCCGCTTTTTAATCACAATCGATTTCCGACACTTCCATACACGATTGTTATTCAACACGTTTTCATTTTCCGATCATCGATCGATCACTTGGCATGAAGATTGATTAGGCCCGACCGCCCCTCAAAGAAGGGGTTGTCATCATAAGGGGCACGTCGATGGATTCGGTACGGACAGGGGTAGATGTACTTTTTGTTCTTTTGGGCGCCGTCATGGTTTTGGCCATGCATGCCGGCTTTGCGTTTCTGGAAGTCGGAACCGTCCGTAAAAAGAACCAAGTCAATGCTTTGGTTAAGATTATCACCGACTTCGCGGTATCGACGCTGGCCTATTTTTTTGTCGGTTACGGCATTGCCTATGGGATCGATTTCCTGTCCGGCGCGGCGGTGATCTCGGGCAAGGTGGCGGGAAGCACCTTCGGGGTCGCTGGCTATGATCTGGTCAAATTCTTCTTCCTAGCGACCTTTGCCGCGGCCATTCCGGCGATCGTGTCGGGCGGCATCGCCGAGCGGGCGAAATTCGGGCCGCAACTGATCGCCACCACGGTGCTGGTCGCCTTGGTCTATCCCATCTTCGAGGGGCTGGTGTGGGGCACCCGCCTTGGCTATCAGGACCTGTTGAAGGCGACCTTTGGCGCCCCCTTTCACGATTTCGCCGGGTCGGTGGTCGTGCACGCGGTCGGCGGCTGGATCGGCTTGGCCGCTGTCTTGATGCTGGGCGCCCGCTTGGGGCGCTACAAGCCCAACGGCCACGTCGTGGCGATTCCGCCCTCGAACATTCCGTTCTTGGCGCTGGGCTCATGGATTCTGTGCGTCGGCTGGTTCGGCTTCAACGTGATGAGCGCCCAAACCATGGACGGCCTCTCGGGGCTGGTGGCTTTGAATTCGCTGATGGCGATGGTTGGCGGCATTTTGACCGCGCTGTTGGTCGGGCGCAACGACCCCGGCTTCGTCCACAACGGGGCTCTGGCCGGTCTGGTCGCCGTGTGCGCCGGGTCCGACGTGATGCATCCGATTGGCGCGCTGATCACCGGCGGCGCGGCTGGCGCCCTGTTCGTGGTCGCCTTCAACCTGTGCCAGAACCGCTGGAAGATCGACGACGTCCTCGGCGTCTGGGCGCTGCACGGCCTGTGCGGCACCCTGGGCGGCATCGCCTGCGGAGTCTTCGGACAAGAGGCGTTGGGCGGCATCGGCGGCGTCAGTCTGGGCGCCCAGTTGGCGGGCACCGCCAGCGGCATCGTGGTGGCCTTTGTCGGCGGCTTGGCGGTGTATGGCGGCCTTAAGATGACGCTGGGCATCCGCCTTGGCCGGGACGAGGAAATCATGGGCGCCGACCTCGCCATTCACCAGATTACCGCCTACCCCGAGGAAACCATGGGCGTGCACGACGATGCCGGCCCCTTGGCCGCCCGGGCGCATTCCGCGAATCGTTAACCAGAAAATGGGGGCCGCCCGCCCAGGCCGCCCCCACCCTTTTTCCCGATCCCGTAAAATCTGGCGAAAACATGCACAAACGGTTTATTCCAAGGCCAGACCTTGATAGTGTGTCAGCGGGCACCGTCAGAAGACGGTGTGAGAGGTTGGGATGGAACGGCAACGGCGATGAATGCACCGGTGAAGGACAAAGACAAGGAAGAGGCTGATGCGGTCGGCGAGGTCCTCCTTGAATCCTCTTATTGCACGAAGACCGAAGATTTTTTTGCCCAACCGGCACGCGATCTGATCAGCCGATATCTCTCCAGTTTCCTCGACCAATTGGTGATCACGCCCGCCGAATTGGTTCATTCCGCGAAATACCAAAAGCGCTTGAACGACGCCGGCCGGGTTCAGATGAACACCGTCGATAAAATCGGCTCGCTTCAGGCCCGCTTCAAGGGCGAGTCGCAATCCAAACGCGTGCGCGAACTTCAAACCCTGGTCAGTCAAGCCAACCGCAAGGTGTGGGACGACGACCGCGAGCGCCCGGTTGCCAGCCTCAAACCCGAGAATTTCGGCGACGTAGTCCACAAGATCCCGCCGGACAGCCGCGACTACGAAGGCCTGCGGATTCTCACCGACCATCTTGGTCAGTACAAGGTGTGGAAGGAAAAGGCCACCGTCCTGGTCTATATGATGGCCCATTGCCGTCAGCCGCAGGCTTGGTCATTGATCGAGGCGGTGCTTGGCGAAACCATGCGCAGCGAGCCCGCGCTCGACCAGCTTCTGGGCATGCCCGAACGCTTGGAAGTGCGCTGCAACGATCTGATCGACCTGTGGAAGGGCTGCCTTACCCCCCGCGACACCACCGCGCCGGTAATAACCGACATCAACAACCTGATCGCCGCCGATAAGGTGCCGAGCGTCAAGGCCGGGGTCGAATTTTCGTTGTTCCGCTCGTTGGCCGGGCGCATGCCGCTGCGTTCGGCCGAGCCGGATATCGAGATTCTGGCGGTCAACGAGATGTTCAAGCGGATGTGGCACAATCAGACGCTTTTGGGCGGCGCCAAGGGGATGGCGATGCTGGAAAAGCGCCAGACCCGCGGCATCAATACCGAAACCGTTACCGACCTTTTGCGCGACCGCAAGGTTCTGATCGATCGCCTGCTCTATCTGATGGAGCTGACCACGCTGGCGGTCGGCCCCGCCAACCGGGCGATTCTGAAGACCTTCATCGACCACTATTTCGGCGACCGCGATTTCATTCCCCGCGTCGCCTCGGGTCAAGAACCGCCGGTGCCCAAGCTGCAGACCTTCACCACCCTGCACAAGGCGATCCGCAATTCATGGCTGACCGAGGATGAGAAGAGCAACTTCGCGGCGTTGGTCGAGGCCTCACAGGCCAAGTTGATCGTTTCGTCGCATTTGTTCGAACAGATCGATAAAAAGGGCGGCGGTCCGGCGCAAAAGGTGCTGACCATCATCGATCTGTGCCGCAAGGGCACTTTCATCGACGGCCGCAACCACGATCCGGCGAAGCGCTATCTGATGACCTACCTTCAGGACCCGGCCTTCATGGCCGAATATCTCGCCGGCACCAGCGGCGAGGAACGCGCCCGCAAGGTTGATCTGCTGGTACGGACCCTCGCGTCGCTCGGAATCAACTGGACCGGCTGATTTCCTAAAACAATTCATCCTCGACGGAGCACGCCGAGTCGGGAGCCAAGCAGGGCTCCCGGCCGTGCAGCGCGTCTTCAAGACGACGGCGCCAATCGACCAAACAGATGTTGGCGGCGATCGCCCGGATCCACTCCTCCGTCATGGCCTCGGCGGTGAGCGGCATCACGGCGGACTTGGTCAAATCAACCAAATCAGCATGCTGCTGTTTAAGCGTCGTGAGCACCGAGGCAACTTGTTCGAGCCCCTGACGCGAACGGTCGGCGGCTTGCAACCGGCTGACCACCGCCCAAATTTCGGCCTGCATGTCGCCATCGGAGCCGCCACCCAGCTGCGCCAAGATGGCGGTCGCTCCTTCCGTCGAGTTCTCGAATTCTCGGCCCGATTCCAGCGCCTCGTTGGCCAGGAACGCGAACGCACGCTGCTGAAGTTCCGAAAACGCCTGCCAACGCAGCAGAAGCTCGTTAAAAACCTGGGGGATTACATCCGTCATTTTCTCGCTCTCGCGGCATCGACATCACACAGTTTAAGGATTTCCGAAGCGATACGCGAGAGCGGAAGTTCCCGTTCAACCGCGCCGGCTTCATACGCGGCTTTCGGCATGCCATAGACCACGCAACTGGCCTCATCCTGGCCGATGGTGGCGGCCCCGGCCTCGCGCATCGCCAGCAAGCCGCCGCTACCGTCATGCCCCATGCCGGTCAGAATAACCCCCACCGCCTTTGGCCCGCAGGCCTGCGCCACCGAGTGGAACAACACATCGACCGCGGGACAATGGCCACCGACCAAGGGGCCTTCGTAAACCCGCGTTACCAGGGCGGCGCCCGAACGCCGAACCTCGAATTGACGATCGCCCGGAGCGATGAAAACGTGACCGGCGACGATCGGCTCGCCGTCCTGGGCTTCCTTGACGCGGACCGCCGACATCGAATTTAGACGATTGGCGAAGCTGGTCGAAAAGCGCGGAGGAATATGCTGGGTAACGACGATCGGCGGCGATTCCGGCGGCAGAGCCAAAATGATATCGCGCAGGGCCTCGACCCCACCGGTCGATGCGCCGATCGCCACCAGCGTGTTGGTCGATTTGTACAGGGTCGCCACCCCCAACTGCCGGACCGGTGCCGCGGGACGATCGCCCAACGGGCGGACGCGGGCATTCGCGGCGGCCTTGACCTTGCCAATCAATTCGGCGGCGTGAGCCGCCAAACCGGTTTCGTTGATATCGGTCGGCTTGCAAAACACATCGACGGCGCCCAATTCAAGCGCCCGCAAGGTCACCTCGGCGCCATTTTCGGTCAGCGACGAGACCATCACCACCGGCATCGGCCGCAAGGTCATCAACTTTTCCAGAAAGGCGATGCCGTCCATCTTGGGCATTTCGACATCCAGGGTCAAAACGTCGGGCGACAAGGCTTTGATTTTCTCGCGCGCCACCAAGGGATCGGGGGCGGTTCCCACCACCTCGATCATGGGATCCGACGACAAGAGGTCGCTCAACATCCGCCGCATCAGCGCCGAATCGTCGATTACAAGAACACGGACCCGCCCGGCCATGCGTTCCACTCCCTCTTACGAGAACAATTCGATATCGCCCTCGACCTCGGCGGTTTGCAGCCGGGTGCGGTACGACATTTCGCGGCTGAGAACCGCACGTTCGACATCTTTCTTCAAGAATAGGCGAATGACCTTGCCCAGCCGTGGGAAAAAGTGAATCCGGCGCGGATGAACCCCGCCCAAATCCTCGGCCGCGATCTTGAAACCTTCGTCGGCCAGATAGCGCCGCACGAACTCGGCATTGCGGTCGCCGACCGGCACCGAGCCATGACTGACCATCGAGGCCAGCACGTTGCCGCCGCCAAACACCTTGATTTCCAAATTCTCGCGCCGGGCGCCGCGCCGCAGCACGCTGTTGATCAGTTCTTCCATCGCGAACGAACCGTATCGCATCGATTTATCGACCGGCACTTCCGAGCCCGAATCGGGCAGCATGAAGTGATTCATGCCGCCGATCCGCATCCGTGTGTCCCACACGCAGGCGGCAACGCAACTGCCCAGAACGGTAACGATCATCTCCTGGCCATCGGTCGAAACGTAATGCTCGCCCGGCAGCACCTTGACCGCCATGATCTTGAAGGTCGGATCGAACCAACGGCGCTTCTCCGCCTCCTCCGCCAAACCGGCGCGGACCGGGGGCGCGCTCATTTCACCCGCCGATAGGCAGTTTTACCGCTGACCTCGAAACGATCGGTAACCCCGATCAGGGATTCGGCATGGCCCAAATACAGCACGCCACCCGGCAACAGCGCATCGGCGTAGCGGTTGAACAAGCCGCGTTGGGTCGGCTTGTCGAAATAGATGGCGACGTTGCGGCAGAAAATCGCGTCGAATCCCCCCTTCATCGGCCAGGGGTGATGCAGATTCAAATGCTTGAAGCGAATCAGCCGTTTGACGTCGTCGCTTATCCGCACCTTGGAAGGATCGCCGAGAGTGCGTTCGACGAAACGCCGCCGCAATTCGGGTGGCACCGAATCGACCGCCTCGGCGGCATAAACCCCGGCGGCGGCGCGCGACAGCATGTTGGTGTCGATATCGGTGGCCAACACCAGCGCGTCCCAGCCATTGCCGCTGCCGAAAACGTCGGCCATCACCATCGCGATCGAATAAGGCTCCTCGCCCGAGGAACAGCCGGCCGACCAGATCCGCACACGGGGCCGCCGGGGGCGCTCCGCCAAACGCGGCGCCAGCACCTGGTCGCGCAGATGATCGAAGTGATGGGGCTCGCGGAAAAACTGAGTGATATTGGTGGTGATGGCGTTGACTAGGTGCTGCACCTCGGTCTCGGCCTGATCGCCGCGCAGCAAGTCGCAATATTCGGAAAAGCTCGTCAAATGAAGGGCGCGCAGCCGCTTGACCAACCGTCCACTGACCATCGGACGTTTATGGTCCGACAGCTTGATACCGGTTTCGCGAGACATAAACGACACGAGAAAGCGGAATTCGGTATCACCAAGTTCAAACTCGCGTCGCGGCGCGTCGTCGGCTTGGGCGGCACGGCGGGATTCCGGCACTCGCTTGACCTCATTCCTAAGAACACAGTCCGCTGATCATATCAGAAAGCACTTATCTTCCCGAACCAAAATCGGCGGCATTAATAGTTGTACTTGCCGAAAAAAAAGGGGCGGCCGATCCGGCCGCCCCCGTTGCAATTCATGGGATCAGAATTCTTCCCAATCGCTTTCCGACTTAGCCGCCTTCTTCGGCGCCTCGCCGTGGGCGTGGGTCTGATGCTCATGCGCGCGCTGCAACGCGCTTCCGGCCGGTTTCGCCGGGGCCGGGCGTGGCGCCGCCCGCGCCGGGGCGGCGGGCGCCGCCATTTCCGAACGAGCCGCCGGGGCCATCGCCGTCGCCTGCGCGCCGACATGGAAGAACGACATCAACCGGTTGAGTTCCTTGGCCTGCTGTTCCAGCGATCCGGCCGCCGCCGCCGATTCCTCGACCAAGGCCGCGTTCTGCTGGGTCATTTCGTCCATCTGGGTGATCG
>CAIULK010000013.1 GCA_903899885.1 uncultured Rhodospirillaceae bacterium
CGATCACCCAGATGGACGAAATGACCCAGCAGAACGCGGCCTTGGTCGAGGAATCGGCGGCGGCGGCCGGATCGCTGGAACAGCAGGCCAAGGAACTCAACCGGTTGATGTCGTTCTTCAAGGTGTGACGGAAGGAAAAAACCTTCCGTCACGCTTGGTCCCGCCGAAACCGGATTATGCCGTCGGCCAGGGCACGGTCTGCGGGGTGATGTCGAAGGCTTGGCAATATTGCCAGACATGGATATTTCCAAGGCAGGCCGCCAGCTGGTCCACCGAGGTGATCACGGCCGGTTCGGCATAAGGGGTGAACAAGCCGTTCGTCCGTGCCGTCAGCGGAAATGTTCCGGTGAAGGGCAGCCGATTGGGCAAGGTCGTCATTCCCGCCGCGGTTCCCTTGCCCTGAAGGGCCGAGATCGAGGCGGTCAAGGCATCCACCCATCCGATGTCGGCGGTTTCGGTCAAGGGGCAGACCTGGGATTGCAGCGGCGACGACACGTCAAGGATCGTCCGGCCCCAGAAATAACAGGGCGGATTCGCGTTGGCCGGGTTGTTGGTGAAGATGGTCTCCCAAGCATGGGGCACGACATCGAGGGTGTCGTAGACCGGCTGGTTGAAATTCCTCACCATGTTCTTGGGGTCCATCGTGTAGTACGGCGAGGCCGGAACCGCCGTCGCCGGCAAATAGGTTGTCCACTGATTTACGAAATCGGCGTTCCCGGGGCTGGGGGCGGCGGTGGACAGCGTGACGACGTTGCTCATCGTCCAGCCCGACCCCCAGCATCGGGGTGACCTTGAACGACGGGACCATGCTGAGCTGGATTTGCAAGCCGAGGGCCGCCGACAGGGCGCCGCCCAGGCTGTGTCCCGCGACGATCAGCGTGGCGCCGGAGCCCGGAGTCAGAGTCGCGAGGTAGGTCTGCAACTGCACGAAACCGGTATTCAGGGAGGCCCCGGACATTTCCTGCAAAACACCGTACAGCCCCAGCGCGGTGCCAAGCGAAACCTGGGACTGTCCTTGCACGCCGACATTGACCGGCGGGGTGCCATGCACGAACTCGATCGGGAAATTGACCAGCGCGTTTGGACCGACGTCGATGTCTTCGGTGAGCCAGTCATAGCAATCCTGGGGATTGGTTCCGGCGATGGCCAGGATATAGGTGTTTAGCGTCGGGCTGAAGACCACCACGGCGGCGTTATCGGCGAGGTGCGAGGTGTTGGTGGGCGATTGATAGACTCCCGGCCCCCAGGTGATCGTCCAATCCGAAACCCCGGCCAAGCCGGCGCCGCCATAGCCGATGAATTTGTTGACGTTATCGGTCAATTGCTGCGCCAAGCAAGGCGCGGTGCCCAACGAGTCGGACACGGAATTGGAGACCATCGAGAACAGGTAGGCCGTTTGTGATAGGTCGTAAACGACTGCGGATGTCATGGCGGAACCCCTTGATCGGGTGTGAAGGGTGGCGCCATTCCAGGCGCGGGCGAACCGCTCCCCCCGGTGACGGGGGGAGCGGCCAAGCCGTTACGGCGCGGGCGCGAACGAGGCGTTCAGGCTGGTCAGAACCTGGGTCTGTTGCCCGCCGGCCAAGGGCACCGTGGTGAAGGTGCCCTTGAGCGCGATGATCTGCTGGCCACTGGGCGCGGTCAGCGTGAAGGGTGATTTGGTCGTGGCGTTGGCCATCGTCCCGAACGCCGGGCTGGTGGTGCCGTTCCGGGTTTTGAAGGTTACCTGCAACACGCAGGTGCGGCCGTACCAATCGCCGGTATAACCGCTGATCTGGGTGATGACGTCGCCCGCGGGAACCTTGAACGATCCCGCCGTTCCGATCGTCCCGCCATGCCGTGGCATCTGCCATGTCCACGCGGCGGGCGACGAGGCCGGGCCGCCGTTGGTGGTCTGCACGGCATTGACGACGTCGCCGCTGACGAGGTTAATCAGGGTGACCGGCTGCCCGTTCAACAGCGCGGTGCCGGTGTCGTCGAAGCTGCTGGCGGCGGCCGGGGCCACCGTCACCGTCGCGGCGCTGGCGATCGGCTGGGCGGTCAGTCCGAAATCGACCGGTTGCACGGCGAAGGTCGTGGCGGCGGTAATGCCCGGGACCCAGGCGGCATTGGCGGTCACCCGCATCAGCCACGTCCAGCCGCCGCCGGTCTGTTGGTAAATGTCGTAAAAGCGCACTTGCGTGCCCGATGGCGCCGTCCAGGTCAGATAGACCTCGCCGCTGTTGGGGGCGGCGGCGGTGGCCAGCGGCCAGCCGGATAGCCCCGTCACCGGTCCCGGCGCGGCTTGGCCCGCGTTGGTCAGCGACACGGCGCCGACCGTGACGCCGTAGCTGCCCGAAGGCATCGTGCCGACACAGGGGCCGACCGCCAGCGAAACGCCGGTCACGCTTTTGCCGCCCGCCTCGGCGAAGGTTTGGGTGATTTTGTACCACCCCCCGGTTTGCACCGGCAGCGCGGTGGTGGTCAGGGTACTGCCGTCCGACAGGCTGAGCTGAAGGTTAACCTGCGGCCAGCCGCCGGTCTGCATCGGCTGGAAAATCAGGCTGGCGGTCAACCCGGCGGCGCCGATGGCGGCGTTCATGTCGTACAGGCGATAGCTGTCGGCCGAACTCGCCGTCGCGCCGTTGCTGGTGATCGATAGGCTGGAGCCGCCGTCCCACGGGGTTGCGTCGGTCAGGGCCAGCGTGAAGGCGTTGGCGCCCGTGCCGTTCATCTTCCATTGATAGGTCGGCAAAATGGCTTGCAGGTTGAGATTGCCCCATCCCTGCGACGCGGTGGCTTGCCCGCGCACCGCGAATCCGTTGCCGCGCCCCGACGAGAAATTACTGGCGAAAGGCAGACCGCCGGGAACCGCGCGGGGCGGAATCGATGTGGCGACCGCGTTGGGCGCGGTCAGCCAGAATTGCCGGTCGAGGGCGAGGTAGCTCTGATACTGCGTTTCACCGCTGCCGCCGGCGTTTTCGAACGTCCAGCCGGGGGCGAAAAGCCCGACCGACGTGCCGCCCTGAACCGCGCTTGTCACGGCGGGCAAGCACCCCAGTCCCGGCGTGTACAAGGATGGATCGACGCGTCCGTAGACGTCGATGCCCGACTGCACGCCGAACGGTGAACGGCTGTTTTCGGTGGCGACCGCCGCCGATTCCACGGGGGTTTGGGTGAGGCTGTCCCACCAATAGTTGGTGAATATTCCGTCGCTGGCCAGGAAGAACGGCAGGTCTTCCTCGTCCAGGCAGTTCTGGTAGGACACTTGCCCGCTCGTCGCCAGCGCATCGTACCAAACCACGATCTGGCCGGCCGCCTTCAGGTTCTTCAACAACAAGACGACGTCGTTGATCGAATGGCCGGACGGCAAGTTGCTTTCCATATTGAGAAACCAGCCGTCGAAGCCGTAATGAGCCGCCATCGCGGCCATTTGGGTTACCGCCTTGGCCGAGTTGTCGAGCAGCAGTTTAAAGTCGGACACGCCGCCGTTGCCCTCGAAGATCAGGTTCGCCAAAACCGGAACGCCGCATTGATGGGCGCGATTGATCCACCACGTGGTTGGAATGCCGACTCTTTGGTGTGTGAAATAGCAGAAATAATCAACATATTGCCAGAAGGAGAACGAATAAATGTCCGTATTCGACCCGCCTTGCGGATAGAGATCCTGACTGTATCCACCCATGAAATCGTTGCAGTCGAGTAACTGCGCCCCGGTGGGGGACGGCCGCTTGATTTTGGGAACCAAGGCGATATTGAACGCGTCATAGGGCTGCGCGCCCGGCTTCCAATCGAGGAGTTGTTGAATCGATGTCAGATAAATCGCGGTCGGCTGAAAACTCGGCATGACACTCTCCTTGCAAGGCGTGCGTTCGCGTTACTGTATGCAATATACAGTGCGTAATCGCGATACGGTTGTCATGGCGATAGGTGGTGGTCAAGGCGGTTGTCGTATGCACGTCGATGTGGGGGTGCCGGAGGTCAGCCTTCACAGGGCGCGGACATCGCGTGCGGCATGAATGACGGCTGGGGCCAGCCGGACGATGGTCCGACCGGCCCCTGACGCTTCGGGCTATTTCCTCGTCTTGTACATCGTGGGATACAGCGTGCGCAGCATCCGCTCGTGCGGAGACAGGCCGGTGGCAATGATGTTCCGCTTGACCAGTTCCGTGCCAATTCGGACGAGCATCCGGATCAAGTCGGGGTGATTGCCCATTCCAGTCTGCGCCAATGTCTTGCGCAGGCGGTCCAGCGCTCACCATCCATCAGTTTGATGAATGGGGTATTGACGGCCTGAATCTGCGTGTGATTCAAGGAGTCCGCGTTTCCGCAAGCGTGGAGTCCGGCTGTGGTGTCGTCGAATGGTGTTGCCGTTTGGGC
>CAIULK010000014.1 GCA_903899885.1 uncultured Rhodospirillaceae bacterium
GCCGCCAATCCCTTGACCCAGGCCGGACTGGCCGCGCGGGACGGTTTCGTGGCGGCCGTCGCCGATATCGTCGATGCGGGCGCCGTGAACGCGATTTTTGCCGCCCATCGGCCCGATGGCGTGCTGCATTTGGCCGCTGAATCGCATGTCGACCGTTCGATCGACGCGCCGGGCGATTTCATCGCCACCAATGTGCAGGGAACCTTCACGCTGCTGGAGGCGGCACGGCGTCACTGGCTGTCGCTGCCCGCGGGCAACCCCTTTAAATTCGTCCATGTCTCGACCGACGAGGTGTACGGCGCGCTCGGTCCCGACGGCCGGTTCAGCGAGGATAGCCCCTACGCCCCCAATTCCCCCTATGCCGCCAGCAAGGCCTCGGCCGATCATTTGGCTCGGGCGTGGAGCCATACCTACGGCCTTCCCGTGGTGATCACCAACTGCACCAACAATTACGGCCCCCGCCAGTTTCCCGAAAAACTGATTCCGCTGATGATCCTGAACGCCCGGGCCGGACGGCCGCTGCCGGTCTATGGCGACGGCGGGCAGGTGCGTGATTGGCTGTTCGTCGAGGATCATGCCGAGGCGTTATGCACGGTGCTGATGAAGGCGGCCCCCGGCAGCCGCTATATGATCGGCGGCGCCGAGGAGCGGACCAACTTGGATCTGGTTCACGGCCTTTGCGCCGCGCTGGATTCGATGCTGCCGCTGTCGGCGTTCCGGCCGCATGCCCAGCTGATCACGCACGTCAAGGACCGTCCCGGTCACGACCGGCGCTATGCCGCCGACTTTTCCCGGATTACCGCCGATCTGGGCTGGCGTCCGTCGCGAAATCTCGACAGCGGGCTGGCCGCCACCGTGCGCTGGTATCTCGACAACGAGGCGTGGTGCCAGGCCTGCGGCGACGGGGCGACCCGGCGTCGGGGGACGGCCAAGGCTTGATTCGCGGCGATGTTTTCGGGAGGGGTCATGAGAAAAGGAATCGTTCTGGCCGGTGGCACGGGTTCGCGGCTGTTTCCCGCCACCTTGGCCGTCAGCAAGCAATTGCTGCCGGTTTACGACAAACCCATGATCTATTATCCGCTGTCGGTGCTGATGCTGGCCGGTATCCGCGAGATCATGGTGATTTCAACGCCCCAGGATCTGCCCGCCTTCCGCCGTCTGCTGGGTGACGGCTCGCGCTTCGGCTTGACCCTGACCTACGGCGAGCAGGACCAGCCGCGCGGCATCGCCGACGCCTTCCGAGTTGGACGCGCGTTCATCGGCGGCGATCCGGTCGCCTTGGTCCTGGGCGACAATTTGCTGTATGGCCACGGTTTGCCCGAACTTCTGGCCGAAGCGGGACGACAGACCAGCGGCGCGACGGTTTTCGCCTATCGGGTCGCCGATCCCGAACGCTATGGCGTGATCGATTTCGACGCCGACGGCCGACCCGGTCCGATCATCGAGAAACCGGCGCAGCCTCGTTCGCACTGGGCGGTGCCCGGCCTTTATTTCTACGACAACGAGGTGCTGTCGATCGCCGCCGGACTGAAACCGTCGGCGCGCGGCGAGCTTGAGATAACCGACGTCAACAACATTTACCAAGCCCAAGGTAAGCTGTCGGCGGTCAAGCTGGGACGGGGATTCGCCTGGATGGACGCCGGAACCGAGGAGGCGTTGTTGCAGGCCTCGCAATTCATCGGCGCCTCGGAAAGCCGCCAGGGCATCAAAATCGCTTGCCTTGAGGAAATCGCGTGGCGCAAGGGCTTCATCGATACCGCCCGGCTGGCCGAACTGGCCCGCCCGCTGGCCCCCAGCGGCTATGGCCGGTATCTGCTGGGATTGCTGGACGACGGGTGATCGCCCTCGGCATGTTCGCGGTAACGGTCAAGAAAGCGTCGTGTTGGTTGGTCAAACAAGCCTTGTCGTTCAGCGCATGAACAACTTGAGGCCACCAAGGAGCAGGCCGGTCTGCGCGAGCAAAAGACCGATTATCCACTTGATCATATCGATCCGTGATGTGGTGATATCGGCCTTCAATTCAGCCTTCGATGCAGCAAAATCAGCCTTCAATACGGCGATGTCGGCCTTTAATTCAGCTTTGACCTCCATCAGATCAACTTTACTAGAGGCTTGGCTGTCAATCAATTCGGCCAGCGCCGTCACCTGCTCGACGGAAAATCCCACCGCCTGAAGCTTGAGAATTGCCGATGCGCTCATGTTTTAGCCTCCTCGCCTCCGGCAAATTTATCACGGTTGGCCAATTCGCCGCTATCACATTCCTCGGCGGACACGGCGGAGGCCTAAAACGCAATCGGATTTTCTGGTCCGCCGCGACCCGGCGCACGGATCGACAATCATCCTGTCCGGAATCGGTCGTTTACGGACACATTCCGCATCTCTGTCCGTAAAATAGCTTTACGCAGTTACGAACATACCCTATATTCTGGACATCCTTTTCGAACGGAATGTCGCCGATGCCTCGCGTCTTCGCCTATGTCCGCGTTTCCACCATCGGCCAGACCACCGACAACCAGGTCCTTGAGATCGAATCCGCCGGCTTCAAGGTCGAGCCTCGGCGGATCATCACCGAGACGGTCTCGGGAAGCGTCGCCATCAGCCAGCGCCGGGGTTTTGCGCGTCTTCTCGACAAGTTCGAATCCGACGACGTCTTGGTGGTCACGAAACTCGACCGTCTCGGCCGCGACGCCATGGACGTCAGCGCCACCGTCGCCAATCTCGCCGAGATCGGTGTCCGCGTTCATTGCCTAGCTCTCGGCGGTGTCGATCTCACCAGCTCGACCGGCAAGCTGACCATGGGCGTCATCAATGCCGTCGCGGAATTCGAGCGCGATCTATTGATTGAGCGCACGCAAGCGGGGCTCAGCCGTGCCAAGGCCGAGGGCAAAACGCTGGGCCGGCCCGCAAGCCTCACCGGCGATCAGCGCAAGGACGTGGCGCAACGCCTGCTGGAGGGAGCCAGCGTATCGACGCTGGCGCGGGAATTCAAAACCAGCCGGCAAACGATCATGCGCGTCAGAAACGCCATGTCAGGGGTCACCTAACGAAAGTGCATTCCTTGTACGCTAAGGTCGCACGAAACGAGAACGCCCGATATGGGTGCCCAATTCCTTTCACAAACCACTTTCCAATCAAGCGCGTTTTGAAATAGGTTTGTGAAAGGCTGAAGCCCGCCGAAATTGGTGGAGGGCTGATCCTTTCACAAACGGACGTTTTTGAAAGGTCGCGCATGATCATTGGATATGCTCGTGTGTCGAAGGGCGACGACCAGACCACGGCCCTTCAGCTTCGGGCGCTCAAGGATGCGGGTGCCGAGCGGATTTTTGAGGAGGCCGCCTCGGGCGGCCGGTGGGATCGCCCGGAGCTGCATCGGATGCTCGACCACCTCCGGCCTGGCGACGTAGTGTTGGTTTGGAAACTCGACCGTCTGTCGCGGTCGCTGAAGGACTTGCTCCACATCCTGGAGCGGATCGAGCACCAGGGTGCGGGTTTCCGCTCGCTCACCGAGGCGATCGACACCACCTCTGCGGCCGGGCGGATGATGATGCAGATGATCGGCGCTTTCGCCGAATTCGAGCGGGCGATGATCCGCGAGCGCACCGGCGCCGGCCTGGTTGCCGCACGCGCCGAAGGCCGTGTCGGTGGCCGCCGTCCCAAGCTTACCCCCGAACAGCGCACCGACATCGCGGAAGGCGTGCTGTCGGGACGGAAGACGGCGGCGCAGATGGCGAGGCTCTACAAGGTCAGCGAACCGACTATCAGTCGCGTCAATTCACGCTGGACTGGCTCCGCGATCCCGGGTTGCGGCGGCGTGTCGGTGCCGGCCTGAACAAAGGCGAGGCCCGCAACGCCCTGGCGCGGGCGGTATTCTTTTACAGGCTGGGGGAGATGCGCGATCGTAGCTACGAGAACCAAGCGTATCGCGCCTCGGGCCTCAATCTGCTGGTGGCACCCATCATCCTATGGAACACCCGCTACCTGGAGCTTGCCTATGCCGAGTTGGCGCGCCGTGGCATGGCCGTCACCCCCGACCTGATGAAGCACGTGGCCCCGCTCGGCTGGGAGCACATCAGCTTGACCGGGGACTATAGCTGGGCGATCGAGGAATTCGGCAACGGCGGAATGCGCCCATTGCATCGTCCTGTGTCGCTCCTCGCTGCGTAGTTCTCGTTTCGTACGACCTTAGCGTACAAGGAATGCACTTTCGTTAGGTGACCCCTGTCAGGTTCGTAATTTTCGGCCCCGATCATCCGTTCCTGTTCCGTGCCGCCTTGACGTGCACGGAATACCCTTTCGTTCGGTGACCCCGTTTCGTACCATCGGAGGGCACCGGGAGAACATCATGACGACACGCGGGAACGAACGGCTGGCCTGGATCGATTCGTTGCGCGGGCTGGCCGCGTTGTTGGTCGTCTATTCCCATTGCCCGCTGTTTGGGCGGGAAGGCCAAATGATTCTCGACGTGTCGGGACAATTGGGGGTGGACGTTTTTTTCATCATCAGCGGCTATGTGGTGCCGTCCAGCATTTCGGCCAATCATGCCCACCCGCTGCGGGTCTTCGCCATCCGGCGGTTCTGGCGGCTGTATCCGCTCTACTGGCTTTCGATCCCGTTCGGACTTCTGGTTTTGCCCTCGGTCCCATCGACGGCGGCGATCGTCGCCAATGTGACGATGGCGCAGCGCTATTTGGGCGCCTCCGATATCATCAGCGTTTACTGGACATTGTCGATCGAGCTGCTGTTTTACGGATTGACGGCGGCCGCGTGGGGACTGGGGTGGCTGTCGCGGCCGGATGCGATCACTCGGGCACTGCTGATTTTGATGGGACTGGTCGTGGCCGGGGCGATGGCCGCCCGGTGGGGAAATCTTCCGGTTCCGGCGGGTTCGCTGATGTTTCTGCTGCTGATGGTTTATGGAACCTGGCTGCGGCTGGGTTCGCATCGCGAGCGGCATGGGGTCGCGGTGACGCTGGGATTGATCGCCGTTCTCGGACTCGGCTGCTGGCTATTCTACTCGACGGGGCGACTGTCGTTCACGTGGACCAACATGTTCGCCAAATTCGCCTTGGCTCCCGTCATATTTTTGGCGTTGCGGTCGGTGACGATCCCGAGAACCCTGCCGTTCGCGTATCTGGGCGTGATCAGCTATTCGCTCTATTTGATGCACCAGCCGATTTTCATGGCCGCCCAGTCGATATTCGCCCGGATCGGACTGACGGACGGCAACGCCGCCCGAGGTCTGGTGTGGCTGATGGTGATTCTCGCCAGCGCCGGTCTCCACCACGCGTTGGAGCGTCCATGCATCGGGATCGGCCGGGCTTTTACCCGCTTCGACACGGCCCCGTCGCTATAGCCGCACGAGCCGTCACGCGCCCTTGGCCGCTCGCTCAATGCTTGCTAGAGCGGCATCGCATGTTCGCGGTACCAGTCGCAGGCTTGCCGCAACCCGTCGTCCATCCCTGTCGCGGCCTTCCAACCCATCCCGATCATCCGACTGACGTCCATCACCTTGCGCGGCGTGCCGTCGGGCTTGCTGGTGTCGAAAACGAAGCGGCCCGTATAACCGGCGGCGGCGGCGATTCGCTCGGCCAGTTCGCGGATGGTGATTTCGACGCCGGTGCCGATATTGACGTGCGGTTCGTCCGAATAATGGGTCATCAAAAAAACCAGCCCATCGGCGAGATCCTCGGAAAACAGGAATTCACGCTGGGGCGTGCCGGTTCCCCAGAGTTCAACCGTGGGGGCGCCCGCCTGTTTGGCCGCGTGAATTTTCATGATCAGGGCGGCGGCGACGTGGCCTTGGGTCAGATCGTAACGGTCACCCAAACCGTAAAGATTGGTCGGCATCGCCGAAATGAAATCGCAGCCGTATTGGCGGCGGAACGCTTGGCACAGTTTAATTCCGGCGATCTTAGCCACCGCGTACCATTCGTTGGTCGGCTCCAACGGGCCGGTCAGCAGGGCATCCTCCGTCATCGGCTGGGCGGCTAGGCGCGGATAGATGCACGACGAACCCAGAAACAGCAGTTTCTCGACCCCACTTTTGTGGGCGGCGCCGATCAGGTTGGTCTCGATCACCAGATTGTCAAAAAGAAACTCGGCCGGACGGGTGGAATTGGCGAGAATGCCGCCCACCGTGGCGGCGGCGACGAAGACCGCCTGCGGACGGCGATCGGCCATCCAAGCCTCGACCTCGGCCTGACGGCGAAGGTCCAGTTCGGCCCGCCCGGCGGTGAGGATTTCGCAATTCTCGCGTTCCAAGCGGCGCACCAGCGCCGATCCGGCCATCCCGCGATGACCGGCGACATACACCCGCTTGCCCGCGAGGCGGTAGATTGCCTCAACCATGCATATCGCCCCGTTTCTCGATACCGGCCAAATCGGCCTCGACCATCTCGCGCACCAGATCGGCGAAGGGGGTGGAGTGGGTCCAGCCCAGAACGTCGCGCGCCTTCGACGGATCGCCGATCAGCATATCGACCTCGGTCGGACGGAAATAGCGGGGATCGATCTCGACCCGCACTTGGCCGGTGGCGCGGTCGATGCCTTTTTCCTCGACCCCCTGGCCTTGCCAAACGATCTCGGCCCCGATATGCGAAAAGGCCCGTTCGACGAATTCGCGCACGCTGTGGGTTTCGCCGGTGGCCAGAACGAAATCGTCGGACTGGGGCTGCTGCATCATCATCCACATGCCCCGCACATAGTCGCGCGCATGGCCCCAGTCACGCTTGGCGTCGATATTGCCCAGATAGATCCGGTCCTGAATCCCCTTGGAAATCGCGGCGACCGCCCGGGTGATCTTGCGGGTGACGAAGGTCTCGCCCCGGATCGGGCTTTCATGGTTGAAGAGGATACCGTTGGCCGCATAAAACCCGTAGGCCTCGCGATAGTTGACGGTGATCCAGTAGGCGTACAGCTTGGCCGCCGCATAGGGGCTGCGCGGATAGAACGGCGTGGTCTCGCGCTGCGGAATCTCTTGAACCTTGCCGAACAGTTCCGAGGTCGAGGCCTGATAGAAACGGGTCTTATCCTTCATGCCCAGGATGCGGACCGCCTCAAGCAGCCGCAAGGTACCGACGGCGTCGGCATTGGCGGTGTATTCCGGGGTCTCGAAACTGACCTGAACGTGACTTTGGGCGGCGAGGTTGTAGATCTCGTCCGGCTGGGTTTCTTGAATGATACGGATCAGATTGGTGGCGTCGGTCAGATCGCCGTAATGCATCGAGAAGCGGACCCCCTCGCTGTGGGGGTCTTGGTAAAGATGATCGACCCGGGCGGTGTTGAACGAGGACGAGCGCCGTTTGATTCCGTGAACGACATAGCCCTTGTCCAACAACAGCTCGGCCAGATAGGCACCATCTTGGCCGGTTATACCGGTGATAAGGGCGACTTTTTTGGTCATGATCGGATTATCCTAGCCTGAAAATTCACTGCCGTTTGATTCGCCGGCCGGCTGAACCCAGGTCAGCAGCAATGCGGTGGCCGTCAAGGCCGCCCACCACGAATCGGTGGAGATCTCGAAATTGTCGAGCGAGGTCACGATCGCCGTCGCGAAGGCGGCGTGGGCGAAGGGGCGGACGGGCGCGGCCAGCCGGGTGTGAATGCGCCTTAAAACGGTCAGAACGAACGCCAATCCGATGACGACGCCGATCACCCCGGTTTCCACCCAGAGCTGAAGCCACTGGTTGTGCGGATAATAGACAGCCGCGTCGATCCACACATATTGGGCCAACTGATCGGGCCGGATCGGCAGAAACTTGGCGTCCCAGAATCCCCATCCGGT
The DNA here is from genome assembly GCA_903899885.1 of uncultured Rhodospirillaceae bacterium. GTDB lineage: Bacteria > Pseudomonadota > Alphaproteobacteria > Rhodospirillales > Magnetospirillaceae > CAIULK01. The sequence continues at coordinate 7,784 of CAIULK010000014.1, forward strand.
CAGCGGACGCTCCACCGCATGAGCCGACATGTAATCCCAGATTTCCAGCCGGGCCAGCGCCGAATTCTTGATATAGGGGATGACCGCCTTGCGGTACGGCGAAAATAGCCGCAAGACCCAAGGCAGGGTCAGCACGGTGAAAACGACGCCGGCGGCCAGGCCGCGCCGGACCAATCGGGGAACGACGAACGCCGCCAGCAGAACGGCGCCACCCACCGCCAGGGATAGGCGGCCGGTCGCGCTTCGCCCGACCATCTCCACCACCAGGATCGCCGCCACCAGCAAGACTGTCCGGCGCCGGTCCTTGCGCAACACGGCGTCGGCGAGGATCGGCCAAAAAAGAATACCGAGATAGTCGGCGCCGCGGTTGAACTTGGTCGGCGCCAGATCCCTGCCGTGCGCCAGATAGCCTTCAAGCGGATAACCGGCCAAGGTGTCGGCCGAAATTTCGGCCGCGCCCACGCCCAGGGCAATTGCAAGAACCAAGAACAGGCGATCGGCGGCGCGGCCCGGCATCGGCGGCGCGGTCAGCGCGATCAGTCCGCCGAAAAAAATCGCCGCGATCTGAAGCGTACCCTTGGCGCTGTGCGCGGGGACGACCGACCAAAGCGTGGTCAAGGCGCACCATCCGGCGAATAGGACGGCCAGAGCGGTCAAGGACGGATCGAGCCGGGGGAAACGGCGCTCCCTGGCCACGCCGTGAAGCAGGTAAATCGCGCCGAGACCGAAAACCAGACCGGCGTAGCTCGGTCCCAAGGCCAACCCGACCGACGGCAGGGCGGCCATCACCACGGTCGTGAGGGCAACAAGGATCGGATTCATTGCCAGACGGAATATTTCAAAATGGCATAAAGAGCCCGGAAAGCGTCCTTCAGGCCGATTTTCTTGCCTTCCTCGTAGGTTCGCCCGAAATAGGAAATGCCGACCTCATAGAAGACGTATTTTTTCTTGGCCAATTTGGCGGTGATTTCGGGTTCGATACCGAAGCGGTTTTCCTCCAGCGTGATCGACTGGATGACATCTCGCCGGAAAACCTTGTAGCAGGTCTCCATGTCGCTGAGATTGATGTTGGTCGCCATGTTCGACATCAAGGTCAAAACCCGGTTGGCGACCATGTGCCAAAAATACACCACCCGATGCGCGTCGCCGCCGATGAAGCGCGAACCGTAAACGATATCGGCCTTGTGCCGCAGGATGGGATCGATCAGACGGGGATATTCGGCCGGGTCGTATTCCAGATCCGCGTCCTGCACGACGACGATGTCGCCGGTGACCGCCGCGAAGCCGGTGCGCAGCGCCGCCCCCTTGCCCTGGTTGACGTCGTGGAAGATCACCTTCGAGACCAGACCGGACAATTCGCCCCGTAAAATCTCACGCGTGCCGTCGGTCGAACAATCATCGACGATGATGATTTCCTTTTTGGCGACCGCCGATTGGCGGACCCGCTCGACGATCTCGCGGATGGTGCCGACTTCGTTGTAGCAGGGGATAACCACCGACAAGGTATAAGCGTTCGGGTCGATCTGAAGAGTCATGAGTTTAATCCAAGGGCAACGTGCGGCGACTGTGCCCGAGATTAAAGGATCGCGGCAACCCCTTTCCGGGAATCGGCTTTGGAGATTGACGTTCATGGCGTGAACGCCCTATTTTGCACGTGCGTTCCATGGGAGACGGCAGAATGGCGAAGGGCAAGGTTGGCGACGGGCTTGAGGTGGGCAATGCCGGCTGGCGCTTCCGCGGCCCGGTGGTCGAGGAGTTCGACGCCCATGTCGGAAAATCGGTGCCGTTCTATGGCGCCGGCCAAGATATGGTCGAGGGGATCAGCGACTTTTTCGTTTCCGACGATTCGGTGATCTACGATTTCGGCACCGCGACCGGAGAAATCGCCCTGCGCTTGGCCAACCGGCACAAGCAGCGGCCCAATCTGCGGATCATCGGCGTCGATGTCGAGGCCGACATGATCGCCCGGGCCGAGGCCAAGAAGACCGAACAAGGGCTGACCAGCGTGACCTTTCTGGCCGACGACGTCGTGCAGATGCCGCTGGAACCCTGCGATCTGGTGGTCGCCTATTACACCATCCAATTCATCCGTCCGCGCGTGCGCCAGGATCTGTTCAACAAGATCTACAGCGCCTTGAATTGGGGCGGGGCATTCCTGCTGTTCGAAAAGGTGCGCGGCCCCGACGCGCGTTTCCAAGACATTCTCACCGCGCTCTATACCGATTACAAGCTTCAGCAAGGCTATAACGCCGAGGAGATCGTCGGCAAAACCCGCAGTCTGAAGGGCGTGCTCGAACCCTTCTCGACCCAGGGCAATTTCGATCTTTTGCACCGTGCCGGCTTCGTCGATTACATGACGGTGTTCAAGCACATCTGTTTCGAAGGCATCCTCGCCATCAAATAGGGCGGGGCATCGGGAACCGGCATGAAGGTCGTCCATTTCAGCAATTCCGATCTGGGGGGCGGGGCAGCGAAGCTCGCCTACAGCAACCACCGCGCCTTGATTGAGGCGGGGGTGTCCTCGCGGATGCTGGTTCTCGACCGCCAAAGCGGCGATTCGACGGTCCTGCGGGCGTGCGGGCCGTCGAGGCTGGACAAGCTGCGTTTCCACGCCGGACGTCTGGGCGCGCTGGCCTTGGATCTGGCCTGCGACCGTCATTACAACTTTTCGCTCGATTGCCTGGGGGCGGCGCGTTCCGCCTGGAAGGACGTGGTGACCGAGGCCGACATCGTCCACCTGCATTTCACCAGCCGGTTGTTGTCGATGGGACAAATCGGATGGATCGCGAGGACCTTGGGCAAACCGATGGTTATTTCGGCGATGGATTTCGCGATGTTCACCGGCGGTTGCCACTATCCCGGCGAATGCGGGCAGGGCCGCGCCCGCTGCGGCCCTTGCCCGGTTCTGGGCGAGGGGCTGGTCAAGAAACAGCTGGCGCGCTGGGGCTGGACCCGGCGGCGGCGCGCGCTGGACGGCGTCGCGGCAACGGTGATCACGCCGTCGTCTTGGGGCGCCGAGCGGATCGCCGGGCTGGCGCTGGCTCGGGGGATGAATGTCGAGGTTCTGCCGCAGGCGATCGACGGCCGGATGTACCGCCCGATTCCCAGAACGGCCGGGCGGGCGGTGTTCGATATTCCAGACGGCGACCTGACGCTGTTGTGCCTCGCCAACGATTTCAACGACCGGCGCAAGGGATTGGACATCGCGCTCGACGCTCTGGCCGAACTGTGGCGGCTGACCGGCGGCACCGGCCTTGCGAACGGGCGGCGGATCCGGCTTCTGACCGCAGGCTCGGTCGATTTCGCCGCCCGAAAGTCCCTGCCCTGGACCCATACCCACCTGGGACCGATCCGGGACGAGCGCCTTTTGGCGCTGGCCTATCAGACCGCGGATCTGCTGCTCAGCACGTCGCGCGAGGATACCGGCCCCTTGACCGTGGTCGAGGCGATGATGTGCGGCACTCCGGTCGCGGCGACCGAATGCGGCCATGCCCCGGATCTTATCGAGTCCGGAGTATCCGGCTGGCTGGCCCCGGTCGAGCGGCCCGATCTTCTGGGGGCAAGGCTGTTCGAGGCGCTGTGTTCGGCCGAACTTGCCGAAACCGGCGATCGCGCCCGGCGGCGAGCCGAGGCGTCGCACGGTTACGCCGCCGTGGCGTCGCGGCTTTCGGCGATCTATCATGCCCTGCTCGCGTCGAGCGGGGTTCAAAATCCACGTCAAACGAGGTTTTCATGACGCATTCCGATCCAGTGGCCGCCGAGACCGGCGCTCTTTTTGGCGATCTGTGGCCCGCGCTCGACGCGCGCTTGTATCAGGAATCGGTCGATCTCTTCGACAAAAGGTGCGCGGCCAACGGCTTCGACCCCTCCTTCTTCAAGGGCAAGCGGTGCCTGGATGCCGGCTGCGGCGGCGGACGCAACTCGATCGCCATGGCGTCGCACGGCGCCAACGTCACCGGCATCGACCTGTCGGCGCGCGGGATCGAGGACGCGCGCACTCGCGTCCCGCCCGGTCTGACCGTCGAATTCCGGCAAGGGTCGGTGCTGGCCCTGCCCTACGACGACGCCACCTTCGATTTCGTCTGGTGCGGCGGCGTGCTGCATCACACCGCCGATTTCCACAAGGGCATGGACGAGATCACCCGCGTTCTGAAACCGGGTGGCAGCCTGTTCCTGCTGATTTACGGCACCGGCGGGTATCACTGGGAGTCGACCGACGTCTGCCGTCCCGCCTGCGCGCGCATGGGCTATGAATTCGCCGACCGCGCGGTGCAGCGGGCCGGATTGCCCGCCAACAAGCGCAAGTCGTTTCTCGATTGCTTCTTCGTGCCGGTCGTCGGCTATTTCACCCATCTGGAACTGGAGCTGATGCTAAAGGCGCGCGGCTGCGACCGCGTGGATCTGTGGCACAAGGGCAAGTTCGATCACGAGGAAAGCCCCGAAACCCTGCGCGAACGTCTGGTCATGCAACGCTCGATCTTCAAGGCCGCGATGGACTTGGCCACCGAAGAGAAGGACGAGGCACGGGCCGAATGGGCCGCTTTGTGCGAAAACGCCACTCGCGAACGAATCGTCCGCGCCGATTTTCTGATCGCCGAACGTGACCGCGGTCATATCACCGCAGAACAATGCTATGGCGTGGTGGTGGGCCAAGGAAATACCCGGCTGATCGCTCACAAGGCGGGATAAGCTTTTTTACTCGAAATCACGGCGGCGATGGCGTAATTTGCGGCCCCGGAGAATGGACCGTATCAGCGCCGCCGGACGGCGTGTCTTATTTGGAGGTGTACTTTGACGCAAAGTGACTTGGTTGCCCAGTCGACCGGTAGCCTGTTTGGGGATCTGTGGCCCGCTTTCGACGAGCGGCTGTACCGCGAATCGGTCGAACTGTTCGACAAGCGTTGCGCGGCCAACGGATTCGATACGTCCTTCTTCAAGGGCAAGCGGTGCCTGGATGCGGGCAGCGGCGGCGGTCGGAACTCGATCGCTATGGCTACCCATGGGGCCAGCGTTGTCGGCGTCGATCTGTCGCACCGTGGCGTCGAAGACGCCCGCAAGCGCGTTCCCGCCGGTCTGGACGTTGAATTCCGTCAGGGCTCGGTGCTGGATCTGCCGTTCCCGGATGCCACCTTCGACTTCGTGTGGTGCGCTGGCGTTCTGATGGTCACCTCGAATTTCGCCAAGGGGTTGGACGAGGTCAGCCGCGTTCTGAAGCCGGGCGGCAGCATGTACCTGCTGATTTACGGCCCGTCGGGCATGCATTGGGAATCGACCGACGTCTGCCGTCCCCCCTGCGCCCGTATGGGGTACGAGTTCGTTGACCAAGCCGTGCAGCGCGCCGGCCTGCCCGCCAACAAGCGCAAGTCGTTCCTGGATTGCTTCTTCGTTCCGCTGGTCGGCTATTTCACCGGCAAGGAACTGGAACTGAACCTCTTCGCCCGCGGCTTCGATAAGGTCGATTTCTGGCACAAGGGCAAGCTGGATCACGAGGAAAGCCCGGAAACCATTCTGGAACGGCTGATCATGCAGTTGTCCATCTTCACGGCCGCCGCCGAGTTGGCCGCTGAAGCCAAGGACGAGGCCAAGATCTATGACGCCGGTCTGTGCGTTACCGCCACCCAGGAGCGGATCGTCCGCACTGAGTTCCTGATCGGCCAGCGCGACGCAGGCAAGATCTCCGCCAAGGAATGCTGGGATTTGACCGTTGGTCACGGCAACTCGCGTCTGATCGCCCACAAGAAGGCCTAATCCGGCCTTTTTCGTGCGGTTTTATGAGAGCCGGCGGACACCGAGACGGGTTCGCCGGTTTTTTTTGGGGTGTTGACGCTCATGGCGTGAACACCCTACCTTGGGTTCTGCTATCGTCGAGGTGGCAGGCCAACAGGGGGACGCAGCAGGGGCATGTGTGGAATTTCCGGGTTGGTGGGGCCGGGGGCGGGCGACTGCGCCGCCGATTTGGCCCGGATGGTCGCGGCCCAGCGTCATCGCGGCCCCGATGACGAGGGGATGGCCGTCTATCCCAACGCCGCGTTGGGACACAACCGGCTGTCGATCCTCGATCTCAGTCCCGCCGGGCACCAGCCGATGACCAGCCCGGACGGGCGCTATACCCTGGTTTTCAACGGCGAAATCTATAATTACATCGAACTGCGTGACGCCCATTTCGCGGGCGAAACTCTGGCCGCCGACAACGACAGTGCCGTGCTGCTGGCCGCTTTCGCCAAATGGGGCCACGAGGTGGTGCACCATCTGCGCGGCATGTTCGCCTTCGCCATCTGGGACGCGGCGCAGGGCGAGCTGTTTCTGGCCCGCGACCGCTTCGGCATCAAGCCGCTGTATCACGCCCGTCACCAGGGCCGTTTTTTGTTCGGCAGCGAAGGCAAGGCGATCCTGGCCGCTGGATATCCGGTGGCGGCCAACCGGGCGGTGGTCGGGCGCTACCTGACCACCGCGCTGCTTGACGACGGTGAGGACACCTTCTTCGCCGGGATCAAGCGCTTGCTGGCGGGACACCGCATGGTGGTGGGGGGCGATGGCACCGTCCGGTCTTGCGATCGCTGGTACAGACTGGAGGACGGGATCAACCCGGCTTTGTCTGATCTAGACGCGCCAAGCGCCGTTGAACGTTTCCGCGCCAAACTTGATGAAACCGTTCGTATCCATCTTCGCTCCGACGTGCCGGTAGGGATGACCATTTCAGGGGGCGTTGATAGTTCGGCGCTGCTGGCTCTGGCGTGTCCGCCGGGTGTGGCGTCGGGCGATTTCCGGGCCTATTCCTTTGACTTCGCCGACGCGCGCTATTCCGAGCGCTCTCGCGTTGAGAGGATCGTCGAGGGCAGGGGCATTTCCACGACGTTCTGCCCGCTCGATATCGAAACCTGTCTGGAGCGAATGGATCGGGTGACCTGGCACCAGGAAGCGCCCTTCGGCGGCGTGCCGACGGTGGCGATGTTCGGCGTCTATCAGACGGCAAAGGCCGACGGCACGACGGTTCTTCTGAACGGCAACGGTGCCGACGATTATCTGGCCGGGTCGCGCCGCGAGGTGACGATCTACATGGCCAGCCTGATCCAGGACGGTCATATCGAGCTTTTCGAACGCGAGGTGCCGGGATTCCTGAAAATGTGGGGCGGCACGCGCGACGGGTTGGACGCCGCTGTTCGCCAAGCCCTGGCGGGCGAGGCGCGGGCGATGGGTGCCGACGGCACGGTACCGACCCGGGTCTCGGCCGTGCGTCCCGAATACCGCTTGATCGACGGCGGCGATTCGGCACCGCCCTTTCACGCCGGTCTGTTCCGCGAGGCGCTGCACTATCGCCTGTTCAGCGGCAAGATGCCGCGCAGCCTGCGCTTCGACGATCACAATTCGATGGCAGCCTCGTGCGAGGTGCGGGTGCCGTTCCTCGACCATGAACTGGCCGAACTGGCCTTTTCCCTGCCCGCCGCCCTGCTGGTGCAAGACGGCGTCGGCAAATTCGTCCTGCGCGAGGCGCTACGGGGCACCATCCCGGAAAGCATCCGCACCGCGCCCAAGCACAATGTGCAAAGCCCGCAGCGCGAATGGTTCAAATCCGGCCTGTTGCGCGAACGGCTAGACCGGGTGCTGGCCGATCCCGTCGCCCCGCTGGCCGACGTCCTGGATCTGGACGAGGCGCGCAAGGTCTATACCGCCTATCTGAACGGCGATGATTCAAATTCGAACTTCCTGTGGCAATGGCTGAACCTGGACCAGTGGGGGCGCACCTTCCTGGGCAGTCACAACCCCTCCCGTTCAGCCTCGCCGACATAACGTTCGGCTTCCAGCAGGGCGCGCGGCACAGTGTCTTCCGGGGCACCCCACAGCAGGCGGTAGTCGACTTCGCGTGCTTCGACCGCCTGGGCGATGCGGGCGGGGTTGCGTCCCACCGTGTCGGCGAAGGCCAGGAAATCGGCGCAACGGGTCTTGAACGCGGTTTTATATGCCTTTAGTGCGGCGATCTTGGCATCGGCATCGTCGCGGGTTCCCTTGGCGATGGCGTCCTTTACTGCGTCCATCGACCCGGTGTCGACCCGGCGCGCCATGATGTATTCGGCACCGGTGTTGCCCTCGATCTCGCGGTCCGACATGTCGTCGGCGACAAAGCCGTAACGGGTCAGCGCCAATTCCCAGGTCGTGCGGGTGAAAAAGCGGTAATGGTTGTGATTGTAGTATTCGTAGGGCGATCCCCACAGCTTGTTGCTACGCCAACGGATCAGTAGCCAGCCGCCAGGACGGATGATTCGGTTGAGTTCGCGCATCGCGGCATCGAAATCGCTGACATGTTCGGTCGAACCCAGGCTGATCACCAGATCGAAGAAACCGTCGTCGAACGGCACCGCCTCGCCGCCAGCCACCCGGATATCCAGGCCGAGATCCTCGATTCCGGTGCGCACGGACGGTTCGTGCGGGTCGATGCCATAGGCGTCCCAGCCGCCGTCCTTGAACGGAATCATCGTTGCCCCCGAGGCGCAGCCGTGATCCAGCATCTTGCCGGGCGGTGTGACGAAGCCGTGGCAATACTCCATGACATTGCCGCCGCGGATAACCTGGCCGTCGATATATTTCTGGCTGGGCTTGGCCGCGCCAAACGCCACCTCGCGGTAACGGCTGCGGTAGTAATCCTGATAAAAACGCGCTTCGTAACGGGGATTTTGAAAGACGAAGCCGCACACCCGGCAGATCGCGATTGGCAGTGGGCCATAAACCCCTGCCTCGGCGATGCGCCCGCGCGCTTGCAGCGGGCTGAGGTCATTGGATCCGCAAATCTCGCAGGCGATCTCGGCTCGTTGGTAATTCTGGGCCATGTCGATGGCCCCCAAATGTTCGCTCATCCCGGATCCTTTCCGTATTCAAGATGCGCCGCGCCGTGGGCAAAGCGATTGCAGTCGTAGCGCGGCAATGCCTGACGGCGATTTTCTAGGTCCGCAGGCTCGATATCACGTGCCTCGACATTGAACGCGAACCGGCATCCCAATTCGTCCAGCAGACGTTCCGTCGTCGGGGTAAACGAATGAAATCCGCCGTAAGGGTAGCAGAAGGTCCTGATCTGAAGTCCGCCCGTCGCCTTTTCCAGAAAGGCAAACGAATCCTCCAGTTCCCGGCGCTGCGCCTCTTCATCCAGTTTGCTGAAAACCGGATGCGTGACACTGTGGCTGCCGATCATCATGCCTTCATCCTGCATGGCCTTGATCTTGGCGTCGCTCATATAGAATTCGGACATGATCGCCTGTTCGCGTCCGAAAAACATCTCCATGAGATCGTCGAGGACTTTCTCGCGGTATTCGTACGATATGAAGTAATTCAGTGTTCGTTTTACGAACGACGTGCTTTGGTCGTTGTCCTGGGTCGCATAGGTCATGTTGTGGAATTCAGCAACGTGATTGTGCGACAGCATCGTGTCGGACAAGATGTGTCGCAGCCGCGACAGAATCGCCTCGCCGCCGAATTTCCCCAGCAGAACATGGATGCGGTGAACGTCCAACAACTGACCCGTCGCATACATATGGGTTGGGATGTAGAAAATTCCCCACAGCCCGCGTTTCTTCAGTTCGGGCAGGACATAGTCGTAGTGATCGCTGAATCCGTCGTCGAAGGTTAGGACCACGCCCTTGCCAACGGGCTGCCCGGTTGTCAACGATTCCAGGAATGCGTCCTTTTCGACGAATCCCTCAGTCTCGGCGAAATGATCGAGTTGCCGACGAAACGAGTCCAGCGCGAGATAACGGAAATAGGGCATTCCGCCGGACTGGGGCCGGACGTAATGATACATGATCGCCTTCATGCGCGATCCTCCAGCAGGACCGGAACGGGCCGGACCGCCGGATTTTCCAGGATTGGTACGGCGGCACAGCGCGCCTCGCGATTTTTCAGATACTTGGCGACCATGCCGTTTTCGAAATTACGGTACAGGGTGGCAACCGAATCCTCGTCGAAATCCTTTTTGCGGCACACTTGTTCATCCTCGGGGATTGGCAGAGGCGTCATCGGTTCCAGGCGATGGAATTGGCGGATGACCTCGGCATAAACCAGGGCGACGTCGCGGATCAGTCGGTTACCGATCTGATGGGGCGTGTCGTCCGGCAGGACTGTGGCCCGAATCTGGTGGATGATCGCGCCCGTGTCTATACCAGCGTCAATATACATGAAGGTCGCGCCCACGAACTCCGGTCGGCCCTGCACCAGCGGCCAGAAGTTGGTGCCACTGCCCCGGTAATAGGGGGACAATCCCAGATGGACGTTTAAGAACCGCCCTTCGAAGCGCGACAGCAATGGTTCGCGGATCAAGGAACAGCCATAAGCGGCCAGCAAATCGGGTTCGAGCGCCGCAATGTCGTTGGCATGGTGCGGATCGTTGATCTCGCCTTTGGGCAGGAAATGCGGGTTGCTGCGGTCGGGGGCAAGGCCGACAAGGGCGGCAAAGAAATCGTGTTCGCTGGCTTCGCGCGCCGCCAAATGCCGAAGGCGGGCGTTGTTCGACGAGTCCTGCGTTTCAACCATCCGCAGAAGACTTTTCTCGGTCCCTTCGCAGTAGGTTCGCTTTACTGAGATGCCAGGTGCCAGGGCCATGGCTTTGCGCACGAACGTGTGCCGTAATTCGGCGCCGGTCAAAATGACGATGTTCATGCTTACCCTTCGGCATCGGCGTAGGCGCAGCAGAGTATGCGGGTTCGGGCAAGGGTTCAAGGCCGACGTTCCAGATACGCGGGATCACCTGTTGACACGAAAGACGTGATCCCTCAAGACTATGGCCCGTGTTCACGGAATGAACGACATATTGGAATTCCCCCCCGTCATGGCGAAGGCCGACGATCAAATCACCCTGCACCTGCTTCAGGCGATTTCGGACGATTCCTCGCTCACGCAACGCTTTGCCGCCAAGCGGCTGGGGGTGGCGGTCGGACTGGTGAATTCCTATTTGCGCCGTTGCGTGAAAAAGGGTCATGTCAAGATCACGCAGATTCCACCAAACCGTTATCTGTATTATCTGACACCTTCGGGCTTCGCCGAGAAAAGTCGCCTGTCGGCTGATTACTTGCTGGGTTCCTTGACCTTCTATCGCAACGCCCGGCGGGAATGCGAGGAACTGCTGGCTCGGTGCGCGCAAAATGGCTGGCGACGGGTGGGTTTGGCCGGTGTTGGTGATCTGGCTGAAATCGCCACCTTATGTTTTCATCAAAGCGAGGCGGAATTGGCCGGTGTCATTGATCCCAGGTCGTCGCAGACCTCGTTTCTGGGGCATCCCGTGGTGGCGGATGTTCACGGCCTGGAGCCACTGGATGCGGTTTTGTTGACCGATTTGACCGATCCGCAAGCCACCTTTAGCGAACTGCGCAGCCAAATGCCCGCGGTGCGCATTCTGGTGCCCGCCATTCTGTGTTTGCCATCATGATGGAACGGCTGTTTCCTGCGCTCCGCATGCTGGGGCGCACTATTTTTTGGCTGTCGCTGGCCTCGGTGCCGTTGGGGGCGGCCTTGGGCGTGTTGGAAATTCTGTTGGGTATCGGTTTGCTGCAGGTGATGCGCCAGTTTGGGCTGGCCGCAGAAAGCGGGGGCATGGGCCTATCTTTCCCCGGTGGCCCGCTGACCGGATTGATCATGGTTTCGGCCGCCCTGACCGTGCTGCGCCTGCTGCGTTACGCCCTGCCCTGGATTACCGTTGAAATGTTCGGGCAACGGGTCCGTGATCATCTGATGGACCGGGTGCTGGGTGATCACCGCGAAACGGTACCCTTGGGCATGGCGGAGATTTCCAACATCTTGAGCGTGCTGTTGCCCAAGGGCGGCAAGATCCTGGATTCCGTTACTCAATCGGTGGCCTCGGCGATCCAGATCACCGCCCTGCTGGCTGCGATGTTGTACCTGGATATGCGGGTGACCGGATTGCTGTTGGTATCGGGCTTTGTCCTGGGCTTGCCGGTTTTGCTGCTGCGTCGTACCTTCCAGGGGTTCGCCGATCGCTCGCGCAAGGAGGTGGAGCGCTTCACCCGTCTTCTCGTCCGTAACGCCCAGAACGTTGTCTTCATTAAATTATGCGGCATGGGACGGATCGAGGCCGAACAGATGCGCGCGATGTCGGCGCGCGGACAGCACCACTTCAATCAATTCACCTGGATCTTCGCCGCATCCTCGGCCTTGCCGCAATTCTCGGGCGTGCTGCTGATCGCCTTTATGCTGGTCGCCAATGACAGCCGGCATTTCCTCAGCCCGGCAGTTCTGATTCCCTTCACCTATATGCTGTGGCGTTTGGCCAGCACGGCGGCACAGCTGGGGTCATCCTCGGCTCAGACCAATGTTGCAATGCCGTTCTTTGTGCAGTTGATCGATCGGCTGGGGCCGATCGTCCAGGCGGTCCCTGAACCGGAGGACACTCAAGGTCCCGCTCCGGTGTTGCGTTCGCTTGATGTTCGCGGCCTGATCATCGGGCGCGAGCGGGCCTTGTTTTCCGGCCTTGATGTCAGCGTGGGGGCAGGGGATTGTTTGTTGATCGCCGGGCCGTCGGGGCGAGGCAAGACCACTTTGCTGATGACCGTGCTGGGGTTGTTGCTGCCGCACGGCGGAATGGTGAGCTGGAACCATGTGCCGCTCGACGATTTTCCCCAAGCGGCTTTCCGCAGTCGGATCGGTTACGCCGGGCAGGATCCGTTCCTGTTCGAGGGCAGCCTGCGGGACAATCTGTTGTACGGCAACCGCCAGGACATCGACGATGACGCGGTGCACAAGGCGCTCGGTGCCGCCCGCTGCGGGTTCGTGCACGATTTCGCGGGCGGCCTGGATCATCCTTTGTCCGAGGACGGCGGCGGCATCTCGGCGGGCCAAAAGCAACGCTTGGCAATTGCCCGCGCGTTGCTGCGCCGTCCCGATGTTTTGGTCTTTGACGAAGCTACCGCTAATATCGACGAGGCGACCGAGGCCGAGATCATGGCCAATATCCGGCGCGATTTTCCCACCGTGATGATTCTGGCAGTGTCGCACCGTGCTTCCATGCGCACCTTCGCGACCCGCGTTATCGAAATCTAGTTCAGAACAACGAGAGCCCTTCATGTCCCTGCGCGACGCCTTGTTGACGAGCCGCTTCGTTCCCGCGGCCATATTCGAATTGTACCGTTTGGGTCGCTATCCGAAACGGGTTGGCCCGTTGTATGTCGACTTGTGGCGCACGCGGCGCAAGGCGGCGTTCCTGCGCCAGATGACGGCACCCGCCTCGAACGGCAAAACGGTGTTCATTCCGTCGCTCAGCACGCGGCTGATGCAGATCAAGGCCGAGGCGATGCTGGCGATCGCCCTGAAACGCAGAGGTTGGCATCCGGTGGTGTTCCTGGCGTCACGTAAGGACCCGATTCCGCGCCGCTATTTCGAGGTCTTCGGCATCACCGATTTCGTCTATTATGACGATTTCCCGTTGAGCGCCGAGGATAAGGCAACCACCCAGGCGGAAGCTGACCGGATCGCTGGTGGCACGGTGACCACCCAGACCGTCAAGAACCTGCGGTTTGGTAAGGCGTGGCTGGGGCCACAGATCATTTCGACGATTTCACGCGAAACCTATCAAGGGGCACCGGATATCACCAATCCCGCCGTGCTGGCCCGGGTGGTCGAAATGCTGCCCGAGATGATCGAACGCTGCCTGATCGCCGAGCGGGTGATGGAGGCGGTCAAGCCCGATCTGATCCTGACCAACGAACCCAACTATGCCTTTTATGGCCCGATTATCGACATCGCTATCGCCAATAATGTCGAGGTCATCCACTTCACCATGCCCTGGCGGGACGACGCCTTTAACTTCAAGCGCCTTGTGCCCTCGACCCGGCGCTTTCATCCCTCGTCGGTGGCGCAAAATTCCTTCGAGCGGGTGCGGCAGTTGGACTGGACGCCCGCAATGGATCAGACGGTCGACGAGGTCTTTCAGGTCCGCAGCTATGGCGGCCACCGGATGATGTCGATCAACCAAAACGGCGTGCGCCCCTTCGCCCGCGAGGAGATTTGCCGTGAATTGAACCTGGACCCGGCCAAGAAGATCGCCGTGGTCTTCTCGCATATCCTGTGGGACGCCAACCTGTTTTACGGTGACGACCTGTTCGAGAACATGGGCGAATGGCTGGTCGAAACCGTCAAGGCGGCGGCGGCGAATCCGGCGGTCAATTGGGTGATCAAACTGCACCCCGCCAATATCTTCAAGCTCCAGCGCGACGACTGCGTCACCAAGGAAATCAACGATCTTCAGTTGATCCGCGATCATGTCGGCGACCTGCCGCCGCACGTTTTCATCTTGGCCCCCGACAGCCCGATCAGCAGCCTGTCTTTTTACCAGGGCGCCGATTACATTATCACCGTGCGCGGCACGGTTAGCGCCGAGGCGCCCTGTTTCGGGGTTCCCCTGCTGACCGCCGGAACCGGCCGCGCCGACCATTTGGGCTTCACCGTCGATTCCGAATCGCGCGAGGAGTATTTGGACCGGCTGGCCCATATTCAAGACATCCCGCGGCTGAGCGACGAGCAGGTGCGGCTGGCCCGCCAGCACGCTTATGCCGCGTTTTGCTGCCGCCCGTGGGTGCTGCGCAGTTTCCGGGTCGATCTGCGGTCCTTGACCGACGCCAGCGATGTTTTAGGATGGAACATGCATCTGGTCGCCAAATCCGAGGATGAGATCGACCGGTTTGGCGATCTGCCCGCCTTCGCCGAATGGGTGGAAAACCCCGATCAGATCGACTACCTCAACCTGGACGTGGCCCGGTAACGGCGGAGCGGGGGGAGCCCATAGAATGGAACGTCCGCTGATCATCGCCGAAGTCGCGCAAACCCACGACGGCAGTCTGGGTTTGGCGCATGCCTTCATCGACGCGGTGACGACGACCGGGGCCGACGCCATCAAGTTCCAAACCCACATGGCCGAGGCGGAAAGCACGCCGGGCGAACCGTTCCGGGTGCCGTTCTCGTTCGAGGACAAAAGCCGCTTCGAGTATTGGCGGCGGATGGAGTTCACGCCCGAGCAATGGGCGGGCCTGAAGGCGCATGCCGAGGCCAAAAGTTTGTTGTTCATCAGCTCGCCCTTTTCCATCGAGGCGGCCGACCTTCTGACCGGGATCGGCATCAAGCGCTGGAAGGTCGGTTCGGGCGAGTTCCGCTCGCGTCATCTGCTGGCTCATCTGGCGGCCACCGGAAAACCGATGATCGTCTCGACCGGGCTGAGCCGCTGGGACGAGATCGAGGCAATGGCCGCCTTCTTGCGCGAACGTGGCGTCGCCGACCTGACCTTGCTGCAATGCACCACCGCCTATCCGGCACCGTTCGAGAAAGCCGGTTTGAACGTGCTGGGCGAAATGGCGGCACGCACCGGCTGCGCGGTCGGGCTGTCCGATCATTCCGGCACGATCTTTCCCTCGCTGGCGGCGGTCACCTTGGGGGCATCGGTGGTCGAGGTTCATGTCACCCTCAGCCGCGAGATGTTCGGACCCGACGTCGCCGCCTCGCTGACCACGGCCGAGTTGCGGACCCTGGTCGAGGGCGTCCACGCCATCCACGTCATGAGAACCCACCCGGTCGATAAGGACGAGGCCGCCCGCGCGATGGAGCCGATGCGGACGATCTTTTCCAAGGGGGCCTACGCCGCCCGCGGCCTCGCCGCCGGGACGGCGTTGCAGCCGTCCGACCTGTGCTTCAAGAAACCCTGTGCCGGTTTGACCGAGGCCGAGTGCGACGCCCTGATCGGCCGTCCCTTGGCCCGTTCGGTGGAACGGGGGACCGCGCTTCGCAAAGAGGATTTCGAATCATGAGCAAACGCAAAGTCTGCGTGATCGTCAACAGCCGGGCGAACTACGGCCGGATCAAGGCGTTCATGCAAGCGGTCCGCAATCATCCCGATCTAGAGCTTCAGCTCGTGGTGGGCGCGTCGGCGCTGCTTTACCGCTTCGGCAAATCGGTGGACGTCATCCGCTCGGACGGCTTCGAGCCGAACGCCACGATCTATCTGGTGATCGAGGGGGAAAACCCGACGACGATGGCCAAATCGACCGGGCTGGCGATCGTCGAGCTGGCGACGGCGTTCGAGAATCTCAAGCCCGACGTGGTGGTGACGGTCGCCGACCGTTACGAGACGTTGGCGACGGCGGTGGCGGCCAGCTACATGAACATTCCGGTCGCCCATACCCAGGGTGGCGAGGTCAGCGGTTCGATCGACGAGAACGTTCGCCACGCGATCACCAAATTGTCGCACATCCATTTTCCGGCAACCGAACTGGCCGCCAGCTATCTGGTCCGGATGGGCGAGGAGCCCGGCCGAGTGTTCCTAACCGGCTGCCCGTCGCTGGACATTCTGAACGGTCTTGATCTGTCCTTGACCCCGATGCTGTCGCATTTCGTGGGCGGGGCCGGGGCGCAACTGGATTGGACCAAACCCTATTTGCTGGTGGTGCAGCATCCGGTGACCACCGAGTTCGGCAGCGGCCTTGATCAGATCAACGAAACCATCAGCGCGATCGATGGTCTGGAGATGCAGACCCTGTGGCTGTGGCCGAACGTCGATGCCGGATCGGACGACGTCGCCAAGGGCATCCGATTGTACCGCGAACGCCGCAATCCCAGTTTCGTCCACTTCTACCGCAACTTCTCGCCCGAGGATTATCTGCGGGTGATGAACAATTGCGTCTGCATCGTCGGCAACAGCAGCAGCGGCTTGCGCGAAGGGGCGTTCCTGGGAACGCCCTGTGTCAACATCGGCTCGCGCCAGGCGATGCGCGAACGCGGCGCCAATGTGATGGACGCGCCCTATGACGCCAAGCAAATCCGCCATGCCATCGAAACCCAGGTGGCGCACGGGCGCTATCCGTCCGATCCGATCTTCGGCAACGGCACCGCCGGACAGCAGATGGCCGACGTCCTGGCCCGGATTCCCTTGTCCATTCATAAGAAGCTGAACTACGTCTACGATAAGCAATGAAGGTCCTCGGCCTGATTCCGGCGCGCGGCGGCTCGAAGGGCGTGCCGCGCAAGAATGTCCGGCCGTTGGCCGGAATACCCTTGATCGCCCACACGATCCGGGCGGCCTTCGCCTCGGAACGGCTGACCGACGTGGTGGTGACCACCGACGATGACGAGATCGCCGCCATCGCCGCGGCCGAAGGCGCGCGCGTGCTGCGCCGTCCCGCCGATCTGGCCGCCGACACCACGCCGATGCCCCCCGTCGCCTTCCATGCGCTCGATTTTCTGGCGGGTGAACGGCGGGCCTACGACGTTCTGATGCTGCTGCAATGCACCTGCCCTGCCCGGACCGGCGCCGACATCGCCGCCGCCCTCGACCGGCTAAAGGATTCCGGGGCCGATGCCGTGATCAGCGTGACCCGTGTCGACGACACCCATCCGGCGCGGATGTACCGGATCGCCGACGATCGGCTGACCGCCTTCGACCCGGCCTTCGAGGGGATGCGCCGCCAGGATCTGCCGGCGCTGTATTTGCGCAGCGGGGTCATCTATGGTATCCGCACCCAGGCGTTCCAGGCCGAGCGCACCTTTTTCTCGCGCAACGCCGTTCCCATCGAACTGCCGCGCGAACGGTCGGTCAATATCGACAACGAGCTTGATTTCCAGTTCGCCGATTTTCTGATGAGACAGGCCCATGGCGCGCATTCTTAATCTGGATCCGTATGAATATTCGGCCGCCGCCCAGGACACTCTGTCCGAGGCGGGAACGCTGGAGGGGATGCGCCTGGACCGCGCCGGGCTGCTGGAACGGATCGGCGACTACGACGCGCTGATCATGCGCTTCGCCCACCGGATGGATTCCGAGATTCTGGGCCGCGCGACACGGCTGAAGGTGATCGGCACCAACGCCACCGGGGTCGATCATATCGACGAGGCGGCGGCGGCCCAACGGAATATCGCCTTGGTCTGCCTGCGCGGCGAGACCGCCTTCCTGCAAGACGTTTCAGCGACCGCCGAACACACCTGGGGCCTTTTGCTGGCCCTCGTCCGCAATCTGGTTCCGGCCACCCGCTCGGTGCAATCGGGGGTCTGGAGCCGCGAGCTGTTCCTGGGCGGCGAGTTAGCGGGCAAGCGGCTGGGCATCATCGGCCATGGCCGTTTGGGCCGGATGGTCGCGAAATTCGGCCTGGCCTTCGGGATGAACGTGCGGGTCTTCGACACCGCCCCGGTCGCGGTCGAGGCCCCGGTACAGGCGGCGGCTAGCCTGGAGGATCTGATCGCCGGATCCCACGTGCTGTCGATGCATGCCTCGTTGACCGAAAGCAGCCGCGACATGCTGACCCTGGAGCGGTTGTCGCTGTTGCCCAAGGGGGCCTTGCTGATCAACACGGCGCGCGGGGTCTTGATCGACGAGACGGCGGTGCTGACCTTGCTGGACAGCGGCCATCTGGGCGGGGCGGCGCTGGACGTGCTGCACAACGAACTGGCGCCCGGTTTCCCCGCCCAAAGCGCCCTCGTCGCGGCGACCGCGCGTCACCCCAATCTGATCATCACCCCCCATATCGGCGGGGCGACGCGGGAATCCTGGGCCAAGACCGAATTGTTCATCGCCCGCAAGGTCCGCGACGTTTTGATGAAGGGGATGGAGCGTGCGTAACCGCATCGTCTTGTTCGCGTTGTTCTGGATGATCGGCCTGTCCCTGGGCTATCCGACCCTGAACCGCTACGCGCCGGGCGAGACCTCGTCGGTCTCGGACGCCCGCTATTACGCCGACATCGTCGAACGCGGCCCGGAGGCCGTCGGCGATATCGGTCATTGGCGCTACCGGGCGCTGGTGCCCGCCTTGGCCCGTCCAGTCTTCACGCTGATCAAGGGGCATATCGGCAGCTGGGAACCGCGCTACGGCGCGCTGCTGGTGGTCAACGCCGCCTTTTGCGCCGGGGCGGCGCTGATCGTCCTGGATTTGGGCGCCCTGGCCGGAGCCGGAACGGCAACCGCGCTGATCGCGGCCCTGCTGCTGCTGGGCAGTTTCAACACGCCCAATTTCTATCTGTCGGGACTGGTCGATTCCTCGGAATTGTTCGTGCTGACGGCGGCCTTCTGGGCATTGGCCTCGGGACGATTCGCGCTTTTGCCGGTGATCGGCGTGCTCGGCGGCGTGGCCAAGGAAAGTACCGTGCCCTTCATGGCGGCCCTAACCGGGGGCTGGTTCCTGGTCGAACTTCTGAGGCGCCGTCCATTCCTGCGCGGCTCGGTGATCGCCGTGGCGAGCGTGGGACTGGGGCTGGCCACGGTGCTGGCGGTGCGCCACCTCATCGGCGGGCAGGCCAATGCCCTTGCTGGCGTATCCGGAGCGCCCTTGGATCGTCCGCTGTCCTCGATCCTCCACGATATCCTGGCGGTGCCGTTGGGGCGCTCGTTTCTGTATTCCTTCGCCGGGATCCTGCCGTTCAGCCTGTTCAGCTTGAAGCGGCTGCCCGCACCCTGGTTGGGCGCGTTGGCCAGCGCCTTGCTGGCGGCCCTGGTTCTCGCCGGGTGGGCGGGACTGGGCGATAATGCCGGCCGACCGCTTTTCTCGACCACCGGGGCGATTCTGGTTGTCGCGGCGGCCCTAACCCTGACCCGTTGGCTGAAGGACGAGGCGAGGTGACCGGCCGGGCGGCGGCGGCCCTGTGGGTGGCGGCGGTGCTTGCCCTTTATCTGGCTCAGTTCGGCGATGTTCTCGCCCGTCTGTCGGGTTGGACGCGATGAGCGGAATCATGACCGCGCTGCTGATGGTCTTGTCCTCGGCGGGTTGGGGAACGCTGCTTTTGCGATTAACCGGGGCCGCGTCGATCACCACCCCAGCCGAACGGTTTGGATGGTCGTTCACGCTGGGGATGGGGGTGCTCGGTTGGCTGGGATTTTGGACGGCGGCGCTGTTCGGGGTATCGGCCGCGACGTTGTGGGCGCCGGTCGTGATCGGACTGGCCGGACTGGCGGTATTGGCGCGGGGGCCGCTGCGCCCGCCCCGTGATCCTTGGCTGTGGGCGCTGGGTGCGCTGGCGTTGACGGCGTTGGTCCTCGACGGCGCGTCGGCGCTGGTGCCGCCGGTTGATGGCGACAGCATGGCCTATCACTTCGCGCTGCCCAAGGCGTGGCTGCGAAGCGGACATCTCGATTTCGTGCCGCAAGCGGTCGAGGCGGCGGTGCCCCTGCTACTGCACGTCACCTATCTACAGGCGCTGGGTTTGGGCGGCGAAACCGGGCTGACCCTGTGGTGCGGACTGAACGCCTGGTTCCTGCCGCTGGCGGTGGCCGTCACCGGGATGCGGTACCTGCCGCCCCGCTGGGCTTTCGGCGTGGCCTTGCTGATCAAGCTGTTACCCGCCGTCGTCTACGGCTCTCCCGCCGGTCAGGTCGAGGTGCGGCTGGCCGCCTTCTTTTTCGTCGCGGTGTTCGCCGCCGCGCGGGCCCGGCGATCACAGGCGGCGGGCCCGGCGGCGCTGGCCGGACTGGCCGCCGGTCTGTGCATGGCGGTGAAATATTCCGGTTTGGTGGCCCCGGCGGCATGCGGCCTGCTGATGCTGGCCCCCGGCGCTTGGTTCCGCCGCGCGGTGGCGTTCGGTCTTCTGGCGCTGTTGGCGGGTGGTCAATGGTACGGCTGGAACGCGCTGCATACCGGCGACCCCTTGTTCCCGATGCTGTGGGGCCATCTGCCCTACCGGCCCGAAACCCATTGGGACGGGGCGATGGCCGAGGTGTTCAAGGGCTATCTCGCGATGGAACACGGTGTTCCGGCGACGTTCGGCTGGTTTCTGGCCTATCCCTTTCAGGCGACCTTCGACGGGTTGCCCGCCTTCGAATCCGGACGGACCGGATTCGGCCCCTACGGCGTGCTGATCCTGCCCTTCGCCCTGATCGGCGCCTGGAAGGCCCGGCGGCACTGGCGCGATTCGGATTTGGGCTGGGTGCTGGCGGCCTGCGTCCTGGGATACGCCTTATGGTTCTTCGGCGGGTCCTCGCAGCGGGTTCGGCATTTCCTACCCTATTTCGTGCCCGCCGTGATCGCCCTGACGGCGGCGGCACGCCCCATTGCCCGGCCGGCGCCGGCGATCGCCTTGGGGCTGACCCTACTGATTCAGTTGGGCGGACTGGCCGTGTTCGCCCAGCAAAACGTGGTGTGGCTGCTAACCAGCCGCGACCGCGATGCCTATCTGTCGGCCAATCTGTCGTCCTGGCCGGTGGCGCGCTGGCTGAACGGCCATCTCGGGCCGCACGACACGGTGCTGATCACCTTGCGCGAGATCAATTACTTGATCGACCCGCCGACCTTTCTGGCGATGCCGAACTATGAAGCGGTCATTCCCTTGCCGCCCGGACCCGACGCGGCGCAAAATCTGGCCCGGTTGCGCGACCAGGGGATCACCCATCTGGTGGTCAACGGCGTGACACCGGGCCAAGCGGCGGACGGCGACATGGCGCGATTGGCCGGGCCCTTGCTGAACGCGGGCTGCCTGCGCCAAATCGGCGCCGTCGCCACGCCCGGTCTGTTAAGATCGCGGACCCTGGGGCTTCGCGCCGAGGGTGAAGCACTGCATTATGTTTATGCCGTCGGCGGGCCGGACTGCCGTTTGCCGTGATACGCCCAAAGTCATTTGGAAACCTGAGGGGATGATAAAATGTCCATAAAAGAAAAATTCATTAAAGGCTATTTAGGGCTTTCGATATCCGTCGCCATTTCCGTTGCCGGGCTCGGTGTTCTTGAATTGGCCGCGCGCTTACATGAAACGCCCCAGGTATCCCTATTGGATTGGACGACGTTCAAGATCAGCGACGAGGCGAATTCCGCCGCGTACCGTGGCGTCGATAGGACGCGGTCTTGCGACGAGGATTCGGCGTTCTCCTTCGACAGCCTGTTCGAATCGGCTCTCCCCGCTCCCCCTCCGGCAAAGATGGGAATGTGGGGGGCATCCTTGTACCGCCCGTTCATCATGCACTACATCCCGAACCGGATCGGCGGCGGCACGCTTTCGCAACCGGCGGCGCTGCCCCATACCGTGTTCGTATTCGGCGGCAGCACGGTGGCGGGCGACGGCATCCGCTGTAACGATGATCTGCTGACCGCGAAATTGCACGAAAGCCGTCCGATCCAAGCCTTTGCCAATATGGCGGTGTCGGGGCACAACCACAACAATTCGTCGGCCTTATACCTCGAGCTGCTCAAATCGGGCTATCGGCCCGACGAGGTTTGGTTTTACGAGGGTTCAAACGACGCGACGCACCGGGTCGCCTTCGGCGTGCCCACCATGGGCTACGAGAATGCCGTCATGGCGGCGATGAATCGCGGCTTGGCCTTTCGTGTGATCGGCGGCCTGACCCATGCGTCGGCGCTGGCACGGTTTGTTTTGCACAACGACCCCCGGCAGCAGCATCTGTATCAGACCGAGGCAGGCCCTCCGGCGATGGCCGCCACCGTCGCGGCACTTACCGACCGCGCCTCCTTGCACGCACGGGCCGTTCGCACGGCCGGCCGGATGCTCGAGGATTTTCAGTTTCTGTCCGATGTTTCGAAAATGAAGGGCATCACACTGCGCTTCGTGCTTCAGCCAACTCTGTTCACGCTAAAAAATCCGAGCGACGAGGAAACAACCATCCTAGCCAAGGTCGAGACCAACGCACCCTATATCGGCATTGCCCACGAGGAGTTGTATGCCGAACTGCGCACCCGTTTCGCCGCCGCCGTTCCGGCGGGCCAGTTCATCGACGCGACGGATTGTCTGGACGGCAAGGACCGTTCGGTATTCGTTGATTTCGTCCACGTATCGCCGCCCGGTAACGCGCTGATCGCCCGCTGTTTGGCCGCTCGCATCGGTGCGCACTGAAGCCGAATGGCCGAGCCACTTGACCAGAATCCTCGCCTCTTGATCGGCGGACCAAGCCCGCCTAATATCCAGAATTACGGTTCTCGCTGGAAAACTAAATATGGGCGAGCGGTTTTCCGGAGATGACATGGTGATCGCGCGTTGGTCCTTTAGGCTGTATCCGGCTTGCCTTGCCGCCAACTTCATTCTGTTCCTGAATGGTCTTGCCGGAATCGGCGGATTGCAGGTTTTGCGGGCCGAAGGCCTGCTTGCCCTGGTGCTGACCTCTGTGGCGGCATGGCGCACCGGCGATCCCCGCGCCCTGCTGACACCCGCCCTGCCGCTTGCCGCCGTCGCCGACCTGTTCGTGCTGACCCTGCCGGGTTATCCGGCCAAGTTCGGCGCGCTGGGGGTCCGGTACGCCGATGCCATGGCGGCGGACGGACTGTTGGCCGGGCGCATCCTGGCCTGTTTTTGCGCCGCCGCCCTGACGGCAAGCCTGTTCGTCAGCTTCCGGTGGGCACGCCCGCCGGGCCGGATCCGCACCTCGCCCGGGTTGGCGCTCCCCATCGGCCTGACCGCCGCCGCGGTGATTTTGGCGGCGATCTACGGCGTGGGCTATACCAGTGAGCACGACTTCCTCACCCCGCTTCTGGGAGCGGTGTTGGCCGGCAACATCTATCAGGCCGTGCCGCCGCTTTTGTCGCTGATCATGGCCTTCCTCGCTCTTCAAGTGCCGGGCGCGCCGCGCGTGCTGCCGCTGCTGGTGGCGGTGGCGGCGGCCCTGGTGGCGGCGCTGGTCGCGACGTCATTCATCCGCACCGCGCTGATGGCGACCGCCGCCGTCCTGGTCTTGCTTTTTTTGGTGCCGGGCCGCCTGGACCGCCGCATCCTCGTCATTGGCGCCGTGGCGATGCTGCTGACCGGCATCGCGGGGGTTCTCGCCGTTCACAAGCGGCGCATCGGCTTCGAGGGTGATATGACCGCACTGGCGGCGAGAGCCGTCACGGATAAGGTGGGCGAACGTTTCACCGTAACCTTCAGTTGCCTTTCCCAGGGGTTGGCGAGAACCCTGAACGCGCCGCCGCGTCGCACGCCGGTCTATTTTTTCTCGGGCCTTGTGCCGAGGGTGTTGTGGCCGGACAAACCGGCCCTTTCATGGGGCGATTTCTATACCGTGGCCTATTGCGACGTGCCGATTCTCGACCCCGCCCATCCGGGCTCGATGTCGGTGACGCTGCTGGGCGAACCGCTGATCGAAGCGGGATGGCCCGGATTTTTTGCCGCCGGCGTGGCGTGGCTGGCACTGGTGCTCGGCTTCACCCGGCTCTGCATGAAATTGGGGGCGCCCGGAATGGGCTGGATGGCGGCGATGATTCCTTGGCTGGCCGATTTCGACCAGTCGTTTACGATGTATTGCGCGCTCGGCGTGAAAACGGCACTCATCATGGCGCCGTTCATAGCGGTTTGGTGGTGGTGGAATGGACGCTCTCAAGGCGCCTGACGGAAAGATCCGGGTGCTGATCAATGCGCTGCACTCGAAATCCGGGGGCGGCATGACCTATCTCAGCAATGTCGTTCCCGCCTTGGCGGCGGAGGGCGGCATCGAGCTGCATGTCGCCCTGCACGAGAACCAGCTGAACCGCTACGAGTGGTTGGTGGACCATGCCAACCTGCATGTCTTCGACTTTCCCGACCGCATGGCGACGACGCTGTTGTGGGAGCAGTTCGCGCTGCCGGTGGTGGCACGCATGATGCGGGCCGACGTGGTCTATTCCCCCGCCAATTTCGGGCCGCTGCTGTTGCGCAACGGCGTCGTCCTGCTCGCCAATTCCCTGGCCGTGGCGGCGATGGAGGTTCGTCTCGGCAAGATCTTGTATTGGGCGGCGCTGACCGTGATGACGGCGCTGTCGGTGATCGCGGCGCGGCGGGTGGCGGGGGTATCCCATTACGCGGTCGATGGCGTGCTGCGCGGGCCCTTGCGGCTGTTGCGGCGCAAGAGCGACGTGATCCATCTGGGGGTCGCGCCGCAATTCTCGCCCGCTCCGGTCGTCCGCGGGAGCAACCTTTTGGCGGTGGGCGACATCTATATCCAGAAAAACTATCACACGCTGCTGCGGTCGTTCGCGCGGTTGGCCGAACGCCATCCGGACCTGACCCTCGACATCGCCGGGCGGGAGGTGGACAGCCATTACGCCGCCGGTCTGCGCCGGCTCGTCGCCGATCTGGGACTGCAGGAGCGGGTTTCATTCCTGGGATACGCGACGCCCGAGCAGTTGTGCGAGCGCTACCGGCGTTGCCGGGTGTTCGTCTTTCCGTCCACGGTGGAAACCTTCGGCATTCCCCTGATCGAGGCCATGGCCTGCGGCGCGCCCATCGCCGGATCCGACCGGGCGGCCATGCGCGAGGTGGCGGCGGACAACATGGCCTATTTCGATCCCGAGGACGTGGATTCGATGGCCGGGGTGATCGATGCCCTGCTGCACGACGAAGCCCGCCGCGCGGATCTGTCCCAAAGGGCCGTTGAACGGGCCGCGTTATTCTCGTGGCGGCATCACGCCGAACGGATCGCCGCAGTTCTTCAGCTGGCGGCACGCTGATTCATGAGCCGGGGATCGGTCCTGCTGGTGACGCTGCCGCCCTTCCGGGGCGGGGTTCCCGCGAAGGCGGCACTGCTGGCCCGCCACCTGCGCGAGCGGGGATGGGACGTGCATGTGGCGTATTACGCCACCCTTGCCGATCATCCCGAACTGGTCGTTCCGTCCTGGCGGCTGCCGTCGGGGGCGCGGCCCGCCCGCCTCGACGCGACCTGCTGGGATGATTTCCCCAGCCACGCCATCGGCTGCCGTTTTCCCGAACTGGAGGCGCCCTATACCATCCCCTCGCCGTCATGGCGGCGGTTGTTCGCGGGGTTCGACCGTCATATCGCGGTCGGGGGCACGCCGTTGATCTCCAACCTGCTGGTGGGCTGCGGCATCCGCCATCTTTTGTGGTGCGCCGCTCCCTTATCCGAGGACCGCCGGGCGCGGGAAGACGCGATGCCGGCGCCGCGCCGGATGCTCGACCGCGCGCTGATCCGGCCATGGCTGCGGCGCCAGGAACGGCGGGTTCTGACCTCGCCTCTGTGCCGGGTGGCGGGCGTCAGCCGTTATACCTGCCGGACGTTGGCGGCGCTGGGCGCCGCCGAACCCGCGTGGCTGCCGATTCCCACCGATTCCGGACGGTTCGCGCCGCCGCTTCGGCCTGCCGCCGTTGGAACCATCGGTTTCGCCGGGCGTCTGGGTGATCCCCGCAAGCGGGTGGAGCTGCTGCTGCACGCGACGGCGCGGCTAATCGAGCAGGGCGTTCCAGCGCGGCTGCGCCTCGCCGGCGACGCGCCCGAGGAGCTAAAGCGGCATGCCGGACAGCTGGGTTTGGAGGGCGTGGTGGAATTCCTGGGCCACGTTCGGCCCGAGGATCTGCCCGCCTTCTATCAAGGCCTGGACCTGTTTGCCCTGCCGTCCAGCCAGGAGGGATTGGGGATCGTCGGCGTCGAGGCGATCGCCTCGGGCGTGCCGGTGGTGACGGCAACGCGGGGAAGCGGTCCCGACGATTACGTGATCGATGGCGTGACCGGCCGTTTCGTCGATCCCACGGCCGAATCCCTGGCCGACGAACTGGCGGCACTGATCGCCGACCCCGCCGCCCGTGCCGCGATGTCAGCGGCGGCGCGCGCCCTCGCGGTTGAACGCTATGGATTCCCGGCGTTTCACCAAGGGCTGGCGGCGGTCTGGGAACAGGTCTGGGGGGACCGGCCGTGATCCGCCTGCTCTATGTGGTCAGCCACCCGATTCAGTATCAGGCGCCGCTGTTGCGGTTGATCGCCGCCCAGCCCGACATCCGTCTGAAGGTGCTGTTCCGGCGCATGCCCGACGGAGAAATCGATCCGGGTTTCGGCGTGCCGGTGCGCTGGGATGTTCCGCTGCTGGACGGCTACAACCACGCCCCGCTGGATTTCGCCGATTTGAGCCGGGAGCTTGACGCCACCGACGCGGTCTGGCTGCACGGCTGGCAGGGAACGGCGATGAAACGCGTGCTTCTGGCCGCCCGCCCGCGGGGCCTGCCGGTACTGATGCGCGGCGAGAACTGGCTGGGCGCGATGCCCGAGGCGGGCTGGCGCGGCCGAGCCAAGCGGATCTATCTGCGCGCCCTATTCGCCCTGTGCGCCGGCTTCCTGGCGGTGGGCCGCGAAAACGCACGCTATTACGCCCGTCTGGGCGTGCCGCCCGCGCGGATCTTTCCGATGCCCTATGCGGTCGACAACGGTTTTTTCGCTCGCGCGGCCACCGAATCCGATCCCGCCGCTTTGCGGGCCGCGCTTGGCTTGCCGGAGGGGCGGCCGATCGTGCTTTACGCGGGCAAGCTGGTGCGCCGCAAACATCCGCACACGTTGCTGAACGCTTGGCGCCGGGCATTCCCCGAGGAGGCCCGCCCATTATTGCTGTTTGTCGGCGACGGCGCGATGCGGCCGGAGCTGGAGGCCGGGGCCGAATCCGGCGTCCATTTCCTCGGCTTTCGCAATCAGACCGAACTGCCCGCCCTTTACGCCCTGGCCGACGTTTTCGTGCTGGCGGCCGAAGCCGAGGCGTGGGGGTTGGCGATCAACGAGGCGATGGCCTGCGGCACGGCGGTGATCGCGGGCGACGGCTGCGGCGCCGCCCATGATCTGGTCGATCCATCCGTCGGCCGGCTGGTGCCGTCCGGCGATATCGACGCGCTGGCCGATGCCCTGCGCGAGGTGCTGCCGAGGGCCGCGGAACTGGGGGCGGCGGCGGCCCGCCGGATCGCCGAGTGGGATTTCGCCGCCGATCTTCGCGGCCTGCGCGCCGCGCTATCGTGCGTGGCCGGGGGGCGGGGATGACGGCGCCGCTCTCCATCTTGTTCGTGGCCGAGGCGGTGACCGGTTCGCGGTCGGCGCAACGGCTGAACGCGCTGCGCGGCCTGGGGCACCGCGTCGTCTTCGTGCCGACCACCCCGCCGGGCTTTTGTTGCGAGGATTCACCCAGCCTGGCCTATCGCGTCAGCTATCGGCTGCGGCTGCCCCTCGACCGCGCCGGGGTGAACGCGGCACTGAACGGGATCGACGCGTCCGCGTTCGACGTCGTCCTTCTCGACAACGCCGCGATGATCCGCCGGACGGCCCTTATCGGCCTGAAACGGCGCAATCCCCGGCTGCGTCTGGTGTGGTTCTCGGAAGACGACCTGATGAATCCCCGCCATCGCAGCCGCTGGCTGGAAGCGGCGATTCCCCTGTTCGACCTGTGGGTGACCACCAAATCCTTCAACGCGGATCCGAACGAATTGCCGCGTCTTGGGGCCAAGCGGATCCTGTTCGTGAACAACTCCTTCGATCCCGATCTGCATCGTCCGGTGAGCGTGGACGAGTCCGAGCGCCAAGCCTTCAGCGCCGATGTCAGCTTCGTCGGCACCTTCGAAGCACCCCGCGCCGCCAGCCTGCTGCATCTCGCCCGCCAGGGAATTGCCTGCCGGGTGTGGGGCAACGGTTGGGGCGGGATGATCGGTCTGCACCCAAACCTTGTCGTCCGTAACAGGCCGGTTTATGGTCCGGATTATCCGCGGGTTCTGGCGGCCAGCGCGGTGAATCTCTGTTTCCTGCGCCATTTCAACCGCGACCGCCAAACCACCCGCTCGGTCGAGATTCCGGCGTGCGGCGCGTTCATGCTGCATGAACGGTCGGAGGAGATGATGGCGTTGCTGCGTGATGGGGTCGAGGCGGCCTATTTTTCGGACGATACCGAGCTGACCGCTCAATGCCGCCGTTGGCTGGCCGATCCCGGCACCCGTTCGGCCGCCGCCGCCGCTGGCCGGGAACGGATCCGGGCGCTGGGACTGTCTCATGCGGAAACGATGGCGCGCGTTCTCGACGCGGCGGGGTGCCCTTCATGAAAGTGCTGATGAACGCGATCTCGGCCCGGCGGGGCGGGATTCTGACCTATACCGGTAACCTGCTGCGGTCACTGACCGACCGGGGTATTCGGCTGCAAGTCGCGGTGCCGCACGAATTCAAGGCGCCGGACGGCGTCGAGGCGATCCGGATCGGTGTCGCCAACTACAACCCCGCCCACCGTCTCATGTGGGAACAGACGGTCTGGCCGTTGATGATCCGCAAGTTGGCGCCGGACGTTTTGTTCTCGTCGGCCAATTTCGGCCTGCTTCATTCCCCGGTTCCGCAATTGCTGCTGATGCGCGAGGGCGGATTGTTCGATCCGTTCTATCTCAGCCACGTCTCCCCCCATCTCGGGCTGCGGGCGGGCCTGTTCCGGGCGGCGCGGCGCCGCCTGATGCTGGCCTCGGTGGACCGTGCCGACTTGGTGATGACGCCGTCCCAGGCAATGAAGGATCTGATCACCCTGTGGCGGCCGGACGCCGCCCGCAAGATCGAGGTCAACCGCTACGGCACCCGCGAGGAGATGTTCGCCAACCCGATGCCGCGCCGGAGCTGGCGCGCGGACGGGGTGCTTCGGCTGCTGATGGTGTCGGTCTATTATCCGCACAAGCGGCCGGGGGACATCTGCCGGCTGGTGGAGCAATTGGAAGCCCAAGGCATCGCCGCCCACGCCACCATCACCATGACGTTGGACGAAGTCCGGCGCTCGCCCGGCTCGGCGCTCGACTGGATCGCCATGGAACGCCTGCTGGCGGCGGGAAAGCTGACCCTGGGCCCGATCCCCTATTCGGAATTGCCCGCGTTGTACGCTTCGCAGGATGTCTTCGTCTTTCCGGCGGTGGCCGAGACCTTCGGACACCCCCTCGCCGAGGCGTTGAGCAGCGGCCTGCCGGTGATCGCGGCGGACACGCCGGTGGCCCGCGAGGTCTGTGGCGATCACGCGCTCTACGTCCAGCCGTTCCTGCCGCGCGCGCTGTTCGAGCGCGTGATGGAACTGGACGCCGATCCCGCCTTGCGCCAACGCCTGACGGCGGAGGGCCGGTCTCATATCCTGTCGGACCTGCGTTGGGAGGATCACGTCGACCGGCTAGTCGCCCTGTTCACGAAGCTCGCGCGGCGCCGATGACGCAACCTTCCCCCGGGCCCGCCCTGGCGCGGGCGCCTTTGGTCCTTGCCATCTACGCCGTGACCGCGGCCATCCTGGCGGCAAGCTGGTGGCGGGGCCTGGTGCCGTTTCCATTTCTCGGCGGCGACGCTGGCAACATCGCATCCTTTGCCGCCGGATGGAGCCATCCCGGTGCATGGACCGGCGACATGGTGCTGGCCAACCACGACAATTTCCGTTTTTACGCGACGATCCACATCCCGCTGCTGATCGCGTTGGCACCGCTGACGGGGGATCTGGGCACCGCGTTCGTGGTTTTGCTCGCTCCCCTGATGTGGATTCAGGCGTTGGGTCATTGGCTGTTGGGACGGCTTTTGTTCCGTCATGCCGATGGTGCCTTCCTGCTCGGCCTGCTGTCCTTCGGCTCGGTGTCGATGACGCTGGATTACTACGGCACCTATCCCGACGCACAGCCGCGCTTTCTGTTCCAGGCGGCCTTGCCGTTTCTGCTGGCCGGTTTGGTGAAGGCGGCCGAATCTCCCGGCCGTTGGCCCCGGCTGATGGGACTGCACGGCCTTGCCGTCTATCTGCATCCGGTCAGCGCCCCGTCGGTGGCGCTGGCGTCTTGGCTGACCCTTCTTCTTCGCGGGCCGCGTGGGCGGCCCGTGATGGCTGGATTGGCCTTCGTTCTGCCCGCGCTGCCGTTCGCGGCCATGTATCTGAGCGGGCATGAACACGGCCCCACCGCCGATTACGCGGCGGCCTTGGCCCGTCAATCCCTTCTGTTCGGCCCGGAATTCACCGATGGGTGGGCGTATCTGCGCAGGGTGCTGACAACGTGGCAGATGCGCTGGTTCGTGCCGGTCTGGGGGTTCGGCGGGGCTGTGTTGGTCTGGTATCTGGCGCCGACGCAACGGCCCAGGCTGGTCTTGCTGACCGTCTGGATGTCCATGGTGGTGGTGGCGTCGCTGGGGGTGACCTTGGCCGAGCAGGCCGTGACCCGGCACCTTCGGATGATGCCGGTGGAAATCGACACCATCCGCAACCTGCGTTACGCCGTGCCGGTACTGATGCTGTTCGGCCTGTGGGGGGCGGTGGAGGCGGCGCGGCGCCTGCCATATCGCTTCGCCCGTCTGGTGCCGGTCCTGTGCGCCGCCGTTTGGCTGGGGGCGAACAAACCGGGCGTGATGCCCGTCCGCGACACCGCCTCGTGCCTAGCCTCGGGGCATCTTCTGTGTCCGCCCGCGGAATGGGGGGAGCGGCGCGCCATGCTCGATTTCCTGCGCGGCGATCTTGCGCCCGGCACAACGGTGTTACCCGCCCTCGACCGTCAGGAGGGCACCGACGCCGCCCTCGCCATCCGCTATTACACGCTGCGTCCGGTCGTGTTCTGTTTCAAGGATGGCGGCACGTCGTTGGGATATGCCAACCACGCGGTGCTGGAACGCTGGCTGTCCTTGGCTGGACGTCTCGACGCCGCCCACCGCGCGGCCGATTGGCCCGCCCTTGCCGCCCTGGCCGACGAACTGGCCGCGAACATCGTCGTCCTCGACATCCCGGTGATTGCTTCCGATGGCTGGACGGTGTTGTACCAAGCCGGACGTTATTCCGTGCTGGGCCGCCGGCCGACCCGCTGATCCGTGCATGCAACGTTGCCGTCGGCGCCAAAGCCGTGGGAACCATCTGGCATCAGCACCGCGACAGACGACGCCGTTGGGGCTATTGTGTGTGGACGCTCCTGATTGGCTGGAATCCCGTGATAATGGCTGTTGATACCTCCCCCCGTCCGACCTGGGAACCGCGCCTCAGCGTCGTCATTCCGGCCTATAACGAAGAGGACGGCATCGTTCCCACCCTGAACGGATTGCGCACCGCCTTGCCCGCCGCCGAAATCATCGTGGTCGATGACGGCAGCGCCGACCGGACCTTCGAGCGCGCCGCCACGGTGGGCGGGGTCACCGTGCTGCGCCACGACTATAATCGCGGATACGGCGCGGCCCTGAAGACCGGCATGCGCGCCGCCGGCCGCGACTATGTGGCCTGGTTCGACGCCGACGACGAACACCGGGTCGAAAACCTGTCGCGCATCGTCGAGCGTTTGGACCGTGAACGGCTGGTGGCGGTGATCGGTCAGCGGCCGACCGGGGTGAACCGATACCGCGCGACGGGCAAGGCCGTTATCCGCGCCTTCGCCTGGGCGCTCGGCTTGGGCGCCGGGTCCGACCTGAACTGCGGCCTGCGCGCCTTCCGCCGCGCCGCGATCCTGCCCTACCTGACCTTGCTGCCCAACCGCTACAGCGCCAGCATGACCTCGACCATGATCGTTACCCAACGCGGCTATCCGGTGGCGTTCGAGCCGGTCACCACCCGCCCGCGCATCGGCACCAGCAAGGTCGTTCTGGCCGACGGGCTTCAGGCCCTGGTCCTGGTCTTGCGCATGATCATGCTGTTCGCCCCCTTGCGCATCTTCGCGGCCCTCGGCGCCGGCATGGCCGCTTTCGGCCTCGTCTACGGCCTTGTGCTGGCGATGGTGCATGGGCTGGGCTTTCCCACGCTGTCGGTGGTGCTGGTTTTGGGCGGCCTGTTCCTGACCCTGCAAGGCCTGATCGCCGACCAAATCAGCTACATGCGTCTGGGGCAGTTGGAAAGTGCCCGCCTCGATGACGACGGCCGCGCGAATGTCGTCTGAGCGGCACCCCCTTTCGGACGAAACCTCGGCCCCGGGAAAATGGATCGGCGTGTTCGCCCGCAAGGGCGGCCTGCTGGTGAGCAGCAATATCGCCCAGGCGGGAATCGCCTTTCTCAGCCAGTTGATCCTGATGCGGTCACTGACCCCCGCCGATTTCGGGGAGTTCGCACAGGCCTTGGCCATCGTCGGCCTCGTGCAGATGACGCTGTCGCCGCGCCTGGGCGTCCTCGCCTTCCGGACCCCGGACGCGGATTATACCGAGGCGTTCCGCCGCCGCCTGTATTCCGCGATGACCGTCGAGATGCTGATCTCGTTGCCGCTCATGCTGGGCTGGCTGGCGGTGGCCGGGCAGTGTTCGTCCCGCTCCGTTCTTTTGGCGGCAACGCTGGCGCTTGGTCAATGGGTGGCATCGGTCACCATGTTCTACGAACGCGCCCTGCCCTATCGCGGCATCGCGGTCATCGAAACCGGCTCGCTTCTGGCCGGTCATGTGGTGGCGGTGCTGCTGGTGCTGGCCGGGGCCGGAGTTGCCAGCCTGTATCTGCGCGAGACGGCGGCCCTCGCCCTTAGGGCTCTGCTGCTGCTTCAAATCGGCGCCATTCCCCGCTGGCGCCCGCGCCGGGTTACCTTGGCCGAATGGCGCGCCCTGCTGATCGAGGCGCGGGTTCCCTGGATGGACGGCATCGTCGATGGCGGCTTCCAGCGCCTGACCGTGCTGGCGGCGGCGGCCTTGGGGGGGGCGCATGGCGCCGGTCTGTTCTTTCAGGCGCAACGCCTCGCGATGGTGCCCCATCAGATTCTGTCGCCGGTGGTCGTGCGGCTGGCGGGCAATATCTTCGGCCGGATCGAGACAAAACAGACCCGCCGCCACACCCTGGCCCGGATGGCCGCGCTGATCGGCCTGCCACTGGCCTTGGCCGCCGCCGCCGCCTGGATGTTCGCGGGATCGGTGGTGCCCTGGCTGTTCGGCGCGAGCTGGCGCGAGGCGGGGCCGGTGCTGGCGGCAATGGCCGGAGTGGTGTTCGGATTCAGTCTGTTCGAGCTCGGCCGCTCCTATTGTCTGGCGCAACGGGTGCATGGCGTGCTTCTCGCGGGGCGGATGGTCCAATACGCCATCTTCGGCGCCGGTTGTCTGCTGGCGGCCAAGGGCGCGTCGGCGGTGACGCTGGGCGCCTTGCTGTCGGTGGTATCGGTGGCCTCGGCGGCGGCGATGCTGGCCGGTTTGGCCCTGACGCGGGGGCATTCCTAGATGTGCGGCATCGCGGGTCTGTGCGCCCGATATCCGGTCCGCCCGGCCGCCGTGGCGGCGATGACCGCGCGCATGGCCCATCGCGGTCCCGACGACGACGGGCTTTGGCATTCACCGGATCAGCGGGCGGTGCTGGGTCATCGCCGGCTCGCCATCCTCGACACCAGCGCGGCCGGTCATCAGCCGATGGAGCGAGACGGGCTGACGGCCGTCTTCAACGGCGAGATTTATAACTATCGCGAATTGCGCGACGAATTGGCGGCGGAGGGCGAAACCTTCCAGGGCGGTTCGGACACCGAGGTTCTGCTGGCGGCCTATCGCCGCTGGGGGCCGGATTGCGTCGAACGGCTGAACGGCATGTTCGCTTTCGCCATCTTGGACAGGGAACGGCACCGGCTGTTCTGCGCCCGCGACCGCTTCGGCGAAAAGCCGTTCCTGTTCGCCGAGGGCGACGGCTTTTTCGCCTTCGCCTCCGAATACAAGGCGCTGCTGGCTCTGGAGGGAGTCGATCGGAGCATCGAGGCTCCGCTGGTGCTGTCTTATCTGATCGATACCGCCCACGGCCTCGACGACCGGCGGGAAACCGCGTTCCGGGGCATCCGCCAACTGCTTGCCGCCGAAACCCTGACGCTGAATCTGGACAGTCTGACCTGGCGCGTCGCCACCTATTGGCGGCCCCGTTTCGAACCCGGCGGGGCCGCCCTGGATTTCCCGGCGGCGGTGACCCGGTTTCGCGAACTGCTGGCCGATTCGGTGGCGTTGCGCCTGCGCAGCGATGTTCCGGTCGGGTCTTGTCTGTCGGGGGGACTGGATTCCAGCACCATCGTCGGACTGGCGCGCGAACGGCTACCGGCCGACGCCCCCTATCACGTCTTCACCGGCCGCTTTCCCGGTACCAGCGCCGACGAATGGGAGCGGGCCGAACTGGTCGTGCGGGCCAGCGGGGCCTCGTCGCACGTCGTCGTCCCGACTCCCCAGGGTTTCCTTGCCGATCTTCCCGATTTCATCTGGATGAACGAACTGCCGGTCGGCAGCACCAGCCAGTACGCCCAGTACTGCGTGTTCCGGCTGGCCGCCGAGACCGGAATCACCGTGCTGCTGGACGGCCAAGGCGCCGACGAGCTGCTGGGCGGCTACGAACAGTATTTCCGCCAATACCTGGAATCGCTTCCCTTCGGCCGCCGCCGGAGCGAGGAAGAACGTATCCGCCGCCGCTATCCCCTGGCCCTGCCCTCCCCTCGCCAAACGCTG
Organism: uncultured Rhodospirillaceae bacterium; assembly: GCA_903899885.1. GTDB lineage: Bacteria > Pseudomonadota > Alphaproteobacteria > Rhodospirillales > Magnetospirillaceae > CAIULK01. Next base: position 42,801 of record CAIULK010000014.1, read on the forward strand.
TCGAAAGCACTGCCGGGCGCGGTCCGCCGGGCCCTCGCCCAGGCCACCGGACGGGGCAGCGATCCGCTGTTCGGACTGTCCGGCGCGGCGCGGGCGGCGTTGCCGCCCCGCCCGGCGCCGCGCGACGGGATGGGTCATCCGCTGGCCGACGCCTTGCGGCACGACAGCCTGGAGGGGCACCTGCCCACCTTGCTGCGCTACGGCGACCGCAATTCGATGGCCCATTCCCGCGAGGTCCGGCTGCCGTTCTGCGATCACCGCATCGCCGAGTTCGTGCTGTCCCTGCCGCCCGAACACCTGATGGGCGACGCCCAGACCAAACGGCTGCTGCGCGAGGCCGCGCGGGGACTGTTGCCCGAGGGCGTGCGCGCCCATTGGCCCAAGCAGGGGTTCCGGCCGCCGCAGGAACTGTGGTTCACCGGCCCATTGTTCCAAGCGGCGCTGGACGCGGTGGAGGATCCGGACTTCGCCGCCTCGGGTTGGTGGAACCAGCACTGGTGGCGGTGCGTGCTGCGGCGCTTCCAGGCGGGCGAGACCCATTTGGCCTGGGTGCTATGGCGGCCGCTGATCACCCAGGCGTGGCGGCGCCATTTCGTCGAGCGTATTCTGTCCACCCCTCCCGAAGCCGTCCGCGCGTGATGCGGATCGTCGTGGTCAACCATCATCATCCGCAAGCCCGCGCCATCGGCGCGGTGCGGATGGCCCGCTTCGCCGAGGCGCTGACGGACCGGGGACACCGGGTGGTGCTGCTGACCGGACCGTTGGACGATGCCGATCCCCCGCTCGCCCCGGACGCCGTGGCCGACGCCCTGGCCGCCCACGATTGGACCCGGCCCTTTCATCTGGCCTGTCCGCTCCATCCCCTGCCCCTTTTGGCGGCGGCGCGCGAGGGCCGCCTGCCCCGGCCGCCGCGCTGGGCCGTCCTGGGCTGGCATTATCTGCGTCACGGTGGGGTCTTCACCGATTGGACGCGGGGCTGCCGTCCGTATTGGCCGGTTCTGGCCGAGGTTTTCCGGCCCGAGGTAACCTGGGGCACCTTCGGCAATACCGACGCTTGGGCGATCGCCCGGGGTATCGCCCGGTTATCCGATTGCCCTTGGGCGATGGACATCAAGGATTCTTGGAACGGCTTCATCCCCCGCCCGTTCCGCCATTTGCTGGCCTGGCGCTACGACGATGCGGCCACCTGCACCGGCTTGTCCCAGGGCTATCTCGACCGTTCCGGCCGATGGTTCCGGGCACCCAAGACAGTCGTCTATAGCGGTATTCCCGCCGGTCTGCTCGATGCCCCCCGCCCCGTTGCACCGCCGTTTCGGATCACCGTGACCGGCAGCACCTATGGCCATCTGGACGTCATGATCGACGGAATCCGCCGGTTTCTCGATCACGTGCCCGAGAGCCAGATCGTTTTCACCTATGCCGGACGCGAACACGAAGCCGCCGCCCGCCGGACGCAAGGGCTGGCGGGACACTGTACCCTCGACATCCGCCCCTATGTCGCGCTCGACGAATTGGCGGCCTTGCAACGCGAAGCGTTCGTCAACGTCTATGGCCGGGCAATGGATCAGCCGGACATTTTTCACCACAAACTGTTCGAGCTGCTGTGCGCCGACCGCCCGATCGCCTGCGTTCCCACCGAAATGCCCGAGGCGGTGACCATCGCCGCCGACCTGAACGCCGACTTCACCCGCTGTGAAAACGCCGACGCCTTGGCCACGCGGCTGGAGCGGGCATGGCGCGAGCGGCACCACCCAGGCACCGTCGATCATCGGGCGCTGGCCTTCCACACCTGGGCGGCGCAGGCCGAACGACTGGAAACCGCCCTGGCGGCGGCGGTCGCGGGGGGCGGTCGATGAAGGTCGCGGTCTGCGTCCACGGGCGGTTCCACGCCTTCGAACTGGCGGGCGAGCTGTTTCGTCAGGGCTGTCTGGCGCAACTGGCCACCACCTATCCCGCCACCGTCGCCCGGCGGTTCCTGCCCGGCGGCGTTGCGATCCGAAGCGCACCGATGCTGGAGCTGCTGCGCCGCCTGCACGGACGCTTCGGCGGCCCTTCGCCCGATCACTGGATCGCCACCCGTTTCGGCGCCTTCGCCGCCGCCACCTTGCCCAAGGACGCCGACATCCTGGTCGGCTGGAGCGGCGCCTCGCTGGAAGCGGCGCGCGCGGCGCGCCAGCGCGGCATGGCGGTGGTGATCGAGCGCGGCTCCACCCATATCGCCCATCAGAACGCGGTGTTGGCCGAGGCCCACGCCCGTCTGGGCCTGCCCCATGGCGGCATCGACCCCCGGATCATCGCGCGCGAGACCGAGGAATACGCCCTGGCCGACCTCGTGGTCACCGGATCGTCCGCCGCCGCAGCGACCTTCGGGCCGTGGGGCGTCGATACCGCCAAGGTGGCGGTCAATCCCTATGGGGTCGATCTCGGCCGTTTCGCGGCCCGAACGCCGGAGCGCGGCGCCGGTCCGGTGCGCCTGTTGTTCGTCGGGCAGGTCGGCGTCCGCAAGGGGGTGCCGTGGCTGTTGGAGGCCTTTGCCCGGCTGGGCGGCGGAACCGAGCTGCATCTGGTCGGCCCGGTGGACCCGGCGTTCCGCCCGTTGCTGGCACGGCTGCCGCTGGACCGGGTGCGGATTCACGGCCCCTTGCGCGGAGCAGCCCTTCTGCAACGCTTCGCCGAAAGCGACCTGTTCTGCCTGCCCTCGATCGAGGAAGGGTTCGGAATGGTCGTGCTACAGGCGATGGCGGCGGGCCTGCCGGTGGTCGCCAGCACCGCCACCGGCGCCCTCGACGTTCCGGCCGCCCTGCCGGTGCTGGTTCCGCCCGGCAATACCGAAGCCTTGGCCGAGGGGCTGTCCGGCCTGCTGGATGATCCGGAACGCCAGGCCGCCATGGCGGCGGCGGGACCGCGCGCGGTGGCGGCGGGCTTTACCTGGGCCGATCACGGCACGCGCGCCGTGGCCTTGTACCGCCGACTTGCCACGCTTTCCGCGTAAATGCTAGGTTGGCCGCCGTCCTCGGGAGTTTCCTCTTGAAAATCACCGCCCTGATCCCCGCCTATCGCCCCACCCAGGCGCTCGTCGATGTGGTGCGCGGGCTGAAGCGAGAGGGATTCGACCGTATCGTCGTCGTCGATGACGGCAGCGGGCCGGACTTTGCCGCCCACTTCGAGGCGGTACGCGCGGAAGGTGCCGAACTTCTGCGCCATGCGGTCAATCTCGGCAAGGGAGCCGCGCTCAAAACCGGCATCAACGCGATTTACGTCGAGGGCGAAGCGGATTCCGGCGTGGTGACCGTCGATGCCGACGGCCAGCATCTGGCCGAGGATGCCGCCCGGGTGGCGGACTCGCTACGGCAAGCGCCCGGCGCCCTTGTCCTAGGTGCCCGCGCCTTCGGCGATGCCCCCTTGCGGTCACGGATCGGCAATGAGCTGACGCGGTTTTTGTTCCGCCTCGTCCACTCGATCACGCTCAAGGACACCCAGACCGGCCTGCGGGCTTTCGGACCCGATTTCGCGCGGCGGCTCCTGACGCTACCCTCGCAGCGATATGAATTCGAACTGGACATGCTGATTCTCGCCCGTCGGCTCGGCCTGGATTTCGTCGAAACGCCGATCGCCACGGTCTATCTGGACGGCAACCGCGCATCGCATTTCGATCCGGTTCTGGACTCGGTCCGAATTTACTTTTCGCTGTTCCGCTTTTCCATCGCGGGCCTTGTCGCGGCGCTGATCGACAATTCGGTTTTCGCCTTGGCCTTCGCCTTGGGCGCGTCCGTCTTGGCCAGTCAGTGCGCGGGCCGCGCCGTGGCGGTGGTCGTCAACTATCTGATGCTCAAGCGGATGGTTTTTCATTCCGTCGAGAACGACAAGGTGGCGGGGGCGAAATACTTGGCGTCGGTCGTCGTGTTCGGCGCCGTTTCGTATGGCCTGATCATGGCCGGGCAAGGGCTTCTCGGCATGCCGGTGCTGGCGACCAAGATCGTCGTGGAAACCGCTATCTTCCTCGCCAATTACCTTGTCCAACGCTTGATGGTCTTCAAGGAGGGCCAGCCGTGATCGCGGGTCTGATCATGACGGCCGCGCTGGCCGCCGGATTTGGCGCCCCCTTCGCCGCGCTTGGACCAGGCGCCGCCTTTGCTTCGGGCATGCTGCTGACCGTACTCGCCTTTTTCATCGCGACCGTCTTCGCCGGTCTCGGCCTCGGCGCGGCCGGATGGGCCGTCGCCGCGCTGGCCGCGGCCACCTTCGGCCTTGCGCTGTGGACACGGCCTTTGAAACCCGATGCCGTTTGGGCCCTTCATCCGGTCTGGTGGTTGTCGGCGCTGGTGATCGCGGTGGGATCGATCCACGGGGTTCCGCCTTATGTCGCGGTCAATTGGGACGAGATGTCGGCCTGGGCCAAATGGCCGCTGCAAATGCTGGCCGCCGACGCGTGGTGGCGCCCGGACATGGAGATGATCCCGTTCCTCGCCGCCTATACCAAGGGCTGGCCGATCCTGGCGGCGGGCGTTACGCGTCTGCTCGGCCGCGACGATCTCGCGGTCGGCATCGGCGTCCTGACCTTTTGGAACATCAGCGTGTTGGCCGCCGCCTACGACTTGGCCCTGGTCCTGTTCGCGCGTCGAACCGCCTTGTCCGCCAACGCGATTCGGATAGTTGCCTGGGTGATTGTGCTGATCCTCGCGCTGGGCGAGGCGACATGGAAGCTGGTGCCCCACTCCTATCTGGTCGAACAGCCGGAGATCTACGCGGAAACCGCCTTCTTTATTCTTGGCGGTTTGGCGTCGCGGGGGCGTTCGGGCACCTTGGCCTTTGTCGCGGCGGGATTGGCGATGGCCGCCGGTTATGCGGTCAAGACACCGCTGGCGACCTTGGCCGTACCGGCTCTGGTCTTTCTTGCCGCCGTGCCCGGGCGGCGCTGGCGCCACGCCTGCGCGTTGTTCGCCCCCCTGGCCGTGGTCGCGGTCGGCTGGACGTTGGTGCGCTCGCACCAAACCAGCATTGCACATTTCAGTTTGGCCGATACGCTGGAGAACGGCTCGCTGGCACAGCTGTACACTGTTTTAGCGCTGCTGGCGCGGGCCTTTCCCGCTTATCTCGGGCTTTGGAAACTGCCGATGACCCTCTTGGGTGTTTCCGGACTTATATTCGCACTGCGGTCCCGGGACGAGGGACGGATCCTGACCTTGGCGATCGTCCTTTTCACCGCGTTCTTCTTTATTGGTCTTGTTCCGCTTTTTCTTTTCGTCATCCCTCCATTTCACGGCGAGCTGCCGTCCTTTCCCCGTTACGTCAATGTTCCGCTCCGTGCCATTCACCTGCTGGGATGCCTGTTAGCGATGGCCGAACTGTCGCGGCTTGTGGAACGGTGGTCGCCGCCCGCTTTTTTGAAAAGCCGGCATCTCGCGGCGGCGATGATCGCCGGCATGGTGATTTTGATGGGAGCCCTGGGATGGCAGGTTTCCTCCAGCATGGCGGCGATGGCGGATCACCCCGATTTCGGCCGGGATGACTTCGCCTACGTGCGTGCGGTCACCACCAAGGCCGCGGCTCTCAAGCGGATCGTCGCCGGAATGGGCGGCGACGTTCCGAACATTGTCATCATCGACCAAGGCGGCGACGGATGGGCACAGATCATCGCGGCCTATATCGGCATTCGCGGCCCCGGTCCCGCCGCGACCACCGACATTAACGCCTTTCATATGATCGGTCCGTGGAGTTTCGGGCCGAAATCCCTCAATTCCTGGATGTTGCCGACGGACGATGATTCGTTCGAGGCCGCGATGCGCAAGGCGGACATGATCTGGACCTACCGCCTCGACCCGTGGGCACGCGGCCAACTGGCGCGGCTGGCGCCCGACTGCGCCACCGACTTGGACGGGCGCCTTTTGGTGCGCGACGGCTCGGGCCATTATCGTTGCCGTGATTTTCTGGATTGATGGGAAGGAACCCCCGTTGAGCAGCACCCCTCCTTGCACTCTTTGCGGCGGCACCAGCGCCACCCTCTTGTTTCCGGGTAATATCGGCGAGGATATCGGCTCGCGATTTTCCCAATACGCCTATTACGACGATATTTTCCGCTGCGATTCCTGCGGTCTCGTGGTTCAGCGCCGCCGCCATGATCTGGACGTGATCGCGGCGCTGCTCAAGGCCGAGAAATACCTGGACGAGGCCATCGGCACCCTCAACCTGATCGAGAAGCACGTCCAGTTCGAGGCCTTGATCCGTCTGATCGAGAAGCACCGCGGCCTGTCCGGCGTCCGTCTGCTGGACGTCGGCGCCAATACCGGCGTTTTTCTGAAGACCGTCAAGGACCGCGTCGGCACGGCCCGGGGCGTTGAACCGTCCCGCGAGGCGGCGGCACAAGCGCGGTCCCAGGGCCTCGACGTTCAAGCGGGCCTGCTGGCCAACGCCGTTCTCGACGACCAAGCCTTCGACGTCATCACCCTGTTCGACGTGATCGAGCATCTGACCGATCCCGGGGCCGACCTCGCCACGCTGTTTCGCAAGCTCGCGCCCGGCGGCGCCATCTTCATCAGCACCCACGATATCGGAAGCCTACTGGCCCGCCTGTCCGGTCCGCACTATCCGATGCTGATGTATCAGCATTTCTATCATTTCACCCCGCGGACGCTGTCCGCGCTGCTGGAAAAAACCGGTTTCCGCGTCTTGGGTTACGACCGTTTCCTGAAGTCGTGGAGCGTCGAGTATCTCTACAACCTGATCGCCAAGAAATGGCCGGACTCCGGTCTCGCCCGGCGGTTCGAGGCCTTGCTGTCGCCGCTCTTGCGAGTACCCGCCATCCGCCGGGCCCGTATCACCTCGCCGCAGCGCGATTTCTTTCTTCTGGCGGCGGAAAAGCCCCGTTAGGGAGTCCCACCCCTATTCCCAACGCTTGGCTGGCAACGGAAGATCGGTGACGAAAATGCCGAAGGACATGCGGTCGTCGCGGTAAATGTTCGGAGCCGGCAAACCGTGTCGCGAAGCGACGGCCGCGATCTCCCCGACCGTGTGATATTGTGGCACATACCCCGCGCAGCGATGACCATACGAGAGATGAACGTAAAGGCGATGAATCATCTGTTGCAAGGACCGCCGCCTTTCGGCGATGGCATGAAAGTAATGTCCCTCACACCCGGCTCGGAAGACATGGTCGATTTCCGCCGGTGTCAGCCAATCAAACAGCCCGAGCGAAAAGATGACGGCCGCCCCCAAGGGCGGCAACCCGCTCACCGGACCGGCCTCGAACCGAATGGCCTCGGCATGGCGCGAGGCGGCAACCCGCTCCCTGGCCCGGGCGATCGCCTTCTCCGAGATGTCGATGCCGCGATAACCGCGCGCACCCAGGTCCATTAGCTGTTCCGCCAGCAGGCCCGAACCGCACCCCAATTCGACCACGTCCCGGCCGGCGATCGACGGAGCCAGCAACGCGACGGCGGCGCGAATACGGAACCGCAGCGATGACGAGGCCCGTCCGGCGATTTTTTCCATCCATCCGCGCGAACGATCGCCATAGCGGCTGTCTTCCCAGCCGAGGATTTTCTCTTCCCAGAATATCTTGGGGTCGATCGCTTCCGTCATGGGCTCTTGATCCTGCCGAAGGGAGTGACATCAATGCGTTCACGACCATCGACGGTCGTGAGGGCACCGTTCAGCCGTATCCCGGAGACGGTCGCGAACGGAACGGGCAACTCGGTTCGCCAGGGCGTGCGAACCGGATTATTCTGGCTTCCCAGGCGGCCATCGACCAACCTCCCCTCGGCCAAGGTCCGCCCATCGGCATCCATCAAGCCTATGCTCGGATGATCAAGGGCCAACATATCGCTTGGATAGCCGGTATAGCCCCTCAACTGGGTGGAGGTCAGGGTCACCAGGGTTCCGCCATCCGCCGCCGCCACCACGTCCAGGCCCGCGCAGAATCGAAACCCGTCCGCCGTCCGGCGGATGACGAGACGCGCCCCCTCGCCCAACGGCACGGTTTCCACGCCATCCGCCACCATGTGCCGGCAGACCGCGTTGACCGCGTCTTCAACGGGGAACGGATGATAGGGATTATCGACATTGCGCCAGCAATTACCGTGCGGCAAACGGTAGCCGATGGTCCAGCCGCCCTCCGGCGACGGCTTGCTCCAAAGCCGCTCCACCGGTTCGATGCCGGAGGTCTGTTCGAGAGCTTGGAGGGCCTGCTCGGCGGCCTGTTCACCGCCCACGGGCAGCAGGGCGACACATGAGCCATCGTCACGCCCTTTCGACGGCTCGTTTTCGAGAAGATAATCCATGTAAACTTGGGTTGTCCCCAGCACCATGACCCGCTCGCGCACGGCGGCGGGATCGAGGCCCGCGCGGGTCAGCGACAGAACGGCGCGCTGTACCGGCTCTGGCCAATCGCCATGCGCGCGGACGGGCCAAGCGAACAGCGCCGACCACCCCAGGGCCGACACGACAACCGACACCGCCGCCAGGGCGGCAACGGGCTTGCCCCGGCGTTCGATCCAATCCAACGCGGCGGCGGCGGCGGCGGCGGCCATCATGACCAAGGGAACCGTCAGCGGGGTCGCGTAGCGCAGGTAGATCGTGGAATTGCGATTGACGACCAGCAGCACCGAAATGACAAGAACAACGATGGCCAGCGCTAGGAACGCGCGGCGCTCCTCCGATGCCGCCGCCAACCGTGCCCGCCACGCCAACGGATTGACGCCGAGCCGGATCCCAACCGCCGCCAGCACCGTCGCGACGAAGAGTCCGGCCAGTCCGGTCCAGGCGGCGGCCCGGACAAGGCGGGCCGGAATTCCCGGGGGCAATGCGGTCAGGTCGCTGTCCGGACTGCCCAGGATCGCGGTTAAGGCGCGTAGAAGATCAAGGAAATGCGGCTTACTGATTGGCGGCTGTCCTTGGCCCTGGAATATCAACACCGTATTGGTCCAACCATCCCGCCAATCGGTCAGGATATAAGGGGCCAGCACCGCCACTCCCACCAGCAAGGCGGCCACGCCGTGGCGCGGCCGCACTCCCCGCGCGGTCAAGACGGCGGCCACGATGCAGCCCAAGGCGAGGGCCAAGTTCGACAGATGAACCTGAACCGCGATCGACACCGCGAACACCAGCAAGGGCAAGGCCCAACCGCGCCCCTGGGCCAACCGCACCAAGGCAATCATCGCCAGACCGACCAGAGGGATGCTGAGGGCAGGATTCCACACCTGGACGGTCAAACCGGCAATCGCCGGAGACGACAGCAGAAGCAGCGGGGCAATCATCGCCGCGCGGGCGCCCCACAGGCCGCGAACCTGAATCGCCACCGCCAACAACACGGCCGCCAGCAGCGCGAACTGCGCCAGCTTCACCGAAGGCGGATCGCCCCCTCCCAGCATCAACAACCGCAACAGCAAATAATAGGCGCCGCCGGGAACGCGCGCCATGTAGGTGCCGTTCATCTCGGCCCCGGTGGTGGGAAACAAGGTCCAGGGGGACGCGGCCCGCAAAAGATCGCGGTCGCTCCAGATGGTGTAGGTCAAGTGGCTGCTGGCGGCGGCGGCAAGACCGACGGCAAGGGCGAGCGACGTGGCGAGAATCACCTGGATTAAACGGCGGAGCATCACGGCGGAACGCTCCTTCCGGAAAGCGAGGCAAGCAACGCGGTCAGCCCGCCGCGCTGGTGATATACGTACGCGTGCATCATCAAGTAATTCAGCAGGAAACAAAGGACATCGGTCACCAATTTAGCCGGATAGGCGGGAACCGCGAGAACCTCGTGCAAACCACTGAAAAGGGCGACGGATAGGCCATAACTAACGGCATACAGCACCAGGAACCGCCGCCCCTGCTGCGTCAGGGCGATATGACGTTTTTCACCCCAGGTCCAATAGCGGTTGCTGAAGAACGACACCACGCCGCCGACTAGGCGGGCTATCATCAAACTTTCCAGATGGGGCGCCCCCAGCAACGAGATCAGGACGGAAAACGCCAGCCAGTCTCCGCCCGCCGCCAGAACCGCCACCGAGACATAGCGGCTGAAATGGGTCAAGCGGATCATGCGCGGCCCCCCCCGGCCACGGCCAGGATCAGCTCGGCCGATCGCGGCGAGCCACTGACGATTTCCGAACCGAGGGCCCGGTAGCCGTCACGGAAGCGATCAATGCGGCCAACCGCTTCTTCCAGGGCCGCTTCCAAACGGTCCTCGGCGGCACTCATGCCGATACCGAGGTGAGCGATCGTGCGGCCGTTCACCCATTGCTCGGAATGACGGGGGACGGGAATAACCACCAACGGCTTTTGCAACCGCATAACCTCGCTGACGGCACTGAAGCCGCCGTTGACGACAACCAGATCGGCCTGGGCCAACAACGGCAGCGAATTGCGCAATTTACCGTGGAAGGTCACGTTGGCCGCCATCTTGCCTTCCGCCGGTTCCGAACGGCCGATGACGTCGATTTGCAGATTGGAATGAGAGCGGGCCAAATGAACCTGGCTGCCGAAGGCTGATCCGGACAACATGATCACCACCCGCCGGGGCGGTCCCTCGGACAGAGGAACTGGCCGGCATTCCCGACGCACGATCAATCCGACCCGGCGAAAAGTCCCTCCCTGATCCTGGTCGGCGGGATCAAGGCGAGGACTTAACACCAGATCGGGGACGAAGCGGTGATACAGATAATCCAGGCACTCGATGCAGGTGAACTGCGGCAGGACCGACACGGGCCAGTCGGTGAAGCGCCGCATCCCCCGCACAACCATGTCGGAATTGTTGAGCGCGACCAGTTTCAACCCGGCCCGTCGAACTGGCCGGAAGCTGTAGGTGGAATCGGTGACGACGGCATCGGGACGGAAACGTTCAATAACGCCGCTGATGATGCTATCGGCGGCGGCCAGCGTGGCGCGCATTTCACCGGCCATGCTCAGTGTCGCCGACACGCTGATATGACCGTCCTTCTTGCCGTAACGCAGCGATGAGATCTTGGTCAACCGGCCGATTTCGGGCTTGTCGGCGAAGTACCATTCGCCATTGTCCGACGTCACCACCTCGATTTCGGCGCCGCGTTCGATCAGCTCTTGCATGATCGCGTGGCAGCGGGTCGAATTCCCGAGGCCAAGGCCGTTCACCAGAAAAAGAATCCGTCGGCTCATGACATCACCAGCATATGCACATCGCTGTACGGAAAGACCCGGCGGCTGTTCGTCAGCCGCAAGCCGTTGGCCGCACCCAAGGCGGCGATGACATCGCCTGGGTAAAGACGCACGGTAAAGCCGTGTCGGCGATGAAACCGGCGATACAACCGGCCCGCGGCGTTTTCGGGCGGGACCAAGACCACCAACCGGCCGTCCGGTTTGAGATGGCGCCGGGCGTTGGCCAGAACCGCCCCCGGATCGGCGACGAATTCCATGAGACCGGCGGCGACCACAATATCGAATCTTTGCTCCACCGCGACGGTTGCCGCATCCCCCGCGACGGGTGTGACGGCGGGATCCCCGATGGCGGCCAGCATCGACGGCGAGGCATCGACGGCCACCACCGGACACGCGCCGGCGGCAACGAAACGGCGCGCATAGTAACCCGTGCCGCATCCCAGATCGAGTACGGCCCGCCCCCCGGCATCACCGGCCAACGCCATCACGGCCGCCGCCTCGCGCCCGCGTTGCCAAGCCCATACCCCGCGCTCGGCCCGCTGCCGGTAGGCGGCGGCACGACTTTCGAAATATGCGATGGGAGCGTCATCCACGTCGGCGCCCCCTCCCCCGAAAAGACCGCCGGATCGCCATCGAAACCCACGCGAGGCACACCGCCAAGGCCAAGGCGGCGACCTTCGTGGTCAAGACTCGCGGATCGTGCCGAGACCCCGGCCCATAAACCGCCCAGCCGATGATGATGTCGTTCCTCAACGCGACCGCAAGGAATCCGGTCGGACGCAAGTTGACCACGGGCTGATCGAGCAGACGGCTGACGAACATATAGTCCTCGGTCGTTGGCCCGCGTCCCTTGCTCCGCATGACCGCGTCAAACGGACCGTAATCGACGACCACATCGTCTTCGGCGCCGTCGTTCCGCCGCCGCAACACCTCCGCCATATCGAGAGGGCGGCCCGCCTTATCGGTGATGACGGCCGCGTGCTGTCCGTCCACCAACTGCCAGCGGCCCGTCGCGGGATTGAGAAACTCCACCATCGAGTGACCCATCCCCGGCGGCCAGCCTGGCGGAAGAAGCCACCACTCGCGGGTCTTCAAGCCCTGGGCCCAGGCGGAAATCTCGAACAGCAAGGTCCCGTCGGTGCACTGCATCGACACCGATTTCATCAGCGCGACCCAACCGGCGAAATCGGTGACGTCGGGCCGCGGGCCCATTGCACGGAACGGACTGAGTGCTTGTATGTCGCTTAAGCCCTGACGCAGGCCGTCCGCGGTAGTGAGGTCGGCACGAGTGGGAATGAAATCGCCCCGGGCGGCCATCGGCGTCGGCACCGAGAAAGGCCCCTGGTACAGAATCGACACGGCGGACATCGGCAGCGGCATGAACCGCAGGAAATAGCGCTCGTGGAACAGCCACGTGGACAATCCGACGATAAGCGCCAAAAGAATGAGGATCAGCCCCATCCGTTCCAATTTCAGCGCCCGCGTCATCGCCCCCTCACCTCAAAACCGTCGAGCCGCCGACGCGGCGAACATTAACCCTCTCAAACAACGGGCGAAAGTGAAATTTCGGTGAGGGCTGGGCGATTTCGGGCAGTATCGCCGTATTCTGGCTCAAGTCGAGTTTCCGTTCCGCTGCCGCCCAGACCCCTTAGGAAATCCCCTTGCGCTCGATCAGCGCCTGAAGACTGCGCGCGGTTTCGCGGCGCTGGGCTTGGGATTTGTTGAGGGGAATCCTCTCGCCCTCGACGGATTCATATCCCTCGGGCAGAATATGGGCGGGTTTGAGCGGTTCCTCGACGCTCTCGATGTCGAAGTCGGCCTCGGTCAGGCCGCGGTACTTGACGACGATGGTCGACCACACCGCGAACCAGACCAGGAAATAGCCCCACCGCCCCGGAATATGGTCGCGTCCGGCCGTCAGCACGGCACCTCGGGCAAGGTGCCACAGATTGGCGGGCCGCCGGGCGAACGCCCACAGGCGGCTGAGGGTAAGGCGCAGGGCCTGGGGATTGTTGCGCACCACCCGCAGGGCTAGGCGCGGGTCGAAATAGCCCTTGCCGGAAACCGGCACATAATGGCCGCGATTCAGATTGTCGAGAAACGCCGTCAGGCGGGCGACCTGATAACCGCCGTCGCACACCCGCCGCGAAAAGCGCATGAAGCCCGCGATGATCGTGTCGCGCGGCAGCAGATAGCGGATGTTGGTGTGGTACTTGTGTCCGCCTAGCCCCAGCTTGCCGGCACGGATGCGCCCGGCCAGCGTCATGCGCCGGTACAGCGGCGTGCCCGGCAGGGCCGTCAGCAGCGACGGATCGCCCGACAACAGGCCCGCCCGCAACAGGCCGTCGATCGTCGTGTCGAAGCTCGCCTCGGTGTCGGAATCGAAGCCGAAGATCAGCCCGGCCATGACGGGGAAGCCGAACGACTGAATCGCGCGCACCGCCTCGACGACCCCGGCCGCCGAATTCTGCACCTTGGCGGTTTCCAGAAGCGAGTTCGCATCGAAGCTTTCGACGCCGATGAACAGGTTGTCGAAACCGGCCTCGCGCATCTTGCGCATCAGGTTCGGGTACTTGCACAGATTGATGGTCAGCCACGTATAGAAAACCGGCCGGTAACCGCTTCGTTCCCGCCACGCCAGGAGCGCATCGACCACCTCCTCGGCCCAGCGCGGGTCGCCGATGAAATTGTCGCAGGCCAGCAGGAAGGTGCCGACCCCCAGCGAACACAGATGGTCGATCTCGGCGACGATCAGGGCGGACGGGGCGCAATGGGCCCGGTTGTTGTCGGGCAGAATGCGGATATCACAGAATTCGCATAAAAAGGGACATCCGCGCGAGACTTCGAGCACGGCGCCGTAATAGCGGCCCACCGTCGCATCCATCAGCCCCCGGTGCATCGGGCGCGCCTGGGCCAGCGGAAAGCGTTCGCGGGCGCGGATGACGCGTTCGGGGCGGTCGCCGGCCAGGATGCGCGCCGCCAGAGGGGCGATCTCGGCCTCGCCGTCGCCGATGACCAGGTGATCGAAGGCGGCCAGTCTTTCCAGTTCCCCCGCCTGATCGAACGACCAGCAGATCGGCCCGCCCAAAACATGAACGGACCGGGGAAAACGGCGTTTCAGCCGATCATGCACCGAGAGCAGCGAATCCGTATCCTGGTTGACCCCCGAATAGAGGAACAACTCGGCCTCGGCGATCCGGTCCGCATCGATGAAACGGGTATCGACAAGCGCAAGGACGGTGCGGCCGTCGCCGGGCAGATGCGCGGCCAGGGTATAGGCCCACACCGGCATGAAGATCACGCCGTTGTTCTGGACCTCGGAATACAGCCGGTCGGGAGCGTGGACAAAGGTGATCCTAAACGGACCGGACGGCCTATTCCCCATGAGTGATCTCACCTTTCCCGGGATGCTCGCCGAACGGACGGGCGGCGGTTTCGAGCACCTGAATCATTTCCTCCGCCTGACGCTGGCGCGTGTGCTGGGGCGCCGCGTTCAGGCTGGCGGCGGCCAAACCGGCGCGCAACGCCCCGTCGTCGGCCAGACGTTCCGCCGCCTGGGCGAACGCGGGCGGATCCTCGGGCGGTACCCACAGCCCGGCGCCGTGCGTGGTCACGATCTCGGCCGCTTCGCCCATCGGGATCACCGCCAGCAACGGCAGTCCCATCGCCATCGCCTCGAAAATCTTCGACGGAATCACCTCGGCGAACACCGGCGAATCGCGAAGATGGATCAAGGCCGCGTCGCACAGACTCCAGATTCGGCACATCTCGGCCTTGGGCTGCATCGGCATCATCACGACATTGGTCAGGCCGCGCCGCTCGCGCTCGTCGAGCAGCATCGGCCGCTCCGCGCCGTCGCCCACCAGCAAGAAGCGGATATCGTCGCGGTGGCGCAGCCGGCCGGCCGCGTTCAACACATTCGTCAGGCCGTGCGCCATGCCGTGGGTGCCGATATAACCGATGACGAATTTGCCGCTTAGGCCCCATTGGGCGGCCAACGCCTCGTCGCGCGGCGTCGGGCGATAGCGCGATAGGTCAACACCATTGCGCACCACCGCGATCTTATCGGCCGGAATGCCCCGCCCGGTCAGATTGGTCTTGAAGGCCCGCGTCAACGCCACGATCGCCGCCGACCGGCGGTACAAAAACAGCTCCAGCCCCTCCATTAGGCGCAGGCCGAAACTGGGACGCATGGCGCCGACCGCTATAATCGATGCGGGCCAGATGTCGCCCAGCTCGAACACGAAGGGCCGCCGGAACCGCAAACCCAGCAGCCAACCAGCGACCGCCGCGAAAAACTGCGGCGACGTCGCCGCCACCACGTCGGGGCGCGGCAAAAACGCCCCGATGACCACCGCCATGACCATGAAGCTGAGAAAATCCAGCATCCGCAGTACCGTGCCGCGATTGGCCGCGATGAAGGTCTTGACCCGGATGACGCGCACGCCGTCGCGCGTTTCCTCGCCGTACCAGTCGTTGCGGAAACCGTCGTGGATCTTGCCCTGGGGGAAGTTGGGAAACGAGGTGATCACCGTCACCCGATGCCCCCACGCCGCCCAATAGGCGGCGCGCTCCGACACCCGGGTCGCCGCGGCGTTGGTTTCCGGAGGGTAATTGTCGGCAAGAAACAGAATATTCATCGTCGGTCCAAACCGATTGCCACGCGTCTCCCCATGGGTATCATACCGGCACGGTCCATTGAAACCGGCCAATAAACGCGAAGACGGTGGCGCCCCCTTTCCCGGACGGCCACAAGATGGGGAATTGATCAATGGCGACCACGTCGTCCGTCCGCAAAGCGGCATCCTTGTGCGTGGGCGCGCTGGGCGCGCTGGGGTTGGTTCTGCTCTGGGCGGTGCCGTTTTCCGTGCTGGCGGCGCTCGCCGATTCCCTGGCGGTGACCGGCCATTCCACTCTGTTCACCCCGGAATTGTTCGGCCATTTGCGCTCCGGCACGGCCCCGCTGTGCGCGGCGGCCCTGATCCTGGGCGCGGCCGGACTGGCCCTCGGCGCCCGGATCGATCCGTTCCTATCCGCCCTCGCCGCCGATCTGCGGCGAATGCTGGCCGACGGTGTAATCTCGTTCCGAAACAGGCTGCTGTCGGGACCCGATCGTTGGGGGATCGCCGCCGTGATCCTGACCGCGCTGGTCTTGCGGCTGTCGGTGCTTGGCCAGCCGATCCGAAATGATGAGGCGGTCAGCTATGTGGAGATCGCGGCGCGCTCGCTGCGCACGGTCCTCATGGATCCGTGGAGCAAGTATCACGCCCTGAACAACATTCTGGTCTTCGTCTCCACCCGTCTGTTGGGCGATGCCGAGTGGGCGATCCGGCTTCCGGTGTTCCTGGCGGGAATGGCGGTGGTCGTTCTTACCATCTGGCTTGGGGCCAGCCGCTTCTCGCCGAGGACCGGGCTGGTCGGCGGCACGCTGGTGGGGGTGGCGTGGCCGATGGTGGAATATTCCGCCAATGCCCGTGGGTACATGTTGGGAACGGCCTTCATGCTGGCCTGCGCCCAGATGCTGCATTACGCCCGGGAACGCGACAATCGGGCGGCGTGGATCGGGGGGGCCCTGGCGGCGGCCGTGTCGATTTTCAGCGTTCCCACCATGGTCGTTCCGCTGTTGGGCGTTGCACTTTGGCTGATCGGACTGACGGCGATCGAACGCAAGCCGTCCTTCGGCCGGCTGCTGCGGCGCGCGGTTCCAGCCGCGTTCATCGCGGCCGCCGCGACGCTGATCTTGTATTTTCCCTACTGGGTCATCGAAGGCCCGCGCAGCTTGTTCGTCACCCCGTCCATGTTGCTGCCCTCGCCCGACGCGACGTTCTTCACGGCCTGGTCCGAAATGCTGGGTGCCTTTCGGCTGATATGCGATTTCGCGCTCTCCACGCCCGTCCTGGCGGGAGCGTGCGTCTTGGCGCTGATCGGCATCATCACCGCACCGGAGGCGGCGGCTCTGTTCGCCGGACATCTGATCGCGGCGACCGCCTTTTTGTTTCTCACGCATTTCGGCCCCATTGTGGCGCGGATCTACATTCCCTTCTTTCCGTTCTTCGCCCTGCTGGCCGGCCGCGGCGTTTCGCGGCTGGAGCGGGTGTCGCATCGATCGACACCGGTCCTCGCGCTCTTGGTTCTGATGGCGGCGGGTGCCGCCGGGTGGAACAGTCTGGACCTTCCCGAGCGCCTTCAACAGGACCCGATCGGGGCCGTGCGGGACGCGCGCTGCCGGGCCGCGGAGATTCTGGACCGCCTGGAACCTGGAGACGGTGTCGTCGGAACTGGGCTGAACGCGCCGCTGATCTACGATCTGATCCGGGAGGGGAGAAAACGGGGCCGCCTCATGGTTCACGGCACCGCCCCGCTTCCCGAAACGCAGGATTACGGCATGGTCCAGGAGTGTCCAGCCGCCACATGCGCCGCCCAGCCTCGCGGCTATATCTTCGTGACGTCGAACAATTCGGATACCGTGCCGCCGCTTTTGGCCCAACTTCCGATCCGGCTGGTCCTGCCGTTCACTCACTGCGCCAAGGGGATCGTCCGGTGATTTTTGATGGGGGGGATCTTTCGGCATGTCGTTGATCGAACTCGACGATGCGATTATTTACGCCGGACACGATCTGGAGATTCTGTCCGAGGCGCCCTATTACCATGCCTGGATCGTCGATTACTTCCTGCCCTATCTGCGCGGCCATGTGGTGGAAATCGGCGCGGGAACCGGGTCGATGTCGGTTCGTCTGGCGCCGCTGGCCGAGCGCTTGGACGTGATTGAGCCGTCCGCCAATCTGATTCCGGTTCTGGAACACCGGTTGGCCGCCCACCCCCACGCACGGGTCAGCCGGGGACTGTTGTTCGACGATTTGGTCCGCCGTCCCGATAATTCGGTTGACGCGGTGGTGTTGATCAACGTGCTGGAACATATCGACGATGACGATGCGGCTCTTGCCGAAATCGCCCGGGTGTTGGTCCCCGGAGGTCATCTGCTGCTGTACGTTCCGGCGCTACCGATGCTGATGAGCAATCTCGACCGGGTGCATGGGCATTTTCGCCGCTATATGCGACGGAGCCTGACCGCCAAGGTCGGTCTGGCTGGTCTTGTTCCCCTGGACACCCGCTATATGGATTTGCCGGGCGTCCCGGCATGGCTGCTGTTGAATACCTGGGGCGGCAAGGTGACGTTCAACCCGCGTCTGATCCGTGTTTACGACCGGCTGGTCGTGCCGCTGGCCCGGCGCTTGGAAAGCTTGATCCCCCCCCCGATCGGCAAGAACCTGATCATGGTCGCCGAAAAAGTGATGGATTCAGCTTTTCGCCAGCATCCGGAAGAAGACCTTGATGAAAACTGGCAGGTCACTCTTGAAGGAACGGATCGGACTTAGCTTTATCTTAAGGCAGTATCCATACCATAAATAATACAGCACAGAATAAAACGACGTAAGCGGAAGGCTACACAGAAAATCGACATGCTTTCTAAGGAACGGAAAACGCACGATAATTCCAAAAAGTTTATGAAGATTTTCTATACGGCGTTTTTCCATGTCCGATGAAAATTTTAGAACGGATGTTTTCTTGTTCGTCTCCAAGAACGGTACGGTTCCCGTCATGTGGCCGGATTGGCGGGCGGCGGCTTCGATCCCGGTGCCGGGATAGGGATAAAGAATCGACGACCAGCCGAACGCGGGCCGGATCGCGATATTCAGATCCAATGTTTTCAGATCGGTCACATAGGCGTCGGCGACCGGCAAACCCACCAAATTCTGCGTGATCAACCGGACGCCGTTGTCCGCCAGAACGCGGGCGGCATTGCGGATTTGACCATTGGTCAGTCCGCGTTTCAGCAGATGATTGGCGGCCTCCTCGTCGCCGCATTCGACACCCATCCAGGTGAACCGCAACCCCGCGTCCTTCAGCATCCGGATGGTTTCATCCCGCACCACGTTGGCTCGCACCGTGCACGAAAACGGCACCCCGATCTCGCGCTTGAACAGGGTGGCGAATTCCTCCAGCCATCCGGGCGGTTTCAGCAAGAAGAGGTCGTCGATGAAATAGACGTGATCCAAGGGATAGCGGTCCTTGACCCAGCGGACTTCCTCCACCACCCGTCTCGGCGAATGGGTCCGCACCACCTTGCCCTTGTTTTTGTAGGTCGCGTTGTAGGTGGAATTGAAGCAGTAGGTGCAGTGATACGGGCACCCCCGGGCGGTCATGAAATGTTTGGTGCCGATACGCGCCAGTTCGGGATCGGCGTCGTACAAAACGGTCCGATCCGGAAGCGGCAGGCTGTCCATCTCGGCGACGAGCGGGCGAATCTCGTTTTTGAAAATCCGGCCGTCGTGCTTCACATGAAAGTTAGGGGTCAGCCAAAACGGCTCGCCGGCCCCCAGGCGCGAGCAGAATTCCGGAAAGGCCTCGTCCCCCTCCCCGATGCAGATGGCATCGACGCCCTCTTCCTCGATCATTTGCGGAAAAAAAGTGGGATGCGCGCCGCCGAATACCGCCACGAAGTCGTTTTCGGCCTTCAGGTCGCGATTCAAGGCCGCCAGCGCGGTATGCTCGCCGGTCATGGCGGTATAACCGACGACGTCGGGCTTGACCTCGCGCACCTTGCGCAACAGGTCGCCGGGTTCATGGTGCCCCGCCACGATCAACGATACCGTGTGGCCCCGCGCTTTCAGCCCGGCGCTTAACGCCAGCACCCCGATTCGTTCGTAGGCTATGGAATCCCGAACGAGGATCAACACTCGGATGCCGGTCATCTTTCCTATCCGTTGCCCTATCCCGGCGGGGCGGGGGGCGTTCCGCTGGCGGCCTCGGCCTCCATCCGGCCCATCGCGCCCAGCAGTTCATAGGATGCCGCCACCATGTCGTAATAAGCGCCGAGATAGTTGATGCGGGCGTCGTTGATCTTGATTTCGCTGTCGAGAACCTCGGTGATGGTGGCCTTGCCCGCTTCGTGACGCTCGCGCATCGCCTTCCACAGCGCCTCGGCCAGATTGGCGGCGTTGTTGAGCAGCCCCATCCGCTCGCGGGCGGTCGATAGCTTGTACCATGAGGTCCGGGTCAGCTCGAACACCTTGCGCCCGGCATAGACGTGATTGTCCAGGCTGGCGCCATGTTCGTGGGCGGCCTGCTTGACCAGCGATTGGGTTTTGAAGCCCGAGAATATTTCCCAATTGGCGGCCACCAACACCGACATGTCGCGCTTCAGCCCGGTGACGGCGTCGTTGCCGTCATTGTAGGCGGCGTGCCCGACCAGATCGAGCGTGGGATACCACCCCGCCTCGGCGCCTCGGCGTTTTTGGCCAGTCAGTTCGACATTGTCGCGGGCGGTTTCGATCGATGGATTTTCCTTGTCGGCAACGGCCAGGGCCTCGTCGATCGTCTTGGGAAGCAGGGCTTCGGGCAGGGGCGGCTCGGCCAGGGCGGCCAAATCGGGGGCATGGCCGAAAACCTGGGTGTATTTGGCGACGGCGGCCTGAAACTCGCCCTCGTAACGCACGCGGGCCTCCTTGGCGGTTTGCAGCCGCTGCTTGGCGGCCAAGACGTCCGAGGCCAGACCGGCGCCCTTTTCGACCCGTTCGTCTTCCAACTGAAGCTGCTCTTGAACCTTGCGCTCGCTTTCATGGGCAAGGTCGATCATCCGGGTTGCCTTGAGCACCGACACATAGGCGGTCACCCCTTCGAGCATGACGTTCTGGCGGGTGGTGCGCAGATCGGCATCCGAAATGTCGCGGCTAACCTCGGCGGCCGACACGGCCGCCTGGGTGGCCTCGCCGTCGTAAAGATGCTGGGTGACGGTCAGCCCGCTGGTTTCGCGGTTACGGAAATAGGGTTGGCCTTGGTTCTCGCGCCGATCCTGGCTATCGACATATTGCGGCCCGACGTCGCCGTTCAATTTGACGGTCGGCAGAAAGCCAGCGCGGGCGGCGCCAATACCCTCGGCCGCGGCCGAGACCGATTTGGCCTTGGATTGAATTTGCGGATGATCGGTAAGAAGGTTTTGCAGCTCGTCACCCAGGGATTGGGCATGGGACGGCGACGCGCAAAGACATGCCGCGACACACACCGCCCATCGGATTTTGGAATCCCGCCGAGCCAAAGAAACGCCCCTTCGCAAGTTCGACAAACAACCTTTCAGGAAAGGGTATACTGCGAAAGTTAACGAAGGAAAAGCAAATCCCCCCCGGCGGGATTATTCCCTCCCCCTAATCGGGGGCATGTTCTGCCCCTTCCCGGCCGATATTGTTCCGTCCTTGCCCGAAAACGCCGCATGAACCATCCGCGCCCAGCCGCGTAAATCACGCCCGCCCGCGATCCATTGCGAAACGGGGGTGAAAAAGCCGGTTTTGCGCCGCGTCCGCATCTCCTCGGGGACAAGGGCGGCGGCGCACGCGGCCATGTCGCTTTTGGAAGGCGGGCGAGGCCCGGCCAGCATCGGTGCCAAGGTCCGATACAAGACGGAATCGACCAGCGGCACCCGGATCTCCAGGGAGTGGCTCATTCCGGCCCAGTCCGCGTCTCGTAATAGCTGATTGCGCATGTAGAAGCTGGTTTCGAGCCGGGTCACGGCGAGCCGGCCCGAAGGCAAGCCGGACACCGCTTTGGTCAAACGTTCGCGCATCGCCAACCGCGCCCAACCGGTCCGGACAAGATCGGCGTCCAGAACGCCGGGCAGTTCCCACGGCATCATCAGACCGCGCCGCAATAGATAGGCGTCGCCGGTACGGGTGCCCAATTCCAGGAGCCCAGCCATCTTGGGCGACGCGAAGCGCCCGATCCATCCGGCGGTCACCATCCGCAATCCCCGTCCCAGCGCGGGCACGCGCCCGAACGGCCTGAGCATCCGCGCAAGACGGGGCACCTGACGGAAGGTGTCGTAACCGGCGAACAGTTCATCGCCGCCCAGCCCGGACAGCACCGCCTTCAGTCCCGTCCGGGCGGCGGCTTGCGATACGAACCATGTGTTGACGCCGTCGATGCTGGGTTGATCCATCGCGGCCAAGATATCGTTTCGAGCGGCGGCGAAATCAGCGGCGGCGATTGTGGTGGTGACATGCTCCGAGCCGATCCGCCGCGCCATGGCCTCGGCCAGCGGAGCCTCGTCGCAAGGCCCGCCGCGAAATTCGTCGAAGGCCAGGGTGATGGTCCTGGGCGGACGACCGGCCAAGGCGCCGATGGTGGCGGAATCCAGACCGCCCGATAGGAACAGCCCCACCGGCACGTCCGCCGTCAAATGACGGGCGACGCTGTCGGCCAAGGCCGCGCGCAGACGGTCCGGATCGAACGGCTGGGGCGCCGCCGCCGCCTCGACCAGCAGCGCGCCGAGATCGAAGAAACACTCCTCGCGGCGGGTTCCATCCGCGCCGATCCACAGCGTCGAGCCCGGCGGCAGCGCGGTGATGCCGCGATACAGCGTGAACGGCTCGGCGACATGGCCTAACAGGAAGAACGAGACATGCCCGGCGGGCTCGGGCGCGGTATCGACGGCGCCGCCCGCCAGCAGCGCCTTGACCTGCGACGCCACCCGCAGCGTCCGCCCGTCATCGGCGAGATAAAGCGGCTTGATGCCGAAAGGATCGCGGGCCAGCAACAGCCCCCGCCGCTCACCATCCCACAGCGCGAAGGCGAACATTCCGCGCAGACGGCCGACCATGGCGCTGCCATGCCGACGATACAGCGCGAGGATTACCTCGGTATCGCTTTGCGAGCGAAAGGGTATTCCGTCCTGCTCCAACTCTTGGCGCAGCTCGGCGAAGTTGTAGATCTCGCCGTTGAAGACCACGACATGTCTTCCGTCGGCACTTGCCATGGGTTGGGCGCCGAGCACGCTGGTATCGATGATCGATAGCCGCCGATGGGCGAGCCCCACCCGCCCGTGATCGAGAAGAAGGCTACCGGCGCCATCGGGCCCGCGCGGGCGCATGGCGTCGCGGACCGTATCCAATTCGCCGGGGCTGACGGGCGGGGCATCCGGTCGGTAAGCGAAGATCGCGGCCAATCCGCACATGAGCGGTCCTTGCGTTCGTCCGGAAAACGCGAATTCACGCCTCGGCGCGGACCCGCTGGATCAAATAAGCCCCGACCAAGTGATCGATCACCATGTGCATATCCTCGACCGGGCCGTATTCGCCCTTGTCCGTGCCGATATGGATGATGACATCGCCCAGGGCCGCCGCCTTCCCGCCGTCGAAGCCGGTCAACGCCACGGTCGGATTACCGCGCGCGCGCGCGAATTCCAGCGCCTTGACGATATTGGGCGAATTCCCCGACGCCGAAAGCGCCACCACCATGTCGCCCGGTTCCAGCAACACCTGAAGCTGTCGGACGAAAATCTGGTCGTAGCCATCGTCATTGGCGATCGCGGTGATCACCGCGATATTGTCGCCCAGGCTGACCGCCTTGAAGGGCCGGTCGCCGGCGCGGGTGCCGATGGCGATGTCGTTGGCGAAGTGCGAGGCGGTGGCGGCGCTGCCGCCGTTGCCGCAAAAAAAGATATGCCGCCCCGCCGCCCGAGCCTCCAGCAGCAATTCGATGAATCGGCCGACCGCCGGGATATCCAGTGCGGCCAACAGGTCGCGCAGATGCTCGACATAACCGGCGGCGAAACCGGACGGATCGGAGTGGCGGGCGAAAAGGGCATCAAGCGGATTCATCGGAAAAAAGGCGGGGATTCCTCCCCGCCCGTTCGCTTTACATGGCCGGCTTCGGCTTGTTCCACGAGCAATTCGCCTTCGAGGCGCGCGGGTCGCCATAGGTGCCGTCGGCGTTGGCTTGCTGGGTGAAGGAAACCGACCCGTCAGGCATGCACACCGGATCGAGGAACGAGCCTTGAGGTTCGGCCCGGCCGGAGCAGGCCGCGAGAAGCAGGGCAAAACCCAGCGCGGTGACGATTTTCATGAGTCAATCTCCCTGACAGAAATGAAGCTTACGAGTTGTTAATTCTGCCAGAGCGGCGGAATTTGTCCAGAGTGGACTCCGCCACCGCTAGCCGCCGGACCTCATCCGCTCAATATTTGAATTGGGCTGCCCGCTCGAAACCGGTGAACGGCCACGTTGCAAGCGTCGTCCAGCCATCCGGACCGCGCGCCAGCAAACTGGCCGCTCGCTCCTTGGGCGGAAATCCCAAGGCTTGGGCGACCGCGGGCGAAGACGACAGCACAAAGGCGTATGGTACCGCCGGATTGGCCAGAAGAAGCGCGACCGAGGCGGGTGACGCGAAGGCCGAAATGCCGGGCGCCGGGTGATACCGAACCCCCAGATTCCATTTAAGGAAGTTGTCCATGAAGCCGGATCCCTCGGGATCGACCATCATCACCCTCGAACCGGGCGGCAAAAGCGCCGTCAGATCCGGGGTCAGCGACCGCACGAAATTCTTCACCGGGTGCCAGTCGAAGCGCAGAACCGGCACCGCCGCCACCGGCACCGCCACCACGAGACCGATCGCCAAGATACCGAAAGCCGCCGTCAGGCGCGCCGACGGCCGCATTTTCAAGCCCGACAGCCATGCCGCAGCAGCCGCCAGTTCGAATCCGCCCAACTCGGTATGGTATCGCCAGAACGATGCCGCCGAAGAGCTTTCATAGTCGGTGTAGACCGCCAGATAGACCCACAGCAGAAATCCCGAGAAGCCGATCACCGTCACCGCGAACAACACCGCGAGACGCTCGGCGGGCACAACCCCGCGCGACAGCGCGCGGCCCGCCACACCGGCCAGAATCAACGCCAGCCCGAAATAGCCCCCCTTGTTTACCACCACCAACCCGATGCTGTGCAGGGTTTGCCCCATCAGGGCCCAATGCCACTGGGCGAAGGCCATCGGATGTTGCTCGCCGCCGCCAATCTCGGCGACTCGAACCCGCCAAGCCAGCGCCACCAGTCCAGCCGCCGCCGCCGCCAGCAGCAACGGCCCGATCCGGCGTGGCGCCAAGACAAGCGCGCCGGCGCCCAACAGCAGCAGAAACACCAGATTGGCCTGTTTGATGAGAATCAGGATCGTCGCCGCGGCCGCCAACTGGATGATCAGCCCGATCCCGACGGGCCGTTCCCCCTCCAGACAGCGGGCGGCCAGCATCGCCGTGAAGGCCAGAGCCACCGCGGTCGCGCAATCGGCGTAATTCGACAAGACCAGCTTGGGCACGAAGGTCGGCGACAGCAGTGTCGCGAAGGCCAAGCCCAGCGCGGCGGCCCGCCATCCGACCCGTTGGTTCGGCCGAACCAGTGAAATCAGCGCCAGTCCCAAACTGGCCAATAGCAACATATTGAAGCGGTTGCCGGTGGTATCGGCGATGCCGCCGGCCAGTCGGCTGACGAAGTAGCCGACGAACGCCGTTACATAGGGATAGGCCGGAAAAACACTGTCCGATGGCGGCAGGCCAACGCCTGGGAAATGGTCGGTCCACAGCAGATAGCGCAAATTCGGCAGCCATTGGGCGAAATCATCGTTTTCCGAGGGTTGCATCGACAGCGTGACCAGCAGCAACGGCACCAGCAGGATCAATATCCGCCCCGCCCCTGGCGCCAGCAGCGGTTGTTTACGGCGCCACAGCACCGCCCCCGCGGCCAATGCGGCCACCGCCACGATAATGGCCAAAACGGTGAACGGAATCCCGGTCAGCCCGCCCACCACGACCAGGAACGACGCCACCACGCTCCACCCGACCAGCAAATCGGCCTCGGGCATCGTCCGGGAATCGTTTCCGATGGATCGTAAGACCGCCCCGATGGCCGTAAATCCGCCCACGACCGGAATCAACGCCAACGCCTGGGCGACCTGAAGCGTCGAGGGAACAAGATCGCGCATGACGGCGGGAGACAGCATCCAGGTCATCGGTTGTCCTTAACCATGGTGGGAATGCGGCATCCAACCGGTCGCCGGGCCGCGCCGCAACAAAAAAGAATCCCCCAAGAGGGACACGCGATCATCCGGTCCCGCCGTCGCGGATCAAGTTTTGAAAGGATCGGCGGGCAGTAAGGCCGTCACTGGTGTTCCCGTGGCATTGGTGCCGTTTCGTCACCGTGACCGACGGTCACTACTGCCGCGTTGGCACCGGTGTCATCGCGTCATGCGTGTAAACGCGGCAGTCGTGCCGATTTACGCCTATTTCCTACATTTCCCCTGCGTATGTTCCATTCTATGCGTGACCGCATCACACTAGTGCCACCGCTACACTATTGCCACTTTCTCACTGGTGTTTGATCGGCAGTGATGATAGCGTGCCGCGCGTCGATTTGCCGGAAAGGACCGTTGCCATGGCCATGATCATCACCGTCGCCAACGAAAAGGGCGGCGTCGCGAAAACCACCGCCTCGTGCGAACTGGCTCTGCTCGCACAGCACAACGGCTACAAGACCGTGCTGATCGATACCGATCATCAGCAGGGGGCAACCAAGTTCAAATTGCGCCGCGATCAAGTGAGCGCCGAATTGCCGCCGCTGCGCGTCGTGCCCATCGTCGGTAAATCAGTCGGGTCGCAAATCGTTGATTTCGCGCGTGAAAACGACATTGTCGTGGTCGATGCGGGTGGCCGTGACAGCCAGGAGATGCGGCTTGCCATGTTGGTCTCGCACTTGGTGCTAATTCCGACGTCCGAGGGTGACGCCGATACCGACGGTTTGAACAAGATGGCGATGCTGATCAACGAAAGCCGGCTGCGGAATCCCGAGCTGAAGGCTTGGATCATGCCGGCCCGCATTCCGCCGACCAATTTTGGCGCGACCCGCGCCTTGATCGAGGAAGAACTGAATAAACCGATCGATCCCTCGGTGCCGAACGAGCGTATCCGCGACGTGCTCGGCACGGTGACCCGCTGTTTTCTTGTTCAGCGTTCAGCCTATAAGACGGCCTATGGATGGGGGCGCAGCGTGCGCGAGATGGACGGCCGCGATCCCAAGGCGGCAAGCGAGGTTCAGGCGTTTTATCAAGAGGTTGTCGATCATGGCTAAGGCACCGCCGATGGTTAACGCGGGGGCGATTACGGTTGGTGGTGATCGCTTGCGGCGCGATTTTTCATCGCGTCCCTTGCCGACGGTGGATCCTGATCCCGATACCAACCAGGATATCGCGCGGTTGGTCGGGGGGGCACCGGTCCGCACCGATGACACAACGGCACCACTGCCACACACGCCAGCGGCGACACCAGTGCCACCAAAAGCGTCACGAGCGCAGCCGCGATTTTATCTAATCGACGAGGATATCGCGCGGATCAAGGCGGAAATCGCTAATTTTCGCCGCTATACCGGCGAGGACGCCAGCCCGTCGCGGGTGATCCGAGCGGCGTTGAAAGCGTTCGGTGATGAGCTGTCCGGTCAAGACCGCGCGAAGCGGATGGGCCTGATTCCCGACGGACGGCGCAGATAAGCCGCAAGGGCGACTCAACCCGTTGTTTCCGATCGGTTTTTCTACGGCAATGTCCCAGCTTATGCGCCCAACATATTGAATCCCTTGTGGGAATCCCGCTTGTGGCGCAGCGGGGCGTTTGGTACCGGATATTGTGGGTCGAGGGGTCTCAATGTCCCCGATTATGCGTGGAACGCCGGGCCAAACTCCGTTCTTGATGGAAAATTCTTTCGGATGTCGCCGTTTATGCGGATGAGGGTGGTGAAGCGATCCGGTGTCTAGCAGACCCTATCGGAGTTTTTTTAGTATAAGGAAATAACTATAGGTATGTGACCCGGATTATGCGTGGATAAGGACGCGTTTTATCCCGGATTATGCGGACTTGACTGTCGGAAAGAGACTCGGATTATGCGGAGATTGGTCCCCAGTTATGCGTGGCTTTTCTCCCATTATTCTCGTCCTTATCCTCGATTATGCGTGGATAAGTCCAGCGGGAAGGATGGGGTCGCACGCATAATCCGGGACATCGGGGCCGGTTCTCGAATCAAATGTCCCGGATTATGCGTATCCGAATGATTCAAGGGTTGAACCCACCACAACATCTAGTAATTATTGGCGACCGAGGGTGAATATCCTGTGATGGCACGCGGATAGGCGGGCAGGGAACGGATGATGAGCGCAAAGCTGGCGAGGACGGCGTTGGCCGACGATCAGGGACGGACGATACATTCGCAACTGGAATTGTTCGGTCTCGATACGTGCCTGGAGATGATGCGTACCGACCGCGCGCTCCCCGCCACCGTGGTCGTGGCGCGGCAGAGACAACTCACCGCCGCGCATCGTGTGATGTGCGAGGATTCCATCGAGGATGTTTCGTTCCTGCATGCCGGTCTGTGCCAAACCTCGTTGCCACATTCGCGTCCGGCGGCCAATAACGAGCCCTGGCAACGCAGCAACGGCCGTTTCCATCTGGTCGTTGAACCCGGCACGGTGATCGATCCGGCGACCGGGCGGGCGGCTTGGGTGGGCGTGCCGTTCGGCACCCGGGCGCGGTTGATCATGCTGTATCTGAATCGGCACGGCACGCGCGGACGGCGGGTGCATCTGGGCAATTCGATGACCGACTGGATGGACCGGTTGGGGATCAAGGCGACCGGCGGCAAGAATGGCAGCATCCGGGCGGTCAAGGAACAGTCGGTGCGGTTGGGCCGCGCCCGCTTCTCGTTGCAGTTCGAGAACCCGGAAACCGGCGCGTTGGGAATTTCCGACACGCAGTTGGCCGACCACCTGCATCTGTGGGTCACCGATGCCGAAGGGCCGTGGCTTGAGGAAATCGAACTGACCGAGAAGTTTCACGAGCATCTGCGCGAGCATGCGGTGCCGCTCAGCGACGGGGCAATCTCGTATTTGTCGGGCTCGAGCCTGAAGCTTGATCTTTATGCCTGGGCCGCGTGGCGGCTGCCGCGCCTGGAGCGCAGTTTGCGCCTGAATTGGACCCAGGTCGCGGCCACCTTTTCGGCGGCCGGCGAAGCCAACAAGGTGGCCGCCAAGGTGCGCGAGGCGTTGGTTGATGTGCAGACGGTCTACCGCGATATGAAGATCGAGACCGCGCGGCACGGGCTGTTGCTGCATCCGTCGAAACCGCCGATCCCGCGCACGCTGATTCAAGTGGGCGGCAAACGATAAGATCAGGCCGAAATTAACCCCTGAACGGCGTCCAGGACCATATCGACTGTCAGGTCCAGCATCAGGCAATCGGATTTGCGGTGGTCGAAATCGGGTGCCCAGCAAATATCCTCGAAACCGCGAGGGCCGCGCACGCTGGCGCATCGTGGGCCCCAGGGTCCATAAAACACCTCGGACGACGGCCCGAACAGCCCCAAGGTCGGCACGCCCGAGGCCGCGGCGATATGCATCAGCCCGGAATCGTTGCCGATATACAGGGCGCAGCGCTTCAGGCAGGCGTGGGTTGTCGGCAAATCGACCGTTCCCACCAGATCGATCGCCTGCCCGGCCGGAAGGGAATCCAGGACCGGTTGCGCCGCCGCCCGCTCGGACGCGGCGGCCAGCACGGCGACGCGTGCCCCTGGAAAGCGCCCGTTTGCCGCGGTCAGGCAGGCGGCAAGCCGGGCGAAACGCTCGGCGGGCCATTGTTTCGGGCTCCAATTGGCGGTCGGCCCCAGAGCCAGCACCGGCGGCCCGGACGGGACGCGCCGGGCGGCCTCGGCCTCCTGCTCCGGGGTATTCCACAGACGGGGCGGGAAGGGGGTGTCCCGGCCGATCACCGAAGACATATGCACCAACCGGTGTTTGGCGTCCCACGACGAACGCAGGACGCGGCGGCGCAAGGTGGGTACCGTCCACGCCAAGGCCGATCCGCGCAGATCGACCACCATCGACCACCAGGTTCCGGCGACCGTCCGCCACAAGTCCCGCCAATGACCGGCGCGACGGCGCTTGATCATCGGGATTACCCGCTCGACGAACGGCATGGGCTCGAACAAGGGTGCCGGCACGACGCCGCAGGCCACGGTGAAGCGGGCCCGCGGGTAAATCTCGGCCAAGTGGTTCAACAGTCCGGTGGTCAGGACCGCGTCGCCGATCCGGCTTTGGGTGATGAAGAGGATGCGCAAGGCCGCTCTACGGCCGCCAGACGCGCGACGAATCCGGGAAAGGAAGGGTGCGCCACATTCCCTTGATGTCGGCGACCAGTCCGCCCGGCTTCAAGAATGCCGCCAGCTCCTCGACCGTGTAGGCGACGTAGGCGTCGTGCGGCACGGCGCCGACGACACAATCATAGTTCGTGGCCGAGGCAAGATCGGACAGCAGCGTGACGCCGTATTCATGAGCCGCCTCCGCCGGGTCGGCGAAGGGGTCGTGAATATCGACCGAATGGCCGCGCACGGTCAGTGCCCGAATAAGATCGATCACCTTGCTGTTGCGCAAATCGGGGACGTTTTCCTTGAAGGTCAGGCCCAGCATTAGAACGCGCGAGCTGGGAGCCAATCGCTCGGCGATGCGTGCCGCCAGCCAGCCGCCCATGCCGTCGTTGATCCGGCGTCCGGCCAGGATGATTTCGGGGTTATGACCGTTCGAAAGGGCGCAGGTCGCCAGATAGAACGGATCGACGCCGATGCAGTGGCCACCGACCAAACCCGGACGAAAATTCAGGAAGTTCCACTTGGTGGCCGAGGCGTCGAGCACGTCGTAAATCGAAATTCCCAATCGTTGGAAGATCATGGTGATTTCGTTGATGAAGGCGATGTTGATGTCGCGCTGGGCGTTCTCGATCACCTTGGCGGCCTCGGCGGCGCGGATCGAGGCGGCGCGGAAAACGCCGCCGGTGGTGACGGCGCCGTAAACCTTGGCCAACAGCTCGGTCACCTCGGGCGTTTGACCGGCGATCACCTTGACGATGCGATCGACGGTGTGTTCGCGGTCGCCGGGATTGATGCGTTCCGGCGAATAGCCCAGGAAGAAATCCCGGCCGCAGACCAGACCGGAATGTTTTTCCAATTCGGGCCCGCACAGATCCTCGGTCACGCCGGGATAGACGGTGCTTTCGAACACCACCACGGCGCCCTTTTTTAGGGCGCGGCCGACGGTGGCGCAGGCCTTCATCACCGGGGTCAGGTCGGGGCGGTTTTCCAGATCGACCGGGGTCGGCACGGTGACGATGTAAACGTCGTGCCCCTCGATATCCTTGGGGTTGGCCGACATCTTCAGGGTGCTGGCGCGCAGCCGGTCCGAATCGATTTCGCCGGTTCGGTCATGATGCTTGTGCAGCTCCGCCACCCGCTCGGCCGAAATATCGAACCCGAGAGTGGGGAAATGGTGGGCGATGCCAACGGCCAGCGGCAGACCGACATAGCCGAGACCAACGACGACAATGGAGCTGTTCTGAGACATGGACGACGCGCGACCCCTAAAATTCGAATGGGAAGGACTAAAGTGTCAAGTCGCCGTCAAGTCAAGCCGGATCGAGTGTCTACGCCCCGACCATGTAGAACGCCGACCAGATGTAGGGCGCGCTCCATTGCGGGTTGCGCAGCATTTCCAGCTGGGTCTCGCGCAGGGCCTGGTGCGGCGCCACGCCCGCCATCAGCCGTTTGTACAGCGCGGCCATCAGGGTTTGGGTGCCGGCGTCGCTGACCTCCCACAAGGATGAGATCACCGATTGGGCGCCCGCTTCCTGGAAAGCGCGGCGCAGGCCGTAGACGCCTTCGCCCTCGTGGATTTCGCCCAGGCCGGTTTCGCAGGCCGACAAGATCGCCAGCCGGGTGCCCGACAGATCCAGCCCAAGCACTTCCAGCGCGGTCAGAACCCCGTCGTTGTCCGTGTCGATTTCGCCCAGCACCGGGGCGTTGGCGTTGATTCCGGCAAAGGCAAGACCAGAGCGCAGCAACGGGTTGTCGCCGGGCGGCGGCACCGGCAGATCGTTGCCGCCGCTGCGTTGCAAGGCCAGCAGGCGCCGGCGCAGCGAATCGTCGGGCTTCAGAAAAAAGCCGTGCGTGGCGATATGCAGGAATTCCGGCGGGTCGGCGCGGTCGCGCAACACCTGCTCCTGGGCGTCGGCCTTGCTGAACAGCACCGATTGACGGGCGTCGCCCTCGGGCGTGCTGGCTTGAATGGTCTTTTCGATCAGGCGCCCTTCGCGTTCGGCGCCCGGCAGCGGGTCGAAATGCAGCCCGCGCATGCCCGATGCCAAGCCCCGCATCGACTCTTGGACCGTGGCACTCCGGCGTTTCAAGGTTTCGACGGTGGTCTTGTCGGCCAGAATGTCGAGATTGTAGTCGGGACCGGCGGCCACCACGAAGCCGCCCTTGGCGGGCGGCACATGGGTGGGCAGCAGATCGCGGGCCGATCCCAGGATATGCAGGTCGATCCGTTCCATCAGATAGCGGCCGTTCTTTTCGACCAAGGCGGCGAAAGGCAGGATGTTCAAGGTGCCGTCGGGCACGACATACACATTGGTGCGCTTTCCGATCACCCGCTCCAACGGTTGCCAAATCCGGCCGTAGACCGCCTGACCGCTGTCTTGCAGATCGTCGAGCTCGATATCCTCGTTTTGGATGTCCGCGCGGTATTTTAAAATGGCGGCGTCAATATCGGCGGCGTGGTCGTAGACCACCGTTTGATAGACCGGCTTGCCGTCTTCCTTATGCACCGCCCCGGCGACCAGACGCCGCGCCGATCCCTCGCCCAGCGTGAAGAAATCGACCAACACGGCGTCGTCGGGCAAGGCGGCGGCCACCTGTTCGGCCGTCACCGGCGCCACCTGTTCGCGGAAGCGCTGGCTGGCGCGCCCCAAATCGCCTTCCAGACGGTGAATCTGGTCCTCCAGATCGGCCATCACCTCAAGATGATGCTCGTGGGTTTCCGGGGTCGGGCCGGACAGGGTCAGCGCCGCCAGTTTCTTGCGCGCCAGTTCCAGTTGTCCGGCCAGTTTGGCCATTTCCGGGTCACGCGACAGCCGGGTGATTTGCTGAATTTGCGAGGCGACCGACAACAGCAAGCCCTTGCGGGCGACGGTGACGTCGAGCATGCCCTTGCCGCTGACCGCTTCGCTCTTCTTGAGCAGCGCGTTCACGTAGTCGGCCAGTTCCGGGGCGTGCAGGCGGACATAGCCTTCGCGCGCGTTGTCGCCGGTTACCGGCAGCATGCGTTCGTAGAAGATGTTGCGCCGCTCGAAGATGGTCCGCCGGGTGGTCAGCGCCGCATCGACATCGCCCAGATCCTCTTGAACCCCGGCCAGGGTGTTTAGGACCTCGAAGGTATAGGGATGGCTGGGACCCAGGACGATCTCGTCGGTGGCCAGCGTGACCTTCAACAAGGCCAGTGCCTTGTCGAAACGCTTGGTCTGACGGTAGAGCGCCGCCAGATCGTGCATCGAGCGCAAGGTGTCCAGATGGTTGGGGCCCAAGGCGGCGCGGCGGGCGGCCAGCGCTTGGTCGAACAGGGTTTCGGCTTCCTTGACGTGACCGGCGCCCGCTTCGGCGCGGGCCAGATTGTTGAGAGCCTTCAGTGTGTCTTGGTGGGTGGGGCCCAGCGTCTTTTTCCACGCCTCATGCACCGCCCGGAAGCGGGGGGCGGCGTCGGCGTAGCGGCCTTGCAACAGGTACAGATAGGCCAGATTATTGTCGGCGGCGGCGGCCTCGGGGTGGCGCGGCCCGCTCATTTTCGCCTCGGTCGCCGCGACGGTTTTGTAAAGCGGCTCGGCGCGGTCGAACAGTCCTTGCGATTCATACAGCAGGGCCAAATTGTTCATGCCCGCCAAGGTCGTCGGGTGGGTGTCGCCGTAAATCTTGTGTTCGGAGTCGAAGGCGGCGCGCAAGGGGGGTTCGGCCTGATCGAACAGGCCCTCCTTCTCCAGGATTTCGCCGAGATTGCCCGCCGCGACGGCGGTCGCCGGATGGCTGTCGCCCAGAATTTTGTGATACCCGGCGTAGGCGGTGGCGAATCCGTTCTCCGCCTCGGCCAAGCGGCCCTGCTTGCGGTGAATGGCGGCCAGCGTGCCGGTCGCCGCCAGGGTTTGCGGATGGTCGGGACCAAGGGTTTTGGTGGCGTGGTCCAGAACCTCGGCCGCCAGTTTTTCGGCCGCCTCCAGATCGTCCTGATCCGAGAGAACCTCGGCCAAGTCGGCCTTGGCGCGCCACGAGGTCAAGGGTTCCAGGGCCGTCCTCGCCTCGGCCAATCGTCCTTGCGCCCGAAAGGTTTCGCCCCGTCCGGCTTGCAGTCCGGGGACGGCTGGGTCGCTGGCGGGCAGGCCCGCCAGGGCCTTGTCGTATGCGGTCACCGCGTCGGGAAACAGGCCCCGCTCGCGTGCCAGATCCGCCGACAGGCCCAGGCAGTGCAGGCTGTCGAGATGGCTGTCGCCCAGGATTTTGCGGGTGGTGGCGCACAGGCCGGGCAGCACCCCGGCGGCGGCCTCCAACCGTCCGGCGGTCAGATCGGATTGCACCAAGGCTTGCTTGGCGGCCAAGGTCAGCGGATGGGTCCGGCCCAAGGCGGTGCCGGCGTTGGCGACATTGGCGGTGCGGTATTCGCGGGCCTTGGCGAACAGCCCGTTCGCCTCGTACATCTGGGCGGCAAGGCCCCGGATGCGCAGGGTCTCGGGATGGCCGTTGCCCAAAACCGCGTCGGCCGAGGCCAGCGCCGTGGTGAACGCGGTTTCGGCGGCCTCGACATGCCCGGCGCGGCCTTCCAACTGCCCCAGATCGGTGGCGGAAATGATTGTGGCGATGTGATTCTCACCCAGATTGTCGCGGGCGATCGACAGCGCCATCCGGGCGGCATCCAACGCCGCGTCTTGGGGGGTGGCGGGATCGACCGCCTTGGCGTGGGTGCGGTTCCACATCACCGCGGCGCGGCGCTTGGCGTCGGGCACGTCCGAGGCGGCTTGCCGCTTCGCATCGACCCAGGCGGGCAGGGCCGAGGGGTCGGCCGCCGAACCGGAGTGCGGGGCCAGGGCCAGGGCCAATCCCAGATACAGCGCCAGCGGCAGCCTTTGGTCGCGCATCATTTTTCCTTATGGGTATAGACGCCGTCCCAGTCGGTACCGGGCGGTTCGGCCTCGAAATGAGCGATCCGGTCGAGGTAGATCGTGTAGATCATCCGGTTGGGTTCCAAGGCGGTCAGGGCCTGGAATCCGGCCTTGGCGGTGGCCCAATCTTGAGCGCGGAAGGCGGCCAGGGCCGCGTGATGGCGGGCCAGAACGGCCAGGGTGTCGGCGGAAACCTCGCCCTCGAAACCCAAGGGTTCGAACAGATGGACCGGCTGATCCTTGCCCTTGACCCGCACGCGGTCGATTTCGCGGCAAATCAGATCGGGCACGGCGGCGCGGGTGAATTCGCTGATCATCGCGCCGACCCCGTATTGCTTGGTCAGGCTTTCGATGCGCGAACCCAGATTGACCGCGTCACCCATCACCGTATAGGCCAACCGGAAATCGGATCCCATGTTGCCGACGCTCATCACGCCGGAATTCAGGCCGATGCCGACCTTGATCGGTTTCCAGCCGCGCGCCACGAAATCGACCGACAGATCCTCCATGGTCTTGCCCATCGCCATCGCCGCTTGCACGGCGTGCCGCGCGTGATCGGGATCGGTCAAGGGCGCGCCCCAAAAGGCCATGATCGCGTCGCCCATGTATTTGTCGATGGTGCCGTGATTTTGGTGGATCACCCGGGTCATCGGCGACAGGAAGGCGTTCATCAGGACGGTGAGTTCCTGCGGCGCCAAGCCCTCTGAAATCGAGGTGAAGCCGCGAACATCGGAAAACAGCACGGTCATTTCACGCGATTCGCCGCCGACCGAGACTTCCTGGCCGGTCCGGCTCATCTCGGCGACCAGTTCGGCGGGGATATATTGGCCGAAGGTCCGCGAAATTTGGCGCCGCTGGCGGCGTTCGAGGATGAATTGGCGGAACTCGACCACCAAATGGCCAAGGATCAGGGCCGCCAGGATATAGCTCATCGGCACGATCAGACCGCGCGACACATACAGCACGGTGGCGGTCGCGATGAAGCCGCCGACGATCGCGAAGAAGCCCAGCGCACGGCGGAACGGCGAATGGACCCACGCTTCCAGCAGCACCAGCAGCGCCATCATGCCCAACGCCACGGCGGTTTCGAGCGGAGCGCCCAGCGGCTGCAAGGGGCCACCCTTGAGCAGGGTGGCGATGGTGTCGCCGATGATCTCGACCCCGTAGACCGAGCCGACCGGCGTGTCGAACCAGTCGTGCGAGACATCCGAGGTATCGCCGATCAGCACGATCTTGTCGCGCACCCAGGTGGCCAGTTCCTCGCGGTCGCCCGGATCCATCGCGTCGAGATCGACCAGGAATTCGTTGGCGGAAATTCCGGTGGTCTGGCTGAGGAAGCGGGTGCCGGTCACCAGCGGGGGATAATCGATGGCGATCCGGCTGGATTCGTCCAAGGGCACCGCGCGGTCGCCCAGGATCAACCGGTTGGCGTCCAGCTTGGGCGTGACCCCCAGATAAGCGGCGACCGCCTTGACGGCGATCGGCCAGCCGCCCGGCTGACCGGTCGCCTCGGGATAGATCTTGACCCGCGACAAGTTGGTCATCAACCGGCTCGACGAGACCGCGTTGGCATAGCCGGTGTCTGCGGCGGCATCGAGAACCGGGGTCGGGTGATTGATGCGCCCCATCTTGCCGTTTTTCACCTCGCCCTGCGAGACCAGCAGGACGTTTCCAGCCTCCCGCAAGGCGGCCGCCAGGATGGGGTCCTCGCCGTAGGACGAGGGGAAGTCCATCAACATATCGACCACGGCCACGCGGGCGCCAAGCGCCCGGACGTTGCGGACGATGGTCCCGATATCGGTGCGGCGTAGCGGAAAGCTTTTATAGGCCTTGAAGAACGCCTCGTCGGTGTTGACGAAGCCGACGTCGGGCAGGGGGGCGAGGGCGGCGGGGTCGCCGTAGGCCAAACGCATCTGGTGGCGAAAGCCGATGGTCTGATCCTCGATCAACGAGAACCATTCCTGCCGTTGGCCGAGAACGGCCAGCCCGCACAGCAAGACCACCAGAGCGAGGTCATAGCGTCTGGTGGTCTTCATGTTGTCGTCTCCAAAAAAGGACGAACCGCCTAGTTCGTGCCCAGCATATCGTTGTAAAGCGTGGCTTCGGCCTGCTTCAGGTCGGCCAGCTTCAGCTCGTTGTAGATGCGGATCAACAGCGGACGCATGTCGTTGTCGTCCTTGTTTTCGTTGAAGTATTTACGGTAGGCATCCATCGCCGCGACCAGCACGCCTTTTTCATCGAGCAGATTGGCCAGCGGGAAGACGTCATTGGGGGCACCGGCCTTGACGCGGGCGACGCTGTCGGCCAGCGCCTTGTCCTCGGCGGGCGACAACCAGATCAACGAGCCTTCCTTGTCGGCTTCCGACACCACGTGACCGCCGCCATCCATCACCGCGACCGAGAAACCATGGGTTCCGGCCGACAGGGTGGGAACGTGGTAGCGGATCACCTTGTCGTCCGAGCCTTGCACCGTCGTCTTGGCGCCGTCGATGGTGATCACATAGGAATAGGCCTTGCCGAAGCTTTGCCAGACCAGATCGGGATAGGTCGCCGACAGCGTGACTTCACGCGCCACCCGCAGTTTCGGCTGGCTGTCTTGCTGCACGCCCCGCCGCACGGCGGTATAGCGCTGCGCCTCGGCGAAGCGGTTGGCCAAACCGGCCGAGAGGTCGCCGCTTGCCGCCTCGGGGGCGGAGAGGCTGCCCGACACCACTTCGGGGGCCGCCGCGCCGATGCGAACCTGGGAACTGGGGCCCATCGTCCGGGCCATGTTGGTGGCTTGATCGACCAGCTTGCCCGAACCATCGGCGCCGGTCCGCACCAAGTCGCCCGCGAACAGGAATTTGTTTCGGGTGACCGCCTTCCAGCTGCTGCCGTCGCGGCTTTGTTCAACCGTCCCCATTACTTGGGTCAGCATCGCGACCGGCGGATCGGCCGCCAGCACGGGCATGCCGAACAGGATCGTGAAAAGCGCCAG
Organism: uncultured Rhodospirillaceae bacterium; assembly: GCA_903899885.1. Classification (GTDB taxonomy): domain Bacteria; phylum Pseudomonadota; class Alphaproteobacteria; order Rhodospirillales; family Magnetospirillaceae; genus CAIULK01. The sequence goes on from CAIULK010000014.1 coordinate 80,772, forward strand.
AATTAGGGTGAACTTGGTCATCACAGCGAACTTGGTCGGCATCGTGAATCTCCCGCATCGAGGATCCACAGTGTACGCGAGGTTCGCCAAAAAAACGATCCGTGTGTTACCCGATGATTCGCGCCATTTTTCATCCCATCGACATTAGCCCGCCGAGCGGGCTGGCCGAGGATGATCCGGTGGTTCCAGTGGATCCCGAGAGATAGGAGGTCAAGGACGGCATTTGCGCCATCAGGCTGCTGACTTCGCTTTCCAAGGTCGCCTTGATCGCCGCCTGGGCGCCGTCGCCGCTGGTCAAAACATTTTGGATCGCGGCGGTCGCCTTGTCCAACGTCGCGCGGGTGCCGCTGGGATCGGCGGCGTAGGCGGCGGCGAATTTACTGGAATCAAGGCTCAGCGTGCCGTCGCTGCCCACGGTGATCCCCAGCTTGGACAAGCTGGTGCCGTTCGCGGTCTGATCGATGGCTCCCAGCAATTTGCTGGCGACTCCGGTATCGCCGCTGAGGTCACCGCCGCTGGTGGTCAGTCCGCTCAAGGCGGTCAGCAGCGTGTTGACCCCGCCCACCAGGGCCGAGGCCGCGTTCACCGCGGCTCCCTGGCCGACGGGAATGCTAACGGTACCGGTGCCGGTGGCGCCGAGCGCGGTAGTGACGCCGGGTGCCAGGGTGACCAGATTGGTGGCGCTGGTTTGCGACGCGCCGCCGTTGACCGTGAAGGCCGCGTCCTGGGCGTTCTGGATCGCGTCGAGACCGGTGAACGAGGCCGAGTTGGGATCATGGGACAGAGCCGGGATCCCGCTGGTGGAAAAAGCGTTGGCGGCGCCGCTGGCTCCGGCCAGTTGCAATTCATACTGCCCCGCCGAAGCCTGGACCACCGTCGCGGTTACCCCCGCGTCGGCGGCATTGATCGCGCTGGCCGCGCCGTTCAGCGAACCGTCGCCGATCGCGATGCCGACGGGCGCGTTGGAACCGACGCTCAGGGTCAAGGTTCCGGTGCCCAGCACCGATTGACTGGGGCTGGCGTAGCTGCCGGTGGTGAGAATCTGCGCTTGTGCCAGTCGCGAGACATCGACGGTATAAGTCTGGGTCACCGGCGTGCCGGTGTGGCCGTAGCTGGCGGTCACCGCCGGATTGTCGCGGTCGATCGCGCCCAGCGCGGTGGCGGCTTGGCTAACCATCTGGCCCAATTGACCGTATCCCAGCAGGCTCGATTGGGTTTGGCTTTTTTGTTGACCCAGCGACAGCGTATAGGCCGGATCGGAGGCGGAGGTTCCGCTCGAGGCCGAGGAGGCGGTGCTTCCCGTTGCCGTTCCGCCCAACAGCGAGGAGGCCAAGGACGAATTCGCCGTGCCGCTGTTGTTTTGCAGCAGCGAGGCCAACAGCGACGGCGATCCAAGCGACGAAATAGTCATGGTCCGAATCCTTTGCAACGGGTGCATTGCGCCATGCATTTTCCGTGCCGATTGCTTCTTAAGGATAGATCCGAAAGCAGGTGCCGACAGTTTAATGCGATGTTGATATAATTACCGATTGGGCGGGGATGTCTTCGTTGAAGCGCGAGAGTTGGGGAGCCGGCATGGCCTTGATTGAGTGGCAGGACGGGCTGAGTGTCGGCATCGCCGAATTCGATCACGACCACCAAAAATTGATTCAGCTGATCAATACGCTGTGGGATGCCAATACGAATCGTCGGCTCAGTGTCATCGGCCCGACCCTGGACGAATTGGTCCAGTATGTTCATACGCATTTTCAGCGCGAGGAAGACTTCTTCGCGAAGACTAAATTCACGGGACGCGACGATCATATTCAACGGCATCGTTGGCTCCAAGCCGAAGTCAAGAAATTGGTCGATGCATACCGATCGGGTAGCAACACGGTCTTGACCGATACCGTTTTTGATTTTCTGCGCGATTGGCTGATTAAACATATTCTCGGCGAGGATATGATCTACGCCGCTTATTTCCGTATTTTGGGGCTTACCAGCACCCAGCAAACGGCGGCCGAGCCGGTCAGCGGCGCGACGGACGGATTGTTGTTCGCGGCCCTTGCGGTTGGACTGGCGGGGGCGGGTTTGGGGTTGGCGGGTTTTACCGTGACGGGGCCGATCGTGTCGGCCGCCAGCGTGGTCGCGTGCGCGGTGATCGCCGGGACCGGCTATGTCAGGCCGCGGCGGCACCTGGAGGAGGGGCTGCGGCGCCTGTCGGTCCGTGTCGGCGAAATGCCTTTGGGGCCAAGCGGCGCGCTCGGCCGGGCGGCGTTCTTCTTGCGCGTTCTCGCCCGCCAGACCATCGACCAACAGAGTCAGCGCGGCAAAAGCGAGGACGTGATGCGCGAGGCCGAAAAGGACGTGCGCGGCACCTTGTTGCGAATGTCCGACGAACTGGAGCAAACCATCGGGGGAACGGTGACCGATGTCACCACGCGTTCGGATCACCTGTGCGCGATCGCGATGACCATGCGCGAACAAGCCAGTTCGGTCGGCGAGCGTAACCGCGCGGTGGCCGAGGCCGCCCAGTGTGCCACCAGCAACGTCAACGCCGTCGCCTCGTCGGCGGCGGTTCTGCTGCGCTCGATTCAAGAGATGCAGGCCGAAACCGAGCAGTCACGCAAGGTGGCCGAGGATGCCTCGGCCGAATCGGAACGCACCACGACGATCGTCAGCGGACTGGCCGAGGCATCGCAACAGATCGGCGATATCGTCGGTCTGATCGACACCATCGCCCGGCAAACCAACATGCTGGCCCTGAACGCCACGATCGAGGCCGCCCGGGCGGGTGATGCGGGCAAGGGATTCGCGGTGGTCGCCCACGAGGTCAAGGGGCTGGCCAACCAGACCACCGAGGCCACGGGACGCATCCGCTCGTTGGTCGATACCATTCAGTCGGCGGTCGAGGACGCGGTGGGCGCCATTTCCCGGGTCGATGACGTGGTTTCGCGGATCAGCGCGCTGTCGGTGGCGATGGCCGAGACCACCGCCGTGCAAGCCGAATCGGCCGCCGTGATTTCCGAAAAGGCCAATCAGGTGGCCCAGGAAACCATTGTGGTGACCTCGACCATCGCCAAGATTTCCGAGACGGCGACCGAAACCGAACAGATGTCGTCGCTGGTTTTGAACACCGTTGGCGGCACCGCCGTCGAGGTGCGCAAACTGCGTGACCGTTTGATCGGCGCCTTGCGCGGCTCCTACGCCGGCAATCGCCGCCAGTTCGAGCGGTTCACCTTGGACAGCGGGGCGATCGTGCTGGCCAACGGGGTGCGGCACGCGGGCCATCTGCACGACATCTCGGCGGGTGGCGCCTTGATCGAGCTGAAGGATTTCACGGCGGCGCCCGGACTGGCGATCCGTTTCATGGTCGATGGGTTCGGCGAGGAGATCCCGGCCCATGTGGTGCGGATCAGCGACAAGGGCTGCCACCTGCGGTTCGAGGACGACGAAGCCCGCCGGCACCGTCTGGCGGGATGGCTGGCGATGGCCGCCAGCGGGCCGGCCGCGGAGGGAAGCTCGGAAAACCCGATGGATATCGGCAACGACGCCGAACTTTTCTAAGCCGGAAGGCAGATTCTGCCGGGACGATTTTTCCTCCCGCCAGGGTTTTGCGACAGGATACGCCGTTCCACCCCACACACTGTTACACATCCGCCATTGACAATCGCGACGATAGTGTGTTGCATTACACACATGGATAGCCGTGCGATCATAAAAGCACTTGAGGCGGACGGGTGGGAGCATAAGCGGACCACCGGCAGTCACTGGCACTTCAAGCACCCGACAAAATCGGGACTCGTGACGGTACCCCATCCGAAGCGGGATTTGCCCTCGGGAACGGTTAAGGCCGTCGAGCGGCAAAGCGGCTTGCAACTGTTGAGGTGATCCCATGGTTTCGTTCATCGCCTATATCCGCAAGGAGGAAGGAAGCGACTACGGGGTGGAGTTCCCCGACGTTCCCGGCTGTGTCACCGCTGGCCGTACCTTGGACGAGGCCCGCGCGATGGCGGCCGAGGCGTTGGCGGGGCATTTCGCGATGTTGGAGGCCGAGGGCGAGCCGGTGCCGGTGCCCTCGACCATGGAAGCCCTCAAGGGAGATCCGGATCAAGCGGACGCGGTGTTGATCCTGGTGGATTTGCCGCCGGACTTTCTTAAGGCGGAACGGGTCAACGTGATGCTTCCCCGCCACTTGTTGGGCAGGATCGACGCAGCCAGTGGCGGCAATCGCTCGCGCTTTTTGGTGGACGCCGCCGAACAGAAACTAACGCGTTGAAATTCGCCGTCTGAAAGAGGGACCATGACTCGCCGCACCGTTCTCGCCGCCGTCGTCCTCGCTCTTGCCGCTTGCGGTCACGGCGAGCATAAACCGGCGGTGCCGCCGGTTTTGCTGTTCAGCCCGAATGGCGAACCGCTGTCCGGTGGCGCCTTGGGGCAGCCCGAGTGCAAAACCGCGATGGACGGCTGGTTCGACCGTTTGGCCGCCGCCAACGGCGGGCGGATCGACCGCGCCGCTTTTCTGGCCGACGCCCGCACACAATTCGCCCGCATGGACCTCAATCACGACGGCTTGATCACCGCCGACGAATTGGCGGTGTTCCGGCGCCCCTATGTCGATATCCCGGAGGTGCCATCGAAGGACGAGGCCGGCGGGCGCCGCCGTCCCCGTGCCGCGCCGCCGATTCCGGTGTCCGAGGATCCGGTGATGTCGGCCGATCTCAATTTGGATTTCCAGGTCAGTTTGGACGAGTTCCTGGCGCAGGCGGACCAAGTCTTCCGCCGTCTGAACACCGGCGGTGACGGCGCCCTTAACCGCGAGACCTTGCGGAATTCTTGCCCGATTCCGCGCACCCCCGCATACTGGGCGCCATGAGCACCGACAAACGCGCTTGGTTGCAGCCGATCATCGAGCCGATGCGCCCCGTGGCGCGCGAGCTGCTGGTGACCTCGGCCGTGGTCAATGTGCTGGCCTTGGCGACCCCGATCTTCGTGATGCAGGTCTATGACCGGGTGATCGGCCATAACGGCATCGAGACGCTGAAGGGGCTGTTCATCGGCGTCCTGCTGGTCGCCTTGTTCGACTACGTGCTGCGGGTCTCGCGCGGGCGGGTCATGCAAAAGGTGGCGCTGCGCCTGGATGTCGAGGTCGGCACCCGCTTGTTCGATAAATTGATGAGCCTGCCGCTGCGCACGCTGGAAAGCCGGCCCAGCGCCTTTTGGCAGCAGTTGTTCCGCGACGTCGATACCATCCGCAACACGCTGTCGGGGGCCTCGGCGCTGTTGTTGGCCGATCTGCCGTTCCTGTTCGTGTTCCTGGGCGTGATCTATTTCGTCGGCCGTCCGCTGGTGATCATTTTCCTGGTGATGCTGGTGATTTTTTCGGTGCTGGCGTGGCGGTCGGGCAAAAGCCTGCAAGGCTCGGGCGCCAAGGAAAGCAACGCGGCGGCGGCGCGCGACGCGCTGATCGCCGAAATCGTCGCGGGCCGCGCCACGGTCAAGGCGGTCGGCTTGGCCCGCGCCCTTGAACCCTTGTGGGAAGTCCGCCAAGCGGGCGCCATCGAGCAGTCGATTCAGCGCGGCGCGGTGTCCGACGGCTATGTCGCGATCGGCGCCGAACTGACCCAACTGGCCAGCGTCAGCCTGACCACGTTGGGCGCAATCAGCATCATTGATCACGATCTGTCGATGGGCGCCTTGGTCGCCTGCAACATGCTGTCGTCGAAGCTGTACGGGCCGATCACCCAACTGGTGGGAACCTGGCGGACCTTCGCCGGATTCCTGCAAGCGGTCGAGCGCCTGGGCGGCATCCTGGCCGAGCCCGAGGACCGCGCGCAGAGCGCGCTGGCCCTGGAACGGCCAAAGGGCCATCTGGTCTTGGAAGAGGTCAGTTTCGCCTATGACAAGGACCGCGCCCCCGCCATCCAAGCGGACCGGCTGGAGTTCCGCCCGGGCGGCATCACCGCCGTGCTGGGCCGCAACGGCAGCGGCAAGACGACGCTGCTGAAATTGATGATGGGCCTGTACCATCCCGACAAGGGGCGGGTGTTGCTGGACAACGCCGACATCACCCAATTCTCGCGCGATGAGATGGCCCGCTGGATGGGGGCGGTGCCGCAGGAATGCGTGCTGTTCAACGCCTCGATCCGCGACAATATCGCCCACGGCTCGGCCGCTTGTTCCGACGAGGCGATTCTGGCCGCGTCCCGCGCCGCCGGGGTGCACGAAGCGGTGATCGACATGCCCGACGGCTATGCCACCCCGGCCGGCGAGGCGGGGGCGCGGCTGTCGGCCGGGCAACGTCAGCGGATCGCCATCGCGCGCGCCCTGATCGGCGATCCGCCGGTGCTGCTGTTCGACGAACCCTCGGCCAGCCTGGACCGTCAGGCCGAGGAAAGCTTGCGCGCGACCCTGCTGGAATTGTCGCGTGACCACACGGTGGTGGTCGTCACCCATTCGCCGGTCTTGTTGGCCGCCTGCCGCGACGTGGTGGTCACCGACAAGGGGCGGATCGCCGCCGTCGGTCCGGCCCGCGACATTCTGCCGCGTTTGTTCGGCGCCGTGCCGCCGCCGGGTCATCCGCCGGAGGTGCCGTCATGATCCGGATTCCCCCCCGGCTGGTTCCGGCGCTGGATTTGGCCAAGGCGGCGCTGCGCTGGCTGGGGCCGGGCATGCCGCAAGATCCGCCGCCGCCGTCGTCGCGGGAAGGCGGCCCTCTGGCGCGGCTGGCCGACGGCTATCCCTTGCCGACGTGGCGGCCACTGGCGCGGATCGTTTCGGTGTTCGTTGGGCTGTTTCTGCTGTGGGCGATGGTGGCCCGCCTCGACGAGGTGGCGATCGCCACCGGCGATGTGCAGCCGGAAGGCAAGGTCAAGGTCATCCAGCATCTGGAGGGCGGAATCGTCCGCGACATCTATGTCCAAGATGGCTCCGAGGTACACGAGGGCGCGCCCCTGCTGCAATTGGAACTGCCGGTCAGCTCGGTCAACCGCGAGGAACTTCAGGTGCGCCTGGACGGCCTGATGCTGCAACGCGCTCGCCTGAAGGCTGAATTGTCGGGCGAGCCGCCGGAATTCCCCGCCGAGGAATCGGCGCGTCAGCCGCAACTGGTCGAGGCGGAACGCCGTTCGCTGGACGCGCGGCGCGAGGCCCTGGCCGCCTCGTTGTCGGTGCTGCGCGAGGGGTCGAACCAGAAGCAGTTGGAGGTCACCGAACTGGTGACCCGCCAGCGGGCCTTGGAAGCCAATCTGCGGCTGGCCCGCGAACGCCTCGCGATGTCGGCCAATCTTTTGAAATCGGGGCTGACCGCCAAGATGGACCATGTCCAACAAGAAGCGCAGACCGAGGAACTGGAAGGCCAATTGGCGGTGGTGCGCGCCCAGATTCCGCGCGCCCAGGCCGGGCAGGCCGAGGCCTTTCGGAAAATCGACGAGGAACAGACCAAGTTCAACCGCACCGTCCGCAATGATCTGTCGCAGGCCGAGCTGGACATCGCCCGCAACACCCAGCTTTTGTCGCAGGCGACCGAACAGCAAACCCGCACCCAGATCACCAGTCCGATCGACGGCATCGTCAAAAATCTGCGAATCAACACCATCGGCGGGGTGATCAAGGCGGGCGATCCGATCATGGAGATCGTGCCGGTCAACGAACGCTTGCAAGTCGAGGCGCATCTATCGCCGATGGACCGGGGCTATGTTCAGGTCGGCCAGCGGGCGACGGTCAAGATCACCGCCTATGACTACACCACCTATGGCGGGTTGGACGGCGAGGTGATCTTGGTTGCCCCCGATACCACCGTCGGCCAGGGCCAAACCCCGGAACAACAGCAGCCCTATTACCGCGTCGTGGTGCGGACCGACCGGGCGTGGCTGGGCGACGAATCAGCCAAGCACACCATCAATGCCGGCATGCAGGCCTCGGTCGAGATCCATACCGGCACCCGGACGGTGATGGAATATCTGGTCAAGCCGGTGCTTAAACTTAAGCACGAAGCGTTTCGCGAGCGGTGATGCGCGCGGCCTTGATATCCTTGATCTGTCTTCTGAGCGTGGCCGCGCGTGCGGTGGAAATAGTTCAAGATTGCCCGACTTGCCCGGAAATGGTCGGGATCGCGCCGGATCTGGCGATCGGCCGTTTCGACGTGACCTTCGACGAATGGCAAGCTTGCGTCGATGCCCGCGCCTGCCGGGGCGGCAAGGACGATCACGGCTGGGGGCGGGGGCGCCGTCCGGTGATCAACATCACCTTCGCCGATGCCCAGGCCTTTACCGGCTGGTTGAGTTCGGCGACCGGCAAGAATTACGATCTGCCGACCGAGGCGGAATGGGAAATGGCGGCCAAGGCGGGCACCACCACCGCTTACTGGTGGGGGGACGACATCGGATCGGGACACGCCAATTGCCGGGAATGCGGCAGTCCGTGGGGTGGCAAGGGTTCGGCGCCGGTCGGCTCGTTTCCGCCCAATCCGTGGGGCCTTTACGATATGAACGGCAATGTCTGGCAGTGGACCAAAAGC
>CAIULK010000015.1 GCA_903899885.1 uncultured Rhodospirillaceae bacterium
CGCCGTCGCGGTGGCCGGCACCTTCATCATCAACGGGGTGATCGGGCGCTGGAGCCACGACGTTTCCGGCACGGTGACCATTCAAATCACCCCGGTGCCCGGCGACGGCGGCGAGGCGATGACCGACGAGCGCGTGCGCGCGGCGGTCGAGGTGATCCGCCGGGTCCCCGGCGTGCTGGAAGTCCACCCGCTCGACAAGAAACAGATTCTGGCGCTGATCGAACCCTGGCTGGGCTCGACCGACGTGGTGCAAGATATCCCCCTGCCCCGCCTGATCGACGTTTCGGTCGATCCCGACAAGCTGCTGGATCTGGGCGAGGTGGCCGACCGTTTGGGCCGCACGGTGCCCGGCGCCAGCCTCGACGACCACCGGATCTGGCTGTCGCGCTTGATCGGGCTGTCGGAAACCATCCAATGGCTGGCGATCGGCATTTTGCTGCTGATCGGGCTGGTGACCTCGGCCACCGTGATTTACGCCACCCGCACCGGCATGGCGGTCCACCGCGAAATCATCGAGGTGCTGCATTTGATCGGCGCGCACGACGATTACATCGCGCGCCAGTTCGCCGACCGCGCTTTTTCGCTGGGCTTCAACGGCGGCCTGCTGGGCTTGGGGCTGGCGGTGCCGACCTTGTCGATGATCGGCTGGGCGGCGCGGCGGCTGGAAGGCGGCTTTCTGCCGCATCTGTCGCTGCCGCTGGTCGGCTTCATCGTGATCGGCGTGCTGCCCGCCCTGGCCGGGGCGTTGGCGATGGTGACGGCGCGGCTCACCGTTCACGGCACGCTGGCGCGCCTGCCATGATCCGCCGGCTAACCCGCACGGTGTCCCTGACGGCGGGGGCTTTGGCGGTGGCATGGGTGGCGGGCCTGGTCTGGTTCGCGGCCACCGTTCCCGCCCACGTCGAGGATACCACCACGCGGACCGACGCCATCGTCGTGCTGACCGGCGGGTCCGAGCGGACGGCGACCGGCGTCGCCCTGCTGGCCGAGGGCATGGCCGACCGCTTGTTCGTCTCCGGCGTTCACAAGGGGGTCGAGGTCGCCGACATCTTGCGGCTGATCCATCCCCGTCACTCGGATTTGGCCGACCGCATCGTTTTGGGCTATGGCGCCGACGACACGCTGGGCAACGCCGCCGAAACCGCCGCCTGGATCGCCGACCAGCATTTGGGCTCGCTGCGGCTGGTCACCGCGTCGTACCACATGCGGCGCAGCCTGTGGGAATTCCACCAGGCGATGCCCGGTGTGCGGATCGTCCCCCATCCGGTGTTCCCCGAAACCGTCCGCGCTCATGATTGGTGGCTGTGGCCGGGAACGGCGGGCTTGCTGGCGATGGAATATTCCAAGTACCTCGCCGTTGTGTTTCATGTGCGTTCCACTCCCAGACAGGTGTCGCGGCCGTGACGATGATGCGTTCGATTCTCTTTTTCGTGCTGTTCCAGCTTTGGACGATCCTGATGGTGATCGTGATGATCCCGTGCGCGGTGCTGCCGCGCCGGGCCACGGTGGTGATGGCGCATGTCTGGCTGAAGGGCGTGCACGCCCTGCTGGGCGGCGTGGTCGGCATGCGCGCCCGGGTGATCGGCAAGGAACGCATCCCCGAAGGCCCGGTTTTGATCGCCGCCAAACACCAATCGGCGTTCGAGACCTTCACCTTTCACCTGCTGTTCGGCGATCCGGCCTATATCTTGAAGCAGGAATTGACCTGGATTCCGCTGTTCGGCTGGTACTTGAAGAAATCCGGGGTGGTGTCGATCGACCGTTCCGGCGGCACCAAGGCCCTGAAGGCGATGGTCAAGGGCGCCCAAGCCGCGATCGACGAGGGCCGTCCGGTGATCATCTTTCCCGAGGGCACCCGCACCGCGCCTGGCGAGCGCCAGCCCTATCACTCGGGCGTCGCCATGCTGTACACGGGGCTGAATGTTCCGGTGGTGCCGGTGGCGTTGAATTCCGGCCTGTTTTGGCGCCGCCGCGGCTTTTTAAAGCGGCCGGGCGAGGTAAGCATCGAATTCCTAGACGCGATTCCGCCGGGCCTGGACCGCAAGACCTTCATGGCGCGGCTGGAAAATGAAATCGAAACGGCGACGGATAGGTTGGTTCAGTCCACCCAATCCGGATCGATGATCTGACGGCCGCGCCGTTCCGCCGCCAGCCCGGTGACGCGGGCGAGGTTGCGGGCGGCGACCGAGGCCGGGCCGGTCGCGCCGATCCCTTGGAAGACTTCCAGCGCGCCGTTCAGGGCGTCGGCGGCGGCGTCCAGATGTTCGATGCCTTCGCTGTGTTTATCCAGCAAGAACAAGGCCGTGCCCCGCGTGTTGTTGACGGCGGCCCACGATTGCGGCATGCGGTCGCGGGTCCAGACATGCAGCACCGAATCGCAAGCATCCACCGCGCGGCGCAACACGTCCAGGCTGCGGATCTGATCGCCGTAAACCTGAAGCACCTGGGCGGTGTCGTGCATCACCTCGGCCCATTTCTGCGGCGTCTCGGTGCGGGAATAGACCCCCAGCACGGTTTGCAGAACTTGCAGCGATTCGCGCAGCAAATCGGTGTCGCCCGACGCCAGATCCAAGCGCAGCAGCGCCTTGCCCAGCCGCGCCTGAGCGCCCGCCCATTCGTGCGGCATGCGGTCGCGGGGCAAAAACTCGGTGGCGGCGCGCCACGAGGCCACGGCTTCGCTTAAGGTTGCCGGATCGGGGTTGCGTTCGGCCTTGGCACTGAGGATCGCCGCGATATGGCGGTGCAGCAACCCGGATTCCCAGGCCGGATCGGCACGGCCGACCCGCTTCAAGGCGGCCCGGTAGGAACCCAGCGATTTCTCGAACCATTCCATCGCGGCCGGCCCGGTCAAGCCCAGCGCGGTTTGCGCCGCGATATGCCCGAACAGCGTCTGCACCGAGCGTTGCTGCGCGGCGGCCATCTGCACCGGCGGTTTGGCGGCGAAGGGTTCGGCCTCGGCGGCGGCCGCTGCCAGCAAGCGGCGCGCGGCGGCCTTTTGCGGTGGCGCGGCACCGTCGAGCGCCGCCAGAATCGCCGCCCACAGCAGCTTTTGCGCGGGCTCGCCGAAACCGGCGGGCAGTTCCAGGCAGGCCGAGGGCGGAAATACCCCGACCCGGTCCTCGTCGGCGGCGGCGGCGGTGGTGAAGCGCAGGCGGCACCCGTCGCGTGTCACATCACCCCAAATCACCAGATCGGCCTTCTCGGTCGCCGCCGATTGACGCAAGCCATGCACCACGGCGGCCAGATCGGCGGGAACCGGCGGCGGCGCGAAGGACTTGCGCAACGGACGCAAGCCGATGACTTTCTTGGGCGACAGCACCTGCACCAGATGGATCAGTTCCTGGTTGCCGGTGTCCTCGAACAGATCGGCCAGCAGCAGCGTGAAGAGCGGCGGCTCGGCGGCGGGAACCGGCGCTTCGGGCTTGCGGTGCAGCATCCGCGCGATCACTTCGAGAAGATGGTTCAGCCCGCCGCTGGGCGGCGGCTGTTCCTCCAGCGGATTGACGATCACGGCCGGAAGATTGCGAACCGGTTCGGGCGGCGGTTTGGGCGCCGCCTCGGCCACGGCCGGTGGCGCCGCGCCGGGCTGAGCCGAACGATGCAGCGGCTTCTTGAACTTCTCCCTCAGGGATTCCGTGTCGCTCATGGTCTCAAGCTAACGAAAGCGGCCCGCGAAGTCACCCCTCACTCAATGTCAGCCATTCGGCCTCGCTCAACACCGGCACGCCCAAGGCCTTCGCCTCGGTCACTTTCCCGCCGGGATCGGCGCCCGCCACCACGTAATCGGTTTTTTTCGAGACCGATCCCACCACCTTGGCGCCCAGCGCCTCGGCCCGGGCCTTGGCTTCGGCCCGCGTGCGGGTGACCAGGGTGCCGGTGAACACCACCGAACGCCCCGCCACCGGCGAGGTTTGATGGCTTGGGGCGCGGGCGTCTTGGATAACCTCAAGCGCCCCGGCCAAGCGGTCGAGCGCGTCGCGGTTATGCGCCTCGGCAAAAAAAGCGCGGATTTCGGCGGCGACCGCCGGGCCGATATCCTCGATCGATTCAAGGTCGGCGCGCGCCTCGTCATTGACCAGCGCGGTGTCCATCGCGCTTCGCCACGCCGCGAACGAACCATAGTGGCGGGCCAGCCGCTTGGCGGTGGCCTCGCCGACTTGGCGGATGCCCAAGGCGAAAATCAGGCGCTCGAACGCGATGACGCGGCGCGCCCGGATGGCGGCGAACAGTTTTTCGACCGAGCGTTTGCCCCAGCCGTCGAAATTCTCCAGCTTCTCCAGCCGCGCGGCATTGGCGGCTTCCAGCGCGAACAGATCGGCGGGTTGGCGGACATAGCCCTTGTCCCACAAGAATTCGATGTTCTTGTCGCCCAGGCCCTCGATGTCGAAGGCGTCGCGGCTCACGAAATGGCGCAGCCGTTCCTTGGCCTGGGCCGGGCAGGTCAAGCCGCCGGTACAGCGCCGCACCGCCTCGCCCTCGCCGCGTTCGGCCAAGGCACCGCATTCGGGGCAGTGATCGGGGAAAACGAAGGGCGCCGGATCGCCGACGCGCAACTCGGTCCGCACCAAGACGATCTGCGGAATGACGTCGCCCGCCCGCTGCACCACCACGCGGTCGCCTTCGCGCACATCCTTGCGGGCGATTTCGTCCTCGTTGTGCAAGGTGGCGCGCGACACCACCACGCCGCCCACCGTCACCGGATCAAGCAACGCCACCGGGGTCAAGGCGCCGGTCCGCCCGACCTGGATTTGGATCTTGGCGACCCGGGTGGTCACCTGTTCGGCGGGGAATTTGTGGGCGATGGCCCAACGCGGGCTGCGGTCCTTCATCCCCATCCGGGCTTGCCAGTCGATGCGGTCGAGTTTGTAGACCACGCCGTCGATGTCGTAGGGCAGATCGGCCCGCATCTCGCCGACCTCGCGCCAGAAGGCCAGCATCGCATCGGTGTCTTGGCACAACCGGGGCAGCGGATTGACCGGCAGGCCCCAGGCCCGCAAACGATCCAGGAATTCGTGGTGGCTGCCCGCCACCGGCTCCGACATCTCGCCCGCGCCATAGACGAACAGCGACAAGGGCCGCCCGGCGGTGATCTTGGGATCAAGCTGCCGCAGCGATCCGGCCGCCGCGTTGCGGGGATTGGCGAAGGGCTTGTTGCCGGTTTCCTCTTGGCGGCGGTTGAGCTCCAGGAAATCGGCCCGCGCCATGAACACTTCGCCCCGCACCTCGAAAATCTCGGGCGCGCCGACGAGTTGGCGGGGCAAATCGGCCAGGGTCAGCAGATTGCGGGTGACGTCCTCGCCTTCCGCGCCGTCGCCGCGCGTGGCCCCCCTTGCGAAGGCGCCGTGTTCGTACCGCAGGCTGATCGACAACCCGTCGATCTTGGGTTCGGCCATCACGGCGACCGCCTCCTGGTCGCTCAGAGCCAGGAAGCGGCGGATCTTGGCGGCGAACTCGGCGACATCGGCGTCGGAGAAGGCATTGTCCAGCGACAGCATCGGCACGGCGTGGCGGATCTTGGCAAATCCGTCGACGGGCGCCGCGCCGACCGAGCGCGTCGGGCTGTCGGGCCGCGCCAGTTCGGGAAACCGCGCCTCCAGCGCGCGCAACCGAAGAACCAGCGAGTCGTATTCGGCATCGCTTGCCAGGGGCTGATCGTCTTGGTGGTAGGCCTGATCCAGGCGGCGGATCCGTGCCCCCAGCCGGGTCAGTTCGGCGGCGGCTTCCAAATGGGTGAGTGCTTCGATCGGCGTATCGGTCATTCCCTCAGTATAGGCAACCCCGATGCAACGCGAAAGGGATGGGCACGACGCCGGTTTCGATGCTATTTTCCGGACTAGAATCTTTCGAAGGGCAGGGCATTGTTCCGCAATCACCTAAGACTGCTGGTGGGGGTTCTCGCCACGGGGTGCATGGCCGTGGCCGCGGTGGTTTTCACCGTCTTGTGGGACGTCTCGCTGCGCGCCCAGGAACAGCGCTTGGCCGAATTCATCACGGTCCAAGCCAAGATGACCCAGGCAATCATCGAGCTTGAGCGCGCCGAGCATCCCAACCAGCCGATCTGGCGGGACGAGGCGCTGTCCGAAGTTGTCACTGCTCTGGCCTCGTTCCCCGGATTCGGCGAAACCGGCGAATTCACCTTCGGGCGGCGCGAGGGCGGCCAGATCATCTTCTTGCTGCGCCATCGCCACGGCGATTTCGATCACCCGCTGCCGGTGGCGTGGGACTGCGACCTGGCCGAGCCGATGCGGCGGGCCTTGCGGGGCGAAACTGGTACGGTAATCGGCAAGGATTACCGCGGGGTCCAGGTACTGGCGGCGCATATCCCGATTCCGGCGTTCAACGCCGGGCTGGTCGCCAAGATGGACATGGACGAAGTGCGCGCCCCCTTCGCGCGGGCCGCCTTGGGCGCGATCGCGGTCACCGCCTTGGTGATTTTGCTGGCGGCGCTGGCCTTTCGCAAAATCATTCACCCCTTGCTGCACCGCCTGATGATCAGCGAGCGGCGCCACCGGGCGCTGTTCGAGAACATGACCGATGCCGGGGCCGTGCTGGTTCCGGTCGACGACGGCGCGGATTTCGTTTTCCGCGACATCAACCCCGCCGCCCGCGACGGAATGGAGCCAGACGAGGTGATCGGCCGGCGTCTCGGCGCGGTGTATCCGGGGGCGGGCAACGCGCCGATCCTGGCGGCGCTGCGCCGCGTCCATCAGGTGGGGGTTCCCGAAAGCCTGCCGATGAGCTTTTACGAGGACGAACGCATCTCGGGCTGGCGCGAGCACAACTTTTACCGTTTGCCGACCGGCGAGCTGGTGCATATCTGGAACGACGTCACCTTGAAGAAGCGGGCCGAGGCCAGCCTGCAAATGGCGTCTAGCGTCTTCGAGCATGCGGGCGAAGGGATCGTGGTGACCAGCCCGGGCGGGATCATCGAACGGGTCAACCCGGCCTTTACCTCGATCACCGGCTACAGCGCCGAGGAAGCGCTGGGCAAAACCCCGGCCTTGTTGAAGTCCGACCGCCAGCCGCCGGAATTCTATCAAGAAATGTGGCAGGGTCTGCGCCGGAGCGGCACATGGCAGGGCGAGATCTGGAACCGCCGCAAGAACGGCGAGGCGTATCTTGAATGGCTGACCATCTCGTCGATCCGCGACGAAAGCGACCGCATCTCGCACTATGTCGCGGTGTTCGACGATATTTCCGAACTGCATGAAAAAGAGCAGCATATCCGCCATCAGGCCTTCCACGACGTTCTCACCGGCTTGGCCAACCGGTCGCTGTTCATGGACCGCTTGGATCAGGCGATTTCGTCCGCCGCGCGGCTGGGCGGGCGGATCGCGGTGCTGTTCATCGACCTCGACCGTTTCAAGAACGTCAATGATTCCCTGGGCCACGACGTCGGCGACGATCTGCTGCGGCTGGCGGCGGCGCGCCTGAAAACCGTCTTGCGGGGATCGGACACCGTGGCAAGGCTGGGCGGCGACGAATTCGCCGTGCTGTCGCCCGGCCTGGAGCACATCACCGACGCGACCGTGCTGGCCGAAAAGCTGCTGGCGGCCTTCACCACCCCCTTTGCCGTGGCCGGACGCGATCTGCATATCGGGGCCAGCATCGGCATCGCGCTGCATCCGGTCGATGGGGCGACCGCGCACGAGTTGCTGCGCAGCGCCGATACCGCGATGTACGCGGTCAAGGAGGCGGGACGCGCCAGTTACCGCTTCTTCGATTCCAGCATGAACGACGAGGCGGTCGAACGCCTGACCTTGGAGAACGATCTGCGCCAGGCCGTCGAGCGCGGCGAACTCGATGTCGTCTACCAGCCGAAATTCATCCTCGCCGACGGACGGCTGGCCGGGGCCGAGGCCCTGATCCGCTGGACCAGCGCCGTGCATGGGATCGTGCCGCCATCGCGCTTCATCCCGCTGGCCGAGGAAACCGGCCTGATCGTGGTGATCGGCGAATGGGTGCTGCGCACGGTCTGCCGCCAAGTCGCGGCCTGGAAGGCGGCGGGCTTCCGGCCCGGGCCGATCGCCGTCAACGTCTCGGCCCGCCAAGTGGTGGAATCCGACTTCGCCGTGCTGGTCGCCGCCATTCTCGACGACGAAGGGGTGGCGGTCGATGAAATCGACCTGGAAATCACCGAAACCGCGATCATGCGCGACCCCGCCCGCGCGGCGGCGATGTTGAGCGGCTTGTCCAGCTATGGCATCCGCATCGTGCTCGACGATTTCGGGGTCGGCTATTCCAGCCTGGGGTATCTGAAGCGGCTGCCGATCGCGGTGCTGAAGATGGACGCCTCGTTCATTCACGACGTCACCGACGACGAGAACGCCGCGCGCCTGGCGCGCGGCATCATCGACCTGGCCGATCAATTGGGAATCGAGGTGGTCGCCGAAGGCGTGGAAACCGAAGCCCAGGCCGATTTCCTGCGCGCCCACGGCTGCGCCTTGGTCCAGGGCTTCCTATTCGCCCGCCCGATGCCCGCCGACGCCATGCGGGAACGGTTTCAGGCCGACGCCCGAGGGGAGCCTTCGGCGGCCATTGAGGCCGCGGCCAAGGGCGCGGACGCGCCCGCCCGGCGAGGGTCGAACGGTGTCGAGGCCCAGCCTTGAGGCACCGGTAGATAAGCGCGGCGGCCCTTGCGCGCCCGCTCGCGGACGGCGGTTCCGGCATAGATCTGTTTGGCGGCTTCCACCAAGATCACCCCGGCCAGGGTTTCGCACCAGGGCTGGCCGATCCGCTCGACCGCCGGGGCGAAGCGCAGCGCCATTCTTGAATTGGTGGGCGGCAGGACCAAGGCGCCGGTCCGCGCCAGCGGGGTGAACAGCGAATCGCGCAGCAACCGGTTGATCTGCCCCACGGTGTAGGGCCGCCCGTTGCCGAAGGGCGTGCGTTCCAGGCGCGCCCAGATGCCGCGCCGGTTGGGCACCACCACCACCAGACGCCCGCCGTCGGCCAGCACCCGCCAGATTTCACGCATCATCGCGCGGACCTGTTCGGTCGATTCCAGCGCGTGGATCAGCACGATCCGGTCGAACGAGCAATCGGGCAGCGGCAATTCGGCCTCGTCGGCCAGCACGGTGCGGCCGGGACCATCGGCCGGCCAGGGCAGCACGCCTTGCGATGCCGGCATGATCGCCGCGACCCGCTCGGCCTCGCCCAGGAAGGGCCACAGATAGGGCGACGCGAAGCCCAATCCCAGCACCCGCAACCCCCGGACATCCGGCCACAGGCCGCGCAAACGCCGCCGGATCAGCCGCCGGGCGGTTTGCCCCAGCGCCGTCTCGTAGAAATCGCGCAGATCGACCACGTCGGTCCACATCCGCGAGGGTTGGGTGGTCATCATCCCAGGGCTACCAACTCGGGTTAAGGAATGGCCGATCCGCCATCGTCACTGCCGCGAAGGCGGGAGTCCATCCGCCGTTTCAGCGGGCGATGTCGTCATACGGGTCTCGCCACTCCGGATTGAACCGGGAAATCATCGAAAGTTTCCATGCCCTATTCCATTTTTTAATCCGCTTCTCACGGACAATTGCGTCGGGCATCGTTTCATGACGTTCGAAATACACCAGCGTATGAACGCCGTATTGTTTTGTAAATCCATCCGAAACGTCACTTTTGTGCTCCCAAACACGCCGAACGATATCATTCGTTACGCCGACGTAAAGCGTGCCATTAAGCTTGCTGCTTAGAATATAGACCCAGGCTCGCCTCATCGGTTTCCGCCATGCCAACGGCCTCGCCGCATGGATTCCCGCCTTCGCGGGAATGACGGCGGTTACCGGGGCCATTACCCGCCCATGTTGCCTTGGCCCAGGCGCCGTGTCACTGTTTCCCTTGGGGGGTATTCGCATGTTGAAACGATTTCTTGCCTTCGGCGCGGCGGCGGTTTCGGCCCTGATATCGGCTTGCGACGACGGCCCGGCCACCGTCACCGGCACATGGCGCAGCCCCGCCGCCAGCAGCGCGATGGTGCATGCCAGCGCCACCGGCCCGGTGTTCGTCGAAATTCACGGCGACCCCGGGGGGCCATTGGTGGCCGAGGCGATGATGGGGCATCTGCCGGGGCGCCCCTTGGCCTTCACCACGGACTCTTCGCGCGCGTCACACCCCCGGATCCGGGTCGTGCTGGTCTTCGATCCGGCCGCCGCCTTGGCGCCGTCCGATCTGTGTGCCGGAACGGTGGCGTTCGGCGCACGGGAACCCGGCCGTATCGCCCTGCTCGCCGCCTTTTGCGACCGGACCAGCGTGCTGGCCTCGGTTCAAGGGTGGGCGAAAACCCAGGCCGACCCGTCGGACCCGCGCTTCCGCCAGTTGATGGGCCAAACGGTGCGGGCGTTGTTTATGGATTAACCCAGCGGGTCGGCCAGCCCCGCGTCGGCGAAGCCCTTGCGGCGCAGATGACAGGAATCGCAGCGGCCGCAGGGCTTGCCCGAAGGCTCGGGGTCGTAGCAACTGCTGGTCAGCCCGTAATCGACCCCCAACCCCACGCCTTGGCGGATGATCTCGGCCTTGGACAGGCGGATCAAGGGCGCGTGGATGGTCAGGCGGCGGCCCTCGACCCCCGCCTTGGTCGCCAGATTGGCCATCGCCTCGAAGGCGGCGATGTAATCGGGGCGGCAATCGGGATAGCCGGAATAATCCACCGCATTGACGCCGACGAAGATGTCGCCCGAGCCCAGCACCTCGGCGAAGGCCAAGGCGAAGGACAGCATGATGGTGTTGCGCGCCGGAACATAGGTGACCGGAATGCCGTTTGCGATGCTGAGATCATCGCGGTCCTTGGGCACCGGGGTGTCCGAGGTCAAGGCCGAGCCGCCGAAGGCGCGCAGGTCGATATCGACGATCTCGTGCCGGACCGCGCCACCCGCTTGCGCCACCCGCCGGGCGGCCTCGATCTCGACCGCGTGCCGCTGGCCATAGCGGAAAGTCAGCGCCGCCGCCCGGAACCCCTGCTGGCGCGCGATCGCCAGCACGGTCGCCGAATCCAGCCCGCCCGAAACCAAGACAACCGCGCAATCCGACATCGCCGTCACAACGAGAAATGCGACTGAATGAAGATGTCGATCTCGCCCTCGGTCCAGTTCTTGGCGCGCAGGTCACCGCGGATATGGGCGATATCGACGTTGGGCCAAGTGTGGCAGCGTTCCACGGTTTGGCGTTCGGCATCGACGATGCGGAAATCGAACGGCCGCGCCTCGCTTTTGAAGACGTCGTACAGCAAGATCTGGTCGATCTGATTGCCGGGCAGGAAGGTCAAGATGCGCGGCTTGATGCGATACAGCTCGTTCGGGCCGTCGATGCTTTCCGAGGCGGCGATGATCAGCTCGTCGCCGATCTGGCAGGTCCGCGCCGCCGCCCCGTTCAAGATGCAACAGCGCGAGCCCGGCACCCCGAAGATCACATAGGTCGAGATTCGAGCGCCCGAGCTTTTGTTCCAGATCTCGACGAATTCCATCGGATACAGACCGGCTTGGTCGCACACCTCGGGATCGAGGGTGATCGATCCGTGGTAATTCAAATCGGCGCTGGTGACGCGGATGCCGTGCAGCTTGGCGCGGATGACCTTGATCATGAAGAGACCCGGCAATGGGAAAAACCGGCACCTACCACCAAGCACGCCCGCCCGCAACAGATTCTTCGATCCGTGCAAAAACCGATTGCTTTCCACCACGCGTCCTCGTCAATATCTCGTGGTTTCCCAGAACCCCACCGCGATAGGAAGTGATGGCCTCGGATCGGATTGCGAAAGTGCTGGCCCTGGCCGCCTCGGACAACGAGGCCGAGGCGCTGCACGCCTTGCGCACCGCCCAGCGGCTGCTGGCGGCCGAGGGAATCGATTTCGTCGAGCTGTCGCGCCGCCTGATCGCTGGCGACGAATCCGAGGCGCTGACCGCGATGGAGGACGAACTGTTCGACCTGCGCGCCGAAGTGCGGCGTTTGCGGGGCGAGATCGACAAACCCGTCCGCCCGCCCGCGGACTCGGCCAACGGTTTCGGCCGCGCCGCCGAGACCGAGGCGCAATTGATCCGCCTGCGCGCCCGGCTGGCCGAATTGACCGCCGATCTGGAGGGCGAACGTTCCCAGACCCTGCGCCTGCAAGCCTCGAACGCCAATCTGCTGCGCCAATGCGAGGAAACCCACCGCCTGCGCCAGGAAAACCGGCGCCTGATCCAAATCGCCGAGGCGATGGCCGCCGAAGCCGCCGCCCGCGCCGCCGAGTGCCACCGCCTGACCCAATCCTTGGAAAGCAAGCCCCGCGCCCACCCGGCCCCGAAACGCCGGGCGGCGGGGGCGCCGGTGCGGCAATACGCGTTGTTTTAAGCCTTTCTTGGCGATCGGTTACTGCGCTATTCTACCGAGAATATAAGCGGCTTTCCCTTTCGTCTTAGAGGTACGACGGCTTTGATGGACGACCCAGGTCTTCCCGGTGGCAGGTTCAAAGGCGGCTCGCCGCCGAAAGGGCTTCTGGCCGCGATTGTTGTCGCCAACCTCTTCGTGATCGCGCTGGTCGGCGCCGTCATCGTGCGGGAACGGCAACACGCCTTCGATAAGGTTGCCGTCGTCGCCGAAAACTATTGCCGCACCCTCGAACAAAGCTTGACCGGATTGGTCGGCCGCGTCGATGCGACGCTGATGACGACCGCCGACGAAGTGACCCGCCAAAGGGCGGAGGGCGGCATCAACCGCGAAAAACTGAACGCCTTCCTGGCCCGCCAAGACAGCCACATTCCCGATACGCGCGGGCTGCGGGTCACCGACGAGCTGGGCTACGTCCGTTATGCGGTCACCGGGGTGGTTATTCAGGGCGCCAACCTTGGCGACCGCCCCTATTTCATCACGGTCCGCGACGATCCGAATGCCGGTCTGGTGGTTTCGGAACCCGTCATGGGCCGCGTCAGCGACCAATGGGTCGTCACCCTGTCACGGCGCATCGGCAACCCCGATGGTTCCTTCGGCGGCGAGGTAAACGCGGCCGTGGCGACCCAGCGGTTCGAGGACATGCTGGCGGCAATCGACTCGGGCTCTCTGGGAAGCGCCTCGCTCTGGACCCGGACCCAGTTGATCGCCCGCCATACCCAAAACGCCACCGGCGGCGCGAAGCCCGGCACACCGGTGCCGTCGCCACAGCTGCGCGCTCTCATCGAGTCCGGCGAGAAGACCGGCTGGTACCATGCCGTCACCCCCCTCGACGGGGTCCGGCGCTTTTACCAGTTCCGTCAGGTCGGTGGCTTTCCGCTTTACGTCGTGGTCGGACTGGCCGACGCCGATTTCTTGTCGGAATGGCGGCGCGATTCCCTTCGCTTGGCGGGGATGGCGGTGTTGTTCTGCCTCGGCTCGGCGTTTTTCACCGCGGTGATTTGGGCTTCCTGGCGGCGGCGGGAAACGTCCGAGGAGGAATTACGCTCGACGGCGGCCCGGCTAAGTTTGGTCTTGGAAACGGCGGCCGAGGGAATTATCGGCCTGAACACCGAATGGCGCGTGATTTTCGCCACCCCCGCCGCCGCCGCGATCCTGGGCTGGTCATCGGCCGAGGTGATGAAAAATAGAACCACCGATGAAATCATCGGTCACCTCCTGGCCGATGGATCGCCTTGCGGCGAACACGTCTGCCGGATCAAAACCGCTGCCGCCAAGGGCGAAACGATCCGCGTCATGGATGAATTCTTCACCCGCAGGGACGGCGCGGCCCTTCCGGTGGAATATGTCGCCTCGCCGCTGAGGGTCTCGGGCGAGATCGTCGGCGTGATCGTCGCCTTCCACGACATCGGCGACCGCAAGGCGATGGAGAGGGAGGTTCAACGCTCGAATGCCGAGCTTGAACAGTTCGCCTATGCCGCATCCCACGACATGCGTGAACCCTTGCGCATGATCAGTTCCTATATCGGGCTACTGGAACGGCGCCTCGGCGCCGACTTGTCCACCGAAAACCGCGAATTTCTCGCCTACGCCAAGAACGGTGCGCAACGGCTGGACCGGATGATCCTGGGGCTTCTGGAATATTCCCGGATCGGCCGCGACAACCTGGCCAAGGAACCCGTGCCGCTCGCCACGGTCTTGGGCGAGGCCGTCGCCAATCTCAGAATTGTCCTCGACATGGCCGGGGGCGCCGTCGAGGCTCCCGAAACCATGCCCCCGGTGATCGGCCACCGCGAGGAACTGATCCGCCTGTTCCAGAATTTGATCGGCAACGCCGTGAAATATTGCGCCCCGGACCGGCCGCCGAGGGTCACCATCGGCGTCCGCCGCGATGGCGCCGTCTGGGAAATCTCGGCCGCCGACAACGGCATCGGCATCGCGCCCGAGAATTTCGACCGCATCTTCGGGCTTTTCCAGCGTCTCCATGGCGGCGAGATCGATGGCTGCGGCATCGGCTTGGCCAACTGCAAAAAGATCGTCGAGCGCCACGGCGGCCGCATCTGGGTGGATTCGGTCATCGGCCAGGGCAGCACCTTCCGGTTCACCCTGCCGGTGGCGCCCCCGGACCCGCCCGGCGAATAGAGCCGAGTGATTTCAGGTGGAATCACTTTGATTCCGCGTTCAACGGCTGAGTGGGTGGACGACCGTCACGACGTTTCGTCCCTTATCTCGGGCGCAACGCTCCAGTCATCCAGGATCACGGTGGTCTCCGTGGTCAGGCCCTCGCCAGTGATGCGCCGACCCGCCAGGGCGCCGATTTCCTCGTCGATGAAGTCGAAGCATTCCCGGCGCCGGACCAGGAAGTCGCCCGAGGCGGTCCGAATCATGACCGCCTCGTGCTCGCTCTTGGACCCGACCCCGTATGGGGCGCGAAAAACAACCCCGTCAATGAGTGCCAAGCGCCAGCCCATCCTTATTTGCGATAGCAAATTTCCTTGCTGACGAGCTTATTGTCCCGCTCCAGCACGGTCAAGACCGCCATTCCATATTCGCCATCGCCGTCGATGGCGCCGAAAATATGGTGATAAACCTCTTTCACCGTTGCCGAGGACGATTTGGCCATGATCGGCGGCGGCTCCATTTCCGTGGACAGCCGGACGATGTCGGTCAGGCCTTCCGATAGTGCCATCGCTTCCAACTGGCCGATGATGATGTCGTCGATGGCGAGAGTGCCGTCGAACAAGGCGATGGCAACACGGTCCGCGAGCGACAGCCCCTCGGCAACCAATTCCTCCTGAAGTTGCAGCATCTGGCTTACCTCGAACTCGTCGTCCGACATGGTTGCCAGCGCTTTGGCGGAGGCCGCCGTTCCCGCCACCGGACGAACCGAGGCGTCGCCGAACACGCTGAATTGCGCAATCGTCTTCAGATTGACGCCCTGCATCGAATTTCCGGCGATGAAGGTCTGTCGGGCCAACTCCATGGCTTGGCCGACGGTCTTGCCGTCCAGGAGGTTGACCATGAAATGCTGGGTCAGGTAATCGGCCGCCGACTGTCCGACAGCTTGCCCATAGGCGATGGTGCTGCTGCCGCAAAAGGCCGCCGCGCCGTTGGCCAAATAGGTGTTGCAGATGGGGGCGTGCTGCCCCCTCGGATCGTAAAGCTGGCCGCCATAGCAACATTCAGCCGCGACGATGGCGCCCATGTCGATCTTCCGATCGAGCTTTTCAGCGATCACCGCCTTGGGAAAGAATCTCTTTTCGGTGCCACCGATAGTGATCCGTCGCTCGCCGACCCAAACGGGGGAGTTGTCGCTGCCGTGGCAGTTGACGAAATGCGTCAAGGCCGCGAGTTGCTCTTGAGTCCATTCCGGCCCGTCCGATGGACTCAGCTTCAGCATCGCTGAATTCTGAACGATGTTGGAAAGCGTGCTTCTGGTCGACC
>CAIULK010000016.1 GCA_903899885.1 uncultured Rhodospirillaceae bacterium
ACCATCAAGGATCGCGACCGCCACGGCGACCCCGAGCCGTTGTTGATCAGCGGCACCACCTCGGGTGGGTTGGTCGGCAACACCACCGCCCTGCAAGGGATACAGACGGCTCCCGCGGCGGCCCCCGACATCCCAAATTAATATCGTTTCATGGACCGCGCCGCCTTCGGAGCCACGAGGGCGGCGCCCCTTTGGGCGTTGTGGACGCGGGTTGCGGCCGGAATCGCCGGACCCCACACTTGACGCCGCCGGTCCCGCCTCTACACTCCTCTGGGTGCGTGCATTCGGGCGCGCTCAACCGGTTTGGGGGACGGCTTCATGCGTTTCGCGTCACGTTTCATGGTTGCGCTGCTGGCGTTGCTGGCGGTGTCGTTCGGGGTTTCGGCGGCCGATATGTCGGCGCCGCAAACCAATTCGCAGATCCGCGATTGGTACAATGAGCAAGTCTCGGCGATTCCCGCCTTGAACCAACACTGGATCGCCGAGGGTATTCCCGCCGAGCAGCGCGCGCACCGGGCGCACGATATCCGCCACGCCGCCCGGCTCAAGGCCCGCGATTTCATGCCCGACAAACGCGAGGTGGCCGATCTTCAGGCCCGCGACCAAGCCAAATACGGCAATCCCGACGGCCCGACCTTCGGGATGCTGGTGCAAAAGAACCGCGACAAGGGGCTGGTCGGCGACGCGGTGTATGACGAGATCATCGTCAGCGCGGCGTGTACCGACCGCGCCACCAATGAGAAATACGGGAGCAAACCGGCGGACAAATCGCCGTGACCTTGGAGCCGTGCTTGAACACCCCCCTGTCTTGGGCGCGGACCGGACAGGGGGAGTTTCCCTACGCCGCCGGGAATTGGCTGATTCGCATCAACGATTTCCCGGCCGAACCGATGTACACCTTGCTGGTCGACAACCGCGAAATCGGCGATTTCGACGACTGGCCGCCCTGCTGGATCAAGCCCTAAACGAACCCCATCGCCTTGCGCAACCGTTCATGCGTGGCCCCGGCGATGCTCCGCGCGCGTTCGGCGCCGTGACGTAGGATCTGGTCCAGGTAATCCGGCGAGTCGGTGAGTTCGTGATAGCGGGCCTGGATCGGTTCCAGGCAGCCGACCACCTGTTCGACCAGCGCCTTCTTCAGCTTGCCATAGCCCTGGCCGTGGAATTCCGCCTCGATCACCTCGCGGTCTTGGTTCGACAAAACCTCGTACAAATCCAGCAAATTGCGCACGCCGGGACCGGCCGATTCGAACAGCGCCTCGTTACCGGAATCGGTTTGGGCGCTCATGATCGCCTTCTTGATCCGCGAGGGCGTGTCGAGCAGGCCGATGGCGTGGCCATTTTTGGTTTCGGCGATGCTTTTCGACATCTTGGCGGTGGGATCGTCCAACCCCATCACGCGGGCGCCGGCCGGGGGAATCATCGGGGCCGGAATCTTCAGCTTGGCGTCGGGGAACATCACGTTGATCCGCTGCGCCAGATCGCGGGCGAATTCGATGTGCTGCTTTTGATCCTCGCCCACCGGCACGCGGTCGGTGTCGTACAGCAAAATATCGGCGGCCATCAGAACGGGATAGTCCAGCAAGCCGGTGCCGACCCCCTCGTTGTTGCCCGCTTTCGATTTGAACTGGGTCATCCGGTACAGCCACCCCAGCGGGGTCAGGCAATTGAGCAGCCACGCCATCTGGCTGTGCTCGGCGACATGCGATTGCAAGAACACCGTCGATTTTTCGGGATCGATGCCGCAGGCCAGATAAAGCGCCGCGACTTCCAGAATCTTGGCGCGAAACAGTTTGGGATCGACCGCCTCGGGAATGGTCACCGCGTGCAGATCGACGACGCAGAAGATGTTGTCGTGATCGTCTTGGTGCTTGGCCCATTGGCGGATCGCGCCGACATAATTGCCCAGATGCAGCTTGCCGGTGGGCTGAACGCCCGAAAACACCCGTTGCTTCACGATCCAAACTCCCAAAACCGCCGAACGGCCCCAGGAGATACCCCCAATCGCGGCAAAAGAAAAGCGGTTGCCCGGCTTTTGCCCGGCAACCGCCTTCCCTCCCCACTATCCCCGATTTACTTCTTGGCGAGCGGACCCACCGGCAGAACCGGGCCCATCACCGGATTGACCACATGCACGGTCGCCAGATACAGGCCGATCACGGCGGTGGCCGCGAACAGCATGCCGCCAACCGCCGCCATGCCCAGGCCCATCGCGACGAACGCGGCAAGCAGCAGGCCGAACATCAGGACCAAGCCGACATTCAAACGGAAGGCCGGAATGAAGAAGGCCAGCGTGATCACCGCCATCAGCAGATACCAAGCCGACATCACCGACGGCGCATTGGTCAGGGTCGCCATCAGCGCCCCGTCCATGCCCGCCAGCCCGAGGGCCAGGAAGAACGAGCCATACACGAAGAACGCGGTGGCGACATACGAGTTGCCGATCGAGAAGGTCAAAGCCCCACCGGCATACATGCAGGCGCCGCCGAAGGTCAGCGACAACGCCAGAACCAGCCCCAACCCTTCCATCGGCAACCATCCGGCGAACATAGACGCCAGGATGAACAGCGGCACGGCAAAACCGTACAGACCAATCGCAACAGGATCTTTCATCACGTTCTCTCCCTATGGAATTAGATTTACGACGCCTTCTTTTTTATCCACATAAAGAATTCTTGCCGGACACATTCTAGCACAAGTCCCGCAACCGGTGCAAAGACTTTCGTCAACCACCACATTCTTTTCCATTTGTTTTCCTGCCTTTTATTTTATTGTTCCCCGATGAAACTATTTCTTTTTAGCATCTTTTCCCGCGGTATTAATGTTAAAAGGCATATAGAGCGGGCAAACTCCCACCGCCGCCACCAAAAGCATTACCGCGCCAAGCGCCCACAACACTATTGCTGCCCACCCTGCCGTAAAAAATCCGCCGGCCACAAGCCCGATGCCGGCCACCAGCCTTACGCTTCTGTCAAGCTTTCCTGTATTTATTTTCATGTTGCCTCCTTTTTTTACGCGCTGCAAGTTCCCAAAAAGCGCGCTATATATTCCTGTTTGATATCTTTGCCTTCAATCAAAACCGTTCCGCTCTTCACCGCCAGCCTGACTTGCGCCG
>CAIULK010000017.1 GCA_903899885.1 uncultured Rhodospirillaceae bacterium
CTGGAACCCGGCATGCCGATTCCGGTGGTGATCACCGCCTACTCGGACCGTACCTTCACCTTCATCACCAAGACGCCCCCGGTGACCTACTTCCTCAAGAAGGCCGCCGACATTAAGAAGGGGATTACCACCCCCGGCAAGGGGACGGTTGGGCAGGTGACGATGGCGCAAGTGCGCGACATCGCCGCGAAAAAGATGAATGACCTCAACGCCAACGACATCGACGCCGCGTGCACGATGATTGTCGGCTCGGCCCGCTCGATGGGCCTCAAGGTGGTGGAGTAGGACATGGCCCAGGGCAAGCGTCTTAAGGCGGCATACGCCGACATCGACCGCAACCGCTTCTATCCCTTGGCCGAAGCCGTCAAGACGGTAAAGGGCCGGGCGACCGCGAAGTTCGATGAAACCATTGAAATCGCCGTCAATCTGGGCGTCGATCCGCGTCACGCCGACCAGATGGTGCGTGGCGTGGTGGAACTGCCGCACGGCACCGGCAAAACGGTGCGTGTCGCCGTGTTCGCCAAGGCCGACAAGGCCGAGGAAGCCCGCAAGGCGGGCGCCGACGTGGTGGGCGCCGAGGAATTGGCCGAGCAGATCCAGAACGGCTTCATGGATTTCGACCGCTGCATCGCCACTCCCGACATGATGGGCGTGGTTGGCCGGTTGGGTAAGGTTCTCGGGCCGCGCGGTCTGATGCCGAACCCGAAGCTGGGCACGGTGACCGCCAACGTGACGGAAGCGATCCGGGCGGCCAAGGCCGGTCAGGTGCAGTTCCGTGTCGAAAAGGCCGGTATCGTGCATGCCGGCATCGGCAAGGCCTCGTTCTCCGAGGACAAGCTGACCGACAACGTCAAGGCCTTCATCGATGCGATCACCAAGGCCAAGCCGACCGGCGCCAAGGGGTCGTACCTGAAGAAGATTTCGCTGTCCTCGACGATGGGCGCGGGCGTCAAGCTCGATATCGCCAGCATCGCCCAGTGACATGACGCGAATTCCCTCGTCCGGTGACGGGCGAGGGACGACGGCCCCCTCAACAAGGGCCGTCACCTGTCCGAGACCGTGGGTGCCGCAAGGCTTGATGAGTTTTTCGCCCGCGTAGACAGAAGGACCAACCCATTCGCCCGGTGCGTGTCATCGGGTTTTGGGGCTTGAGGCTTCTGGGACAGGCCACCGGTCCCGTCGTCGGATCACTCCGGCGTTGGGATCATATGGGGCACCGGACCTGTTGGGCGCCTTGGCGTTTCAAGGGTCTAGTTATCGGAGACGAACGTGGACCGATCTCAAAAGAAGGACTGGATCGGCTCGCTGCACGACTCGCTGGGGAATGCATCCTTGGTCGTCGTCGCCCACTATACGGGGCTGACGGTGGCGGAGATGACCACCCTTCGCGTGAAAATGCGGGCGGCCGGAGCCAGCTTCAAGGTTGTTAAGAACCGGCTCACCCGTCTCGCCCTCGCGGGAACCGACTACGAACATCTTGCCGACATGTTCAAAGGCCCGACGGCCATCGCCTTTTCGAAGGACCCCGTCGCCGCCGCGAAGATTGCCGTCGAATACGCCAAGGCCAATGAAAAGCTCAAGATCCTCGGTGGATCGATGGGCGGAAAGGACTTGAACGTCGACGGGATCAAGGCTCTTGCCACGCTGCCGTCGCTCGACGCGCTTCGCGGCAGCCTGATCGGCCTGATTTCGACGCCGGCCACCCGCATCGCTGGAGTTCTTGCTGCCCCCGCCGGTCAAGTGGCGCGGGTCATCAAGGCGAAGGCGGAAAAGGACGAAGCCGCGTGAGTTTTTCGTTTTAGTTCCAGTACTCAAGCCTAACCTCAGGAGTTCCAGATGGCTGATCTTGCCAAGCTCGTTGACGAGCTTTCCGCTCTGACCGTTCTCGAAGCGGCCGAGTTGTCGAAGATGCTCGAAGAAAAGTGGGGCGTTTCCGCCGCCGCTCCGGTCGCGGTTGCCGCCGGTCCGGTCGCCGCCGCCGCCCCGGTCGAAGAGCAGACCGAGTTCGAAGTGATCCTCACCGAAGCCGGTGAGAAGAAGATCAACGTGATTAAGGAAGTTCGGGCCATCACCGGCCTGGGCCTCAAGGAAGCCAAGGATCTGGTGGAAGCCGCGCCGAAGACCGTCAAGGAGGCCGTCTCCAAGGACGAAGCCGCCAAGATCAAGAAGGTGCTGGAAGAAGCCGGCGCGAAGGTTCAGGTCAAATAAGTTTGACCCCTCGCGGTTGGTAATATGGTTGGCCCGAGGGCCGGGTGGCATCCGCCGCCCGGTCCGAAGGCGTCTCGAACGAGCTCTTTTATCGCCCAATCCGGGCTGCATGAGGATGAGGAACGGCAATGGCTATGTCCTACACGGGTCGTAAGCGTGTGCGCAAAAGCTTCGGGCGCATCCCCTCGGTCGCCCCCATGCCGAACCTGATCGAGGTTCAGAAAAGCTCGTATGACCACTTCCTTCAGATGGGCGTGCCGCCGGAAAAGCGGGTCGTCGTCGGTCTGGAAGAGGTGTTCCGGTCGGTCTTCCCGATCAAGGACTTCTCCGAGCGCGGCACGCTGGAATTCGTTCGCTACGAACTGGAAATTCCGAAATACGACGTCGAGGAATGCCAGCAACGCGGCATGACCTTCGCGGCTCCCTTGAAGGTGACGCTGCGTCTCGTCGTGTGGGACGTCGATGAGGATACCGGCGCGCGCTCGGTGCGCGACATCAAGGAACAAGACGTCTATATGGGCGACATGCCCCTGATGACCGCCAACGGCACCTTCGTCATCAACGGCACCGAACGCGTCATCGTCAGCCAGATGCACCGTTCGCCCGGCGTGTTCTTCGACCACGACAAGGGCAAGACCCATTCGTCGGGCAAATATCTGTTCGCCGCCCGGGTTATTCCCTATCGCGGCTCGTGGCTGGACTTCGAATTCGACGCCAAGGATTTGGTCTATGTGCGCATCGACCGCCGCCGCAAGCTGCCGGTGACCACGCTGCTTTACGCGCTGGATTCGGTTCGCACCGAGGGCCTGCGGGCGGCCGCCAAGGCCGACAGCCGCCACCTCGATCTGTCCGAAATCAAGGGCATGACCGCCGAGGACGTTCTCAACTATTTCTATGAGACCATCACCTACACCCGTGGCCCCAAGGGCTGGAAGACCGCCTTCGTCATCGAGCGGTTCAAGGGCATCAAGCTGGTTTCCGATCTGATCGACGCCAATACCGGCGAAAAGGCCGCCGACGCGGGCACCAAGATGTCGCCCCGGCTGTCGAAGAAGCTGAAGGAAGGCGGTCTGTCGGAAGTTCTGGTCCCCACCGAGGATCTGGTTGGCCGCTACGCCGCCGTCGATATCCTGGACGAGACCACGGGCGAAATCTTCGTCGAGGCGGGTGGCGAGATCACCCCGGCCGTGCTGGCCGAGATCGAGCGGGTCGGCGTCACCGAACTGCCGACGCTGTTCATCGACCATATCAATGTCGGCCCCTATATCCGCAACACCCTGGCGGTCGATAAGAATTCCTGCCGCGAAGAGGCGTTGATCGACATCTACCGGGTGATGCGCCCGGGCGAGCCGCCGACCTTGGAAACCGCAGAAGCCTTGTTCCAGGGCCTGTTCTTCGATTCGGAACGCTACGACCTGTCGGCGGTCGGCCGCGTGAAGATGAATTCACGCCTGAACTTCAGCAACGCCGACGTTCCCGACACCGCCCGCACCCTGCGCCGCGACGACATCTTGGCGGTGATCAAGGTGTTGGTCGATATGAAGGACGGTCGGGGCGATGTCGATGACATCGACCATCTGGGCAACCGCCGTGTGCGGTCGGTCGGCGAGCTGATGGAAAATCAGTACCGCGTCGGCCTGTTGCGGATGGAACGCGCGATCCGCGAGCGGATGAGCTCGGTCGATATCGACACCGTGATGCCGCACGATCTGATCAACGCCAAGCCGGCGGCGGCGGCGGTGCGCGAGTTCTTCGGCTCGTCGCAGCTCTCGCAGTTCATGGATCAGACCAATCCGCTGTCGGAAATCACCCACAAGCGCCGCTTGTCGGCGCTTGGGCCGGGCGGTCTGACCCGCGAGCGGGCCGGGTTCGAGGTGCGCGACGTGCACCCCACCCATTATGGCCGCATCTGCCCGATTGAAACCCCGGAAGGCCCGAATATCGGCCTGATCAACTCGCTGGCGACTTTCGCCCGGGTCAATCAGTACGGCTTCATCGAGGCGCCCTATCGCCGCGTCGTCGATAGCAAGGTCACCGACGAGGTGTTGTACCTGTCGGCGAACGAGGAGGGTCGCCACACCATTGCGCAGGCCAATTCGGAGCTCGACGCCGAGGGCCGACTCGTCGATGCACTGGTGTCGTGCCGTCAGAACGGCGAGTTCATGATGGTGCCGCCCGCCGAAATCGACATGATCGACGTGTCGCCCAAGCAGTTGGTGTCGGTTGCCGCCGCGCTGATTCCGTTCTTGGAAAACGATGACGCGAACCGCGCGCTGATGGGCTCGAACATGCAGCGCCAAGCGGTGCCGCTGTTGCGCGCCGAGGCGCCGTTGGTCGGTACCGGCATGGAACAGGCGGTCGCCCGCGATTCGGGCGCCGCGATCACCGCGCGCCGCACCGGCATCGTCGATCAGGTCGATGCCACCCGCGTGGTCATTCGCGCCACCGAGGACGTCGCCGCCCATGAATCCGGCGTCGATATCTATAACCTGTTGAAGTTCCAACGTTCGAACCAGAACACCTGCATCACGCAAAAGCCGCTGGTCAAGGTGGGCGACAAGATCGTCAAGGGCGACATCATCGCCGACGGTCCCTCGACCCAGTTGGGCGAGCTGGCCCTGGGCCGCAACGTGCTGGTCGCGTTCATGCCCTGGAACGGCTACAACTTCGAAGATTCGATCCTGATTTCCGAACGGATCGTCCGCGAGGACGTCTTCACCTCGATCCATATCGAGGAATTCGAGGTGATGGCCCGCGATACCAAGCTGGGCCAGGAAGAAATCACCCGCGACATCCCGAATGTCGGCGAGGAAGCCCTGCGCAACCTCGACGAGGCGGGCATCGTCTATATCGGCGCCGAAGTGAAGCCCGGCGATATTCTGGTCGGCAAGGTGACGCCCAAGGGCGAATCGCCGATGACCCCGGAAGAAAAGCTGCTGCGCGCCATCTTCGGCGAAAAGGCTTCGGACGTGCGCGACACCTCGCTGCGGCTGCCGCCCGGCGTGGCGGGCACCATCGTCGAGGTTCGGGTCTTCTCGCGCCGCGGCGTGGAAAAGGACGAGCGCGCGCTGGCCATCGAGCGGGCCGAAATCGAACGTCTGGCCAAGGACCGCGACGACGAACGCGCTATTTTGGAACGCTCGTTCTACGCCCGCCTCAAGCAGATCTTGCTGGGCCGCAAGGTTCAGTCGGGCCCCAAGGGCGCCAAGGCCGGGTCGGTGATCGCCGACGCCATGCTGGCCGAGCTGCACCACTCGGCGTGGCGGACCATCGCGGTCGAGGACGATGCGGCGATGGCCGACATCGAAAGCTTGAAGCGCGCTTTCGACGCGGCGGTCGAACGCCTGCAAGCCCGTTTCGAGAACAAGGTCGAAAAGCTGCAACGCGGCGACGAATTGCCGCCCGGCGTGATGAAGATGGTCAAGGTGTTCGTCGCGGTGAAGCGCAAGCTGCAACCGGGCGACAAGATGGCCGGCCGTCACGGCAACAAGGGCGTCATCTCGCGCATCGTGCCGCTGGAAGACATGCCCTATCTGGAAGACGGCCAACAGGTCGATGTCGTGCTCAACCCGTTGGGCGTGCCGTCGCGCATGAATGTCGGTCAGATTCTGGAAACCCATCTGGGTTGGGCTTCGGCCGGGCTGGGCCAACAAATCGGCGCCATGCTGGACAAGCACCGCCAGAACCAAGCCGGTATCTTGGACCTGCGCGAGACGCTGAAGGGCGCCTATGGGCCGGAAACCTATGATGCCGATATCGCCGACATGCCGGACGAGGAAATCCTGGAGCTCAGCCACAATCTGCGCCCGGGTGTTCCCTTCGCCTCGCCGGTGTTCGACGGGGCGCGCGAATCCGATATCTGCGCGATGCTGGAACGGGCCGGGCGTCACAGTTCGGGGCAGGTCACCTTGTTTGATGGCCGCACCGGCGAGCCGTTCGACCGCAAGGTCACTGTCGGCTACATCTATATGCTGAAGCTGCACCACTTGGTCGATGACAAGATCCATGCCCGGTCCATCGGCCCGTACTCGCTGGTCACCCAGCAGCCGTTGGGTGGTAAGGCGCAGTTCGGCGGACAGCGGTTCGGTGAAATGGAAGTGTGGGCGCTGGAAGCCTACGGCGCCGCCTACACGCTGCAAGAAATGTTGACCGTCAAGTCGGACGACGTTTCGGGACGAACCAAGGTCTACGAAGCGATCGTGCGCGGCGACGATAATTTCGAGGCTGGTATCCCCGAGTCGTTCAACGTGCTGGTCAAGGAACTGCGGTCCCTGGGCCTGAACGTCGAATTGACCACACGTAACTACTGACCCTCGGATTCGGGAGCAAATCTATGAACGAGATGATGAAGATCTTTGGTCAGGCGGGTGGTACCCAGTCGTTCGACCAGATCCGTATCTCCATCGCGTCGCCCGAGCGGATCCGCTCGTGGTCGTTCGGTGAAATCAAGAAGCCGGAGACCATCAACTACCGGACCTTCAAGCCGGAACGCGACGGTTTGTTCTGCGCCCGCATCTTCGGGCCGATCAAGGACTACGAGTGCTTGTGCGGCAAGTACAAGCGGATGAAGTATCGCGGCATCATCTGCGAAAAGTGCGGCGTCGAGGTCACCTTGGCCAAGGTGCGGCGCGAACGCATGGGCCATATCGAACTGGCCAGCCCGGTCGCTCACATTTGGTTCCTGAAGTCGCTGCCGTCGCGCATCGGTTTGCTGTGCGATCTGACGCTGAAGGATCTGGAACGGATTCTCTATTTCGAGAATTACGTGGTGGTCGAGCCCGGCTTGACGCCTCTGAAGCTGCGCGAGCTGCTGAGCGAGGAACAGTACCAGCGCGCCGTCGAGGAATATGGCGAGGATTCCTTCACCGCGCGGATCGGCGCCGAAGCCATCCGCGACATGCTGGTCGCCATCGACCTGGAAAAGGAACGCGAAACCCTTAAGGTCGATCTGCGGGAAACCACCTCGGAAGCCAAGCGCAAGAAGCTGGTCAAGCGGTTGAAGCTGGTCGAGGCGTTCCAGGAATCCGGCTCGCGCCCGGAATGGATGATTTTGGAAGTGGTGCCGGTGATCCCGCCGGAACTGCGTCCGCTGGTTCCGCTGGATGGCGGCCGGTTCGCCACCTCGGATCTGAACGATCTGTACCGCCGCGTCATCAACCGCAACAACCGCTTGAAGCGGCTGATCGAACTGCGGGCGCCGGAAATCATCGTTCGCAACGAAAAGCGGATGCTGCAAGAAGCGGTCGATGCCTTGTTCGACAACGGCCGCCGCGGCCGGGCGATCACCGGGGCGAACAAGCGCCCGCTGAAATCGCTGTCCGACATGCTGAAGGGCAAGCAGGGCCGCTTCCGTCAGAACCTGTTGGGCA
>CAIULK010000018.1 GCA_903899885.1 uncultured Rhodospirillaceae bacterium
ATCCGAACCCGAAGATCAGACGAATACCCTTTGGCCATGATTCACCTCCAAGAAGGGTGAATCACAAATCAGCCCAAATGGGAATCCCCCGATTCAATTTTCAGGCTCGATGCTCTAGTCAGCGCTCGCTTTGGGGTACACGATCTGGTCACCATGGGCTGCGATCATCATCGCGGCCTGTGTGCGGTTTGCTGCGTTCAACGCCTTCAAAACCGCCGTGACGTGAAGTTTAACGGTCCCTTCCGCCAAGTTCAGCGCCACCGCGATATCGCGGTTCGACCGCCCTTGCCCCAGTAGCCGCATGACATCGCGCTGCCGCCGGGTAAGCGTGGGCGGTCCCCCGCCGCCGACCGTATCGGCCAAGCGGGCCGAGGCGTCGGCCTGCGCCTCGGCGGCGTCGCCGATCAAGGCCTGAATGTCGCGCAGCATCGCCGCCGCCGAACTCGCCTTCGAAACGAAGGCGTCGGCGCCCAAGGTCAAGGATTGGGTCCGGTCCTCGTCGCTATCCGAGGCGGACAGGATGACCACCGGAACACTGGGCGGCAAGGCAGCCCTCAGCAAGGGAATCCCCTCCCGCCAGCCCATTCCGGGCATCGAAAGATCCAGCAAAACCAGTCCGATATCGGGGTGCCGCGCGGTGGCGTCGATCGCCCCCTCCATGGTGGCCGCCTCGACCAAGGCGTAGCTTGGCTGGTGCTGCACCAAAACGTAACGCAAGGCTTCGCGAAAAAGTTCGTGGTCGTCGGCGATCAGAATGCGCATGAAACTAAACGAGTCCCTTATCCCGCCTCGGCCGCTTGCGCTTCGCGCCGCATTTTCTCGGCTTCCACCTGCCGGGCGGCCTCTTCGGTCTTTTCCTGCATGCGAACCTCGTCGGCGGCCTTTTGGTGAATGAACCGCATCATATAAGGCACCATTTCCTGGCGATGCGCGTCGTTGCTGCCACGGTTATGGGTGAAGCGCTCCAAAAAGAATAGGTCGATATTCGGAAAATTGTAATAGCACAACAAGGCCAGAAACTCGCCCACTTGATCGGGAAAGCTCATGAAGGCACTGAGCAGCGAGTCGCGCAAGGCCCCCTCGCGTGCCTTATCCTGGTACCAGCGGCGATCCATTTCCTGTTCGTAAATCTGGCGCAACCGGATCCAATAGCGTTCCAGCAGCTTGTGCTCGAACTCGAAAGGCAGCGAGGCGAACAATTCGATCTCCCGGTTGCGAATCGGCGGAATGTCGTAGTGGTCCGTGGGGCCCGGCTCCAGCTCGGCGCGGATTTCGAGCAGCAGCTTCGGTGCGACCAGAACCGTGGTCTTCTCGCCGTTCTTTTCACGGACTTGCTTTTGCTGCTTGATGCTATCCCACACCGCGTTCCAGGTGGCGGTGACGCGGTCCTTCACCCGGCTGTCGGATTCCAGAATGTCCCAGAACTGCGCGGTGTCGATTTCCGCCCATTTGTGGGTGGTTTCCAGAATCGAGACCGACCGGCTCATTTCCAGCATTTTCGGGGCAATGATTTTGCGGACGACGTTTTCGAATTTCAGGTCGAACTCGGTCGATAGCATGAACGGCTTGGGCAGCGTGCGAGCCAGCATGGGGTTGGTACGCTGAAAAAAGCAGGTGGCTTGCCGGATACGCCAGACCAACGCCGCCGGAAATAACTGGGCGAAGGACGAGAAATTTTCCGGCGGGGGCGGTTCGACCAAGGCAATCGAGGTTTCCTGAACCACCTCGTCGGCGGTGACGTCGGCACGGTACAGCGCGCTGGCCGCCGAAATGCGCTCACCCTGGGCCGCCTTCAACGCTGCCTCGATGTCCTCAAGCGTGCGGTTGACGATGACGAGCCGAAACGCCTCCTTGCAGAAGTGGCGCAGCGATTTGAGTTTTTCCTGCGCCCCCTGGGATTCGTCGCCGTCGATCAGGCCAAAATATTGGTCGGCCTGATCAAGGGTTTTGCCCAGCTGCGCTTGATCGCCCGGCTTGATCAACAGCGTGGTCATCGCGTGGCGCAGGCATTGCCGCAAGGCCGGAATCTCCGCCGCCTTTTCGAATTGGCCCGAGCGCAGCGCGAGCAAACGCTTCTGACCATCACCGAGGGGGAGCGGCCCGGCAGCTTGAGACATGGTGAATTCCTTAACGTCGGCGCGAAAAAACATTCAATACGACGCATTATAAACGATTTTATGGAAACGCCGATTCCTTCCTTTTCTGACGGGGGCAGAAAAATAGGGCGGATCGTCGCCGATCCGCCCTAGCTTATTCCTCGGTATTAATACTAAAGGTGTCAGGTCTCCACCCGACGATCCTTACGATCCTTGCGTTCGGCTTCGATCTCGGCGGTGATGTCCGCGCCAGTGCTTTGATCGACGCACTTCATCGACAGCTTGACCTTGCCGCGATCGTCCAAGCCAAGAACCTTGACCTTGACCGCATCGCCCATCTTGACCACGTCGGCGGTCTTGGCGACGCGTTCGCGGGCCAGTTCCGAGATGTGGACCAAGCCGTCGCGGTTGCCCAGGAAGTTCACGAAGGCGCCGAAATCGACGACCTTGACGACCTTGCCGGTGTAGATGGTGCCGACTTCCGGTTCCGCGACGATGCCGCGAATCCAATCGACCGCCCGCTGCGCCGCATCCGAATCGGTCGAGGCGACCTTGATCGTGCCGTCGTCGTCGATGTCGATCTTGGCGCCGGTGTTTTCGCAAATCTCGCGAATCACCTTGCCGCCGGTGCCGATCACTTCGCGGATCTTTTCCTTGGGGATGCTCATGGTGGTGATGCGGGGCGCGTTGCCCGACACCGAATCACGGGCATGGTCGAGACCCTTGTTCATCTCGCCCAGGATGTGGATCCGGCCGGCCTTGGCCTGATCCAGGGCGATCTTCATGATCTCCTCGGTGATCGAGGTGATCTTGATGTCCATCTGGAGCGCGGTGACGCCATCGACGGTGCCGGCCACCTTGAAGTCCATGTCGCCGAGGTGATCCTC
>CAIULK010000019.1 GCA_903899885.1 uncultured Rhodospirillaceae bacterium
CTGGTTCAACGATTGGGGCCGCGACACCATGATCAGCCTGGAGGGGTTGACCCTGGTCACCGGCCGCTTCGACGAAGCCCGGCGGATCTTGCGCACCTTCGCGCAATATGTGCGCGACGGGCTGATCCCCGACAACGTCCCCGACGGCAAGACCGAGGGCGTCTATCACGCCGCCGACGCCACCTTGTGGTTCTTCCACGCGGTCGATCGCTATATGACGTACACGAACGATACCGAGACGTTGGCAGTGGTTCTTCCCAAGCTGCTGGAGGTCATCGACTGTCACCGCAAGGGCACCTTGTTCGGCATCAAGGTCGATCCGGCCGATGGTTTGCTGCGCCAAGGCGTGCCGGGCCACATGCTGACCTGGATGGATTCGGACACGCCACGCCGGGGCAAGGCGGTCGAGATCAACGCGCTGTGGTACAACGCGCTGCGGGTGACGGCCGAGTGGCTGACCCAAACCGGCGACGCCGCCGGCGCCGCCCAAGCGGCGGCCGAGGCCGACAGGGCCCGCGAGTCCTTCAACAAACGCTTCTGGAACCCGGCGGCGCAGGCCTTGTTCGACGTGGTCGATGGCGACGAGGGCGACGATCCGGCGATCCGTCCCAATCAGATTTTCGCGGTCTCGCTGCCGCATCCGATCTTGGACCAGCCGCATTGGGCGGCCGTGCTGAGTGTCGTTCACGAACAGCTGTTGACACCCCTTGGCCTGCGGTCCTTGAACCAAGGGGCTGCCAGCTACAAAACCCAATATGCTGGGAATCTGTGGTCGCGCGACCAAGCCTATCACCGGGGCACGGTGTGGGCGTGGCTGATCGGCCCCTTCATCGATGCGTGGCGCAAGGTTCATCCCGCCGATACCGCGTCACCACAAAAGTTTCTTGACGGATTCCGCGACCATCTCGGGCAGTATTGCGTGGGCACGATCGCCGAGGTGTTCGACGGCGATGCGCCGCATGCGCCGCGCGGCTGCACGGCCCAGGCTTGGAGCGTGGCCGAAGTGTTGCGCGCGCGGGTTCGGGCCGGTTCGGCCTGACGAACGGGGGAGAAAACCGGTGATGCAGGGACAACGCAAATTGTTCACCGCTGAACGGAAATTGTTGGAATCGCGCGGGCAGCCGATGTCGGTGCCGGGCGATTTCGGGGGCGGGGGCGAGGCCGCCCCGGCCGAGGTGATGCGGGAACTAGCGCGGCTGCGCGCCGATCTGGCCCGCGTGATGACCGCCGTCGGCGTGACCGAGGAGCCGGAAGACCATCAGTCCGAGATCGACGCCAACGAGGCGATGTTGCTGCGCCGCCAAAGCGAAGTGTCGATGCTGAAAACCGAGCTGCGGGCCTTGGCCGTCTGTATTGAACAGACCAAGGCCGAGATCGCGGCTCTGCGGCCCCAAGGCACCGAGGACGACCGTTTGACGGCGGTGGCCTATGAACTCGACGCGGTGGTCAGCGCCACCGAACAGGCGACCGACCAAATCCTGTCGGCCAGTGAACGTTTGGAAGGCTTGGCCCGCGAGCTGCGGCCGCATTTGACCGACGCCTACGCGGTTCGGATCGTCGATGACATGTTCGACATCGTCGTCGCCATTTTCGAGGCCTGCAATTTCCAGGATCTGACCGGCCAGCGCATCACCAAGGTGGTCAATACCTTGAAATATATCGAAAGCCGGGTCAACGCGATGGTCGAGATCTGGGGGTCCGAGGGCATTTCCGAGGCGGTGTCGCGGCCCAAGGTGGCCGAAACCACCCAAGACGACGAGGCCAAGCTGCTCAACGGGCCGCAACTCGGCAACCGGGGCATCAGCCAGGACGAAATCGATAAGCTGTTCGGGTAGGCGCGATGGATTTTCTGTGGGGGGCCTCGACCTCGGCCTATCAGATCGAGGGGGCGGTGGCCGAGGATGGCCGGGGTCCCAGCGTGTGGGATACCTTTTGCCGCGAAAAGGGCCGGGTCGATAACGGCGACAGCGGCGACGTCGCCTGCGATCACTATCACCGGATGGAGGACGACGTCGGCCTGATGCGCGAGCTGGGGCTGGCGGCTTACCGCTTCTCGGTGTCCTGGCCGCGCGTTTTGCCCCGGGGCGCCGGGCGGGTCAACCCGGCCGGGCTGGATTCTTACGACCGTTTGATCGACCGCTTGCTGGAAGCCGGGATCGAGCCTTGGCTGTGCCTGTATCACTGGGATCTGCCGCAAGCCCTGGATGACTTGGGCGGCTGGGCCAACCGCGACGCGGCGGGCTGGTTCGCCGATTACGCCACCGTCTGCGCGCGCCGCTTCGGCGATCGGGTGCGCCATTGGGCGACCTTCAACGAATTTTCGGTCTTCACCTTGTTTGGCTATGCCTTCGGCTGGGCGCCACCCAGCATTGCCGACCAGGAAACCCATCTGAAGGTGATCCACACGGTCAATCTGGCGCACGGCGACGCCGTCGGCGTGATCCGCGCCCATGTGCCGGGCGCCAAGATCGGCGGGGTCCACAGTTTCCAGCCGATGCGCCCGCAATCACCCTCGCCCGAGGATCGCGAGGCCACCGCCTTGTTCGACGAGCATTGGAATCTGGCCTATCCCGATCCGCAGATCCTGGGCCGTTACCCGCCGCGTTTGGCCCGAAGGATCGAGCCCTATGTCCAGGCGGGCGACATGGCGCGGATTTGCCGTCCGCTCGATTGGTTCGGCATCAATTTCTATGCCCCGGTTTACGGGCGGGCCGAACCCACCTCGTTGTGGGGCTTCGCCTTCGGAGCGCCGCCCGACGATTTGCCGCGCAGCGACGTCGGCTGGCCGATCGACGCCACCGCTTTCCCCCAAGCCCTGATGACCGCGCGGGACCGCTATCGCCTGCCGATCTATGTCACGGAAAACGGCCTGGGCCGCCGTCCCGGCGCGGATGCCGACCTGAACGACACCGCGCGGCTGGATTACATGCAAACCCATATCGCGGCGATGATGGAGGCCAAACGCCAAGGCGCCGACGTCCGGGGCTATTTCGCGTGGTCGCTGCTCGACAATTTCGAGTGGGGAGCCGGCTATTCCAGCCGCTTCGGGCTGGTTCATGTCGATTATACGACGCAAGCCCGCACCCCGCGCGCCTCGGCCCGCTGGTACGCCGAACGGATACGGGCCGAGCGCCTATTGACGTTATAACATAACATGCTTATCGTGACCATCTCAAACAAGGCGATTGCGTAGCCGATTAGGTCCCGAGGTCCTGTCATGATTGTCATGTTCCTTATCCGCCGGACGCGCGCATGACGCCGATGGGATCGAAAACGATCCGGCGGGTGGGCGGATTAAGCTTCGTTTTAGCGTTGCATGCCGGGTTGCTGATGGTTCTGATTGGCGCCACGGCACCGCGGCCGGCGATCGTGGCCCCCAAACTGCTGATGGCCAGTATCCTAGCCGACACTCCGCCGACGCCGCAGCCGCCGATCGTGCCCCGCAAGGCCGAGCCGGTCAAGCGCGCCCCGGTGCCGCAACCCGTGACTCCCGTCGTTCCAGCCGCCGCTCCGGCCGCCGCCGAACCCGTGGCCGTCGCCGCTCCGGTGGTGGCGCGGGCCGAACCGGTGCACCGCCCGGCCACGGTTGACGCCGCGCATTCTTGCCGCCAGCCCGCCTATCCGGCGCTGTCGCGCCGGATAGGCGAAACCGGCACGGTGGTCTTGAAATTCCTGGTCGATGAACAAGGCGCCGTGCTGGGTGCCGAGGTCGAGAGTTCCAGCGGCTACCCCCGCCTCGACGCGGCGGCCAAGGATGCCTTGTCGTTGTGCCGGTTTACGCCAGGAACGGTGGATGGCGTGCCGGAACGCGCCTGGGCGCGCCTTCGCTATGTGTGGAGACTAACGTGATGCAAAACGATCCGATGGCCAATCCTTATGGTTTGGACGCCCTGTGGGCCGCGGGCGATCTGGTGGCGCGCGGCACGCTGTTGATCCTGGTGCTGATGTCGGTGGCGACGTGGTACGTTTTGGTGATCAAGCTCATCGAACAGAGCCGCCTGTTGCGCCAAGCCAAGGCCGCCGATGCCCGCTTCTGGCAGTCGGTGTCGCTGTCCGAAGGGGTGAACGTCTTGGCCGCGGGCAGCGCCTTCCGGCTGATCGCCGCCACTGGCCTGCACGCCGCCCGCCATCACGAAGGCATGACCGAGGAACCCGTCGATCTGCACACATGGGTCGGCCTGTCGATGCAACGCACCGTCAACGAACTGGTTTGGGCGTTGCAGGATGGCTTGGCCGTGCTGGCGACGGTGGGCTCGACCGCGCCCTTCGTCGGGCTGTTCGGCACCGTTTGGGGGATTTACCACGCGCTGACCGCGATCGGCATCGCCGGGCAAGCGTCGATCGACAAGGTCGCCGGGCCGGTGGGCGAGGCCTTGATCATGACCGCGCTGGGCCTTGCGGTCGCCGTGCCGGCGGTGCTGGGCTATAATTGGCTGGTGCGCCGCAACAAGATGGCGATCGACCGCATCCGAACCTTCGCGTCCGACGTTCATTCGGTGCTGCTGTCCGGCGGGCGGGCGAAAACCTTGGGCCACGCGGTCGCCCGCAAGGCGTTGGGGGCCTGACTCCCCATGTATTTCGGGAATTCGGACGACGACGACGCGGTGCTGGTCACCATCAACACGACGCCGCTGGTCGATGTCATGCTGGTGCTGCTGATCATTTTCCTGATCACCATTCCGGTGGTGATTCACGCGGTGCCGGTCCATCTGCCCAAGGAATCCGCGCGGCCGTTCCAAACCCAGCCGC
This sequence comes from uncultured Rhodospirillaceae bacterium, assembly GCA_903899885.1. Lineage (GTDB taxonomy): Bacteria > Pseudomonadota > Alphaproteobacteria > Rhodospirillales > Magnetospirillaceae > CAIULK01. The sequence continues at coordinate 4,750 of CAIULK010000019.1, forward strand.
AAACCGTGACCATCACCGCCGATCGCGACGGGCATCTATTTTGGAACGATGCGCCGCTTACCGACGTGTCGGCCTTGCAAAATCGTCTGACGGCGGCGGCTACCCAGGATCCGCGGCCCGAGATTCACATCCGGGGCGACCGAGACGGCCGCTTCCGCCCAGTCGGCGAAATCATCGCCGCCTGCCGGCGGGCGGGGATCACCAAGATCGGCTTCATCACCGAACCGCCCGCGACGGAGATGCGCTGATGGCAATGATGATTCCGCACAAGAGCGATAACGACGCCCCAGTGATCGCCGAGATCAACACCACGCCCTTGATCGACGTGATGCTGGTGCTGTTGATCATGCTGATCATCACCATTCCGATGCAAACCCACGCCGTGAAGCTGGATCTGGCCGGGGGCGCGGCCCAAACCCCACCGCCCTCGGTCTCGGTCGAGGTCATGGCCGACGGAACCATCATATGGGACCGCCACCCCGTCGCCGGCCGCGCCGATCTGGAGGCACGGCTACGTGATCTGACGGTTGATCTGAATGTCCGCGCCGATGCCGACGCCCCCTATGCCCAAGTGGCCGAGGTGCTGGCCGCCGCCCAGCGCCAAAACGTGACGCGGGTCGCCGTGGCGGGGATCACCCCGTAAGCCGCTGGTCCAGCCGCAGCAGTTCCACGAACAACGGGCCGAAGATATCCTCGGGCGTTACCCCCCAGCGTTCGATGAAGGCGTCGCGCCGGAGTTTGTCGAAGGAGTCCGGACGCATGTCGGCGAACAGGGCCTTGAACAGGCGGCACATATGACCCTCGGTGAAGGCGCCGGGGGATTTGTCGTCGCGCTTTTTCGGCACGAAGGCGCTGGACCCCAGCGAGGTCGATGTCGGCGACTGGTTCATCAGGATCAAGAACCAATCCTTGCGCGGATCGAAGCGCCGGAACGAACGGGCGACGGTAACCAGAACGCGTTCGAGAACCACCCGCGACTCCGGGTTGCGGTAAAATCCCTTCCAATCGACCAAGCCATCGGGAGTGCGGTGGGCCTCGGCGATCGAAAAACAACGGGCCTTCAATTCGTCGTAGGTCTGCTCGCCGACGATCATCCGGACGGCGGCGAAGAATTGCCCCAGATGCTTGCGCTCCAGCCCGGCCGCCGGATCGTCGAGCAGCGGGGAAAAGGTCGAAACCAGCAGGCGGCCCAACCGGTCGCCGCGATGGCGTTCGGTGGCGACGGCGGCGAAGATTTTTTCGCAATTGGCCTCGGCCTGCGCGTAAACCGCAGCCAGCGGCCCCTCGGCCGACATCAGCGCGGCGCCGACCCGGCGCACATCGGCCATCTCGACCCGGCCATCGACCGCGGCTTCGTCGAGCAGGCCGATAAAGGCGCGGACCACCAAACCGGATGTCCGGCGGCAGCGCGAGCCCGGCGCGGCCACAAGCGGCGCGGAGCCGGTGCCGGGCTGGCCGCCAACCGCTTGGTTTCCGCCTTGGCCGTTGTCCGGCCCGTCGTCGCAGCCTTCGCCCGCTCTCATGCCGACAACTCATTTCACGCCCGAAATCCAGAATAGCATAAGGCGTCATGGTTTCACATCCGTGAAGGCCGTTGACGGCTTGACCGGCGGCGGAAGGAAGCCGATAACCAAGATTCCCGGGGCCACGGCCGCGCGCATGAGGGTTGCGCGGCGGTTGATCCGTGGGCAATGTTTTGGCTGGGTCGGTGAAGCGGAAGTCGATGTCCATTCGGCGTAAATTTTTCGGCGCGTTCGGCGCCATTCTGGCAACCGGCTGCGTCATGGCGGGCGTCAACGGCTGGCTGGCGATCCGGCAAAGCCGGGTTCTCGACGCGATGGACCACAGCAGCCACCAGATCATCGAACAGCACTTGCCGCTGATTCACCTGATTTTGGACATCCGCAACGATGTCGTCGAAACCCGGCTGCATCTGGCGCGGATTTCGGCGTCGCGCGGCGAGGACGGGCTGAACGACGGCTTCGACGCCGCCCAGGCGGTGGCGAAACGCTTCGAGGGTCATGTCGGCGACGCCAAGGGCATCGCGGGCGATCTGGGGCTGACGGACGTGGCCGCCGAGTTGGAAAAGCTGCGGGTCGCCTTTTCCAATTTCAACGGCGCCTCGATCACCATGGCCAGGGCCTATGTCGGCGGCGGCCCGCGCGAGGGCAACCCCTTGATGACCGCGCTCGACCGCAAGGGCAACGAGCTGAACGCGGCGCTTGACGATCTGGTCAGCAATGTCGAGATCGAAGCGGCGGGCTCCGCCGCCCAGATGATCGGCGACAAGGATGATCTCGACGCCTCGATCCGTCAGCAAACCGAAGTGTTGGTCGGTTCGCTGCTGGCGATGCTGGTGATCATCGTGGTCAGTCAGATCGTGTTGTCGCGCCATTTGGTCGATCCCCTGACGGCGATGGCCGAAGCCACCGACAGCATGGCGGAGGGCGATTTGGGGGTCACCATCCCGGGCCTGGGGCGGAACGACGAAATCGGCCGGATGGCCCATGCGGTCGAGGTGTTCCGCGAAACCGCCCAAAAGGTCCGCCAAGCGGCGGCAGCCCAGGAAACCGAACACCGCCGCAACCGGCGCAAGCTGCAAAGCGAAATCCTGGCTCTGACCAACGCCATCGACGAGGAAGTGTCGGGCGCCATCGGCGTGGTGATCGCCGAGGCCGAGACGATGATGGCATCGTCCGATCACATGGCCGGGGCGATCGGCGCGATGCGCTCGCGCTCGCTTCAGGCGGCGGCGGCGGCGGATGGGGCCAATGGCGGAGTCGATGCGGTGGCGGCGGCGGCCGAGGAATTGTCGGCCTCGGTCCATGAAATCAGCCGTCAGGTGCAGCAATCGACCAGCATCGCGGGCGGTGCCGAGCGCCAGGCCGAAAAGGTCAGTTCGATCGTCAAGGGTCTGGCCGAGGCCGCCAGCAGCGTCGGCCAAGTGGTCAGCCTGATCAACGACATCGCGGCGCAAACCAACCTGTTGGCGCTGAACGCGACGATCGAGGCGGCGCGCGCGGGCGAAGCCGGCAAGGGTTTCGCGGTCGTGGCGAACGAGGTCAAGAATCTGGCCAACCAAACCGCCAAGGCAACCGGTGAAATCGGCGGTCAGATCACCGGCATCCAGGCCGCCACCGGCGAGGCGGTCGCCGCGATCCAGGGGATCGTCGGCACCATCGGCGAAATCAACACCATCGCGGGCAGCATCGCGGCGGCGGTCGAGGAGCAATCCGCGGCAACCCGCGAGATCGCCCGCTCGGCCGGCACCGCCGCCAGCGGGACCCGCCAAGCGGCCGCCGAGATCGGCGAAGTGACGGCGGCCACCGACGAAACCAGCCAGCGTTCGGACGAGGTGCGGGAATCGGCCGGCAGCGTGCGCGACCGGATCGGTCAGATGAAGATGGCGATCGATGATATCGTGCGCTCGAGTTCCGACCAGAACCGCCACAACAATCAGCGTCACACCGTCAACATCGTCGGCACGATGGTCATCGACGGTCAGCGCCGGACCGGGCTGTTGCAGGAAGTCGCCTTGATCGGAACCGGGGTCATCGACCGCCCGATCGAGGGGGCGGCGCGCGGCCGCGAGTTCGACATGGAACTTCCGGCGCCGCTGGGCGTCTGGAAAGGATCGGTGGTGGCGCTCACCGAGCACAACACGCATGTTCGTTTCGATCTGGACGAACCCCAGGCCGCCAAGCTTGAGGAATTCATCGCAACCCGCAGCAGCCGCCGGGGAAGTTAACGTGAGGGAGACCATCCGGTGAAATACGAAATCATCGACGGGGCGGAGATGCCCACGCTGGTCCTGCGCGACCAGTTGACCTTTTCCGATCGCGAGCAGTTCGATACCGTGATCGACAAGCTGCTGGCCCGCAAAAAGCCGGTCACGGCGGTCGACTTGGCCGGGCTGGATTACATGGACTCGGCCGGTCTCGGCATGCTTCTGACGTTGCGCGACCGCGCCGAACGCCAAGGCGCACAGGTCAAGTTGCTGCGGCCCAAGGGCGAGGTTAGCGAATTGCTGGCCCTGGCCTGTTTCGACTCGCTGTTCACGATTTCGCCGGCCTGACGGCGGTGTCGGGCGACGGCGGCGAACGATCGGGGGCCACCCGCGCCCTCGTGGTCGATGACGAGCGGATGAACCGCGAGGTCATCGTCGCCAATCTAAGGGTGGCGGGCTACGAGACCGTCACCGCCGAGGACGGTCAGCAGGCGTGGGAGATTCTCGACGCCGATCCCGGCGGCTTCGACGTCATCCTTCTGGACCGCCGCATGCCCCGGATGGACGGCATGGCCTTGATGGCCAAGCTCAAGGGCGACGATCGCCTTCGCGATATCCCGGTGATCATGCAGACCGCCTATGCCGCCCCGCAAGACGTGATCGACGGGCTGGAGGCCGGGGTTTATTACTATCTCGCCAAGCCGCTGGATCGCCGTCTGCTGCTGTCGGTGGTGGCCGCCGCGGTCGAGGACCGGCTGCGCTATCGCCGCCTCCAGATCGACCTCGATAAACGCTCGACCGCGCTGACCCTGATGACCGGCGGCACCTTCCAGTTCCGCACGCTGGCGGAGGCCAACACCCTGACGGTGTCGCTGGCCCGCGCCTGCCCCCGATCGAAGTTCCTGGTGGTCGGGTTGTCCGAGATTTTCACCAACGCGATCGAGCACGGCAATCTGGGCATTACCTTCCAGGAAAAAACCGAACTGATCGCCGCCAATCGTTGGATGCAGGAAATCGAGAACAGGCTCGATCTTCCCGAAAACCGCGCCAAGACGGTGACCGTCCGCTTCGAGCGCATCGGGGACGAGGTCCGCTTCACGGTCAAGGACGACGGCCAGGGCTTCGATTGGCAGAGTTACGGCGATATCGATCCGACCCGCGCCTTTTCGGCGCACGGACGCGGTATCGCGATGGCGAAAAGGCTGTGCTTCGACGCCGTCGAATACCGCGATCCCGGCAACGAGGTGCTGTGCGTGGTGCGCGGCGAAGGCGTGCAAACCCCGCCCGGCGCGGCAACCGAGGCGCCGGGCGAGCCCGCCGCTCCGGCCGCCCCGCCCGGCCCGGTCGCCGATCCCGACGATTTGCGTCTGGCCCGCGTCATGCAGTCGGAACTGCTGCCGCGCGAGGAACAGATCGCGCGCGCCAATCAAATGACCGGCTTGACCATCAGCGGCTTTCACGAGTTTTCGTCCGACCTGGGCGGCGACCTGTGGGGGATCGAGCCGCTCGACGATCACCGGCTGGTGGTGTGGTTGGCCGATTTCTCGGGTCACGGGGTGACGGCGGCGCTGAACACCTTCCGCCTGCACGCCTTGATTTCCAATATCGACGCCGGGCGCGACCAGCCGGCCGATTTCCTGGCCGAACTGAACCGGCGTCTGGCCGGGGCGCTTCCGGTCGGGCAGTACGCCACCATGTTGTACGGCGTCATCGACCGCAACGAGGGCGTTTTCACCTATGCCGCCGCCGCCGCGCCGCCGCCGGTGGTCATCGAATCCAAAACCGGCAATGCCCATGTCGGCGACGGATCGGGGTTGCCGCTTGGCGTGACCAAGCTGGGGGTCTACCGGGAACGCAAACTGGCCTTGGTGCCTGGGGCGGTTCTGTTCATGGCCAGCGACGCCCTGGCCGAGAACCCGCGCGAGAACGGCGCCAATCTGGGCGCGGTCGGGGTCGCCGAAATGGTCCGCTGCGGCGTTCTGGCCCGTGGGACGGAGGCCGACGTTCAGTCGCTGTTGGCGCCGTTCCTGGCCAGCGCCAAGCGCCCGTTGCGCGACGATCTCACCGCCGTCTGCTGTGTTTGGCCGGTGCCGTAAGGACGGTTCGACAGCGCTGTCATCCTCTGGTATCACTGACCTCCTATGCCGAATGGAGGGGGGCGTGATGTCCACGGCATCCGAAAGCGGACGGAGCCAGGATTCGACCGGACAACTGTCGCGGTTGCGGCGGATGTTCGCGTTATTGGGCGCGCTTTCGGTGGCGGCGCTGTTGGTGATCGGGGCCGGCGTGGTGATCGGCGAACGCCGCGCCGTGCTGGAGAAGGCCAATGATTCCGGCCTAACCGCCGCGCGCCTGTTGTCCGAGCATATTTACCGCATGATGCGCACCGCCGACGTGGTGCTGGGCCACACCACCGATCTTTGGGAAAAGGGGCCGCGCACCGTGGCGATCCAGCCGGCGGTCCGCTCGCTGATCAATCGCTACGACGAGATCGCCTTCGTCTTGGTGATCGACCGCAACGGCGATCTGGTCTGGACCAGCGCCACCGACCAGACCCCGAAAATCAATTACGCCGACCGCTCCTATTTCCAGCGCCACAAGGCGGGGGCCGAGATCATCATCGGCGAGGCGATCATCAGCCGCAGCACCGGCAAGGCGGTGATCCCGGTGACCCGCGCGCTCCGCGCCGCCGACGGCAGCTTCGACGGCGTGGTCTTGGCTGGGGTCGAGAACGCCACCTTGGACCGTCTGTTCGATACCGCCCGCAGCCAGCCCGACGACGCGGTATCGATCTTCATGGCCGACGGCACCCTGATCGCCCGGCGCCCCAGTGCGGGCATCGGACAGAACTTCCATCATTCGGAGCTGTTCCGAAAGCTGGAAGATAGCCCGTTCGGGGTCTACATGACCCGCCAATCGCCGATCGACGGACTGGCTCGGCTGGTCGCCTATGCCCAAGTCGAGACCTATCCGCTGGCCGTGGTGGTCAGCCGTTCGGAAAGCACGGTTCTGGCGCCATGGCGCGCCTTTCTGGTCAATGGCGGCTTGGCGGCGGTGATCGGGGCCGTGGTGATGGCAACCTTTGCCCGGTTGGCGCTGGCGGCCATCCGGCGCGAGGAGACGGCAATTCAAAGCCAGTTGGACAGCCAAGCCCACCTCGCCGCCGCGATGACCGATCTGGAAAGTGCCCGCGAACAAGCCGAGGCGGCCAGCCGCGCCAAATCCGACTTTCTGGCGACGATGAGCCACGAGATCCGCACGCCCCTGAACGGCATTCTGGGAATGGCGCAGATTCTGGCCACCCCTTGTCCGCCCGAGCAGCAGACCGAATTCGCCCACGTCATCCTAACCTCGGGCCGCACCTTGCTCAGCCTGTTGTCCGACATTCTCGATTTTTCCAAGATCGACGCCGGGAAAATGAAGGTGGTCTCGGAAGACCTGGACATCGCCGCCGTGGTCACCAGCGCCGTCGCGACCTTCGCCGCCGCCGCTCAGTCGAAGAATGTCGCGCTGATCACCCATTTCGATCCGGCGCAGCCACCGCCCTTGATGGGCGACGGCGGGCGGCTGGGACAAGTCTTGATGAATTTGATCGGCAACGCGGTCAAATTCACCCATCGTGGCGAAATCCGCGTTACCGTCACCGACCAGGGCGAGGACGAATGCGGACGGCGGATGATCCGCTTGGCGGTGGCCGACACCGGCATCGGCGTGCCCGCCCAAATGCGCGCCCATCTGTTCGAGCCCTTCGTGCAGGCCGACAGCACGGCGGCCCGCCGGTTCGGCGGCAGCGGCCTGGGTCTGGCCATCGTGCAGCGGCTGGTCGATCTGATGGGCGGCACCGTCATCTATGAACCGGCCCCCGCGGGCGGCAGCATCTTCACGGTGCATCTGACTCTGGACATCGCCGCCGCCCCGCCGCCGCCGGTTGCAAGGCCCGCCGCCGTGGCGCCGCCCTGTCATTTTCCCGGCCTGCGGATTCTGGTGGCCGAGGATAACGAGATCAATCAGGCGGTGATCGGATCGTTCCTGGGCTCGCTGGGCTGTGTCGCCGATTTCGTCGAGGACGGGACCTTTGCGGTCGAGGCGGTTGCTCAAAAGGCCTATGACGTGGTGTTCATGGATGTGCAAATGCCGGAAATGGACGGTCTGACCGCGACCCGCGCCATCCGTGCCGCCGCCGCGCGGGGCGGCCGCCCCGAGGTTCCGATCGTCGCGGTCACCGCCAATGCCTCGCCCCAGGACCGCGCCGCCTGTCTGGCGGCCGGGATGAACGGC
>CAIULK010000020.1 GCA_903899885.1 uncultured Rhodospirillaceae bacterium
CCTGCCATCCGCGGACCCGCCGAGGCCGATCATGGTGGCCGTCGTGTCGGACACCGCCGCCGTCGGATCTCCGGCCATCGCGGCTGCCGGGATTAAGGCGGAGACAAAAATCGTCCTCAAAAGCGCGCTGCGCAACGTCATAATCAACTTCCCCTATTTCAACCGGATTACAGGATCGATTTCTAGATTGAATAGAAGTGGAGAACGCACCTGTAAAGGTATTCTTTCGTATAGTAGGCGCGGCGAAACCACCACCGATTGCGGTGGCGGCAATTGTATCTCCGCTGTGGGTGTTGTAAATATCCGGCCATGTTTCTTGCGGATTTGGTAAACGGGGCAATGGGGGCGCCTGCTCCGGCATGCCGACACAGTACAATCGCACCTTCGCCGGCCGGCTTTCAACTGCCGGTATTGTCCGATTGCACGAATCGCAGGCGAACCCGGACACGGCGAAATCGAATCATTTCATTTTTTATATGCGGTCGCTTAATAGCGACCTCTAAGCCAGCCACCGGCAATGGCGCGCCCTACAGGACTTGAACCTGTGACCTACCGCTTAGAAGGCGGTTGCTCTATCCAGCTGAGCTAAGGGCGCTAAAAACGGCCGAATTCCAGCTTATCGACGCGGAAATTGTCGGCATAGTTCTTCAGGCGCACGCCGCGCGCTGGGGCGGCGCCGATATCGGCGACGGTCATCTGCTTGCGGGCGGCCCAGGCCAGCGCCGCTTGCTTGGTCGGAAAGGTCAGACGGATCTGATTGCGGGTGTCGTCCGAGCCCACCCAGCCCATCAACGGGTCGATCCGCACCGGCTGGTCCGGGATATATTCCAAAATCCAGCCGTCCCGGCCGGGACCCGACTGCATGGCCGATTTGGCGGGGCTATAAATGCGAACCTCGGTCATGGCGGACCCCCTCAAAGCAAGATTGTCAACGGGTTAGCACGGAATCGGGATGCGTTCAACCTTGGAGGCGGCCCTCGGCGGTCAGCCGCGCCATCTGCTCGGCGAGAACCCGTTCATACACGTCCTCGGCGGGGCGCTGGGTGTCGAGCGGCAGATCGGGCGCCATCGGCCCCTCGGTCCGCGGGCCTTGAACCGCCACGCGCAGGGCTTGCAGCGGATGGGCCAGGGTATCGAGAACCGCCGACGGCTCGAAGCCGGAATGGACCATGCAGTCGGCGCATTTTTCGTAATTGCCGGTGCCGTAGCGGCTCCAATCGGTGGTCTCCAGCAATTCCTTGTAGGTTTTGGCATAGCCCTCGCCCAGCAAATAGCAGGGCAACTGCCAGCCGAACAGGTTGCGCGCCGGATTGCCCCACGGCGTGCAGGCAAAGCCGCGGTTGCCGGCCAGGAAATCCAGGAACAGCGAGGATTGGGTGAAGGCCCATTTGCGCCCCTGCTCGCGGCCGCGCCGGAAGATCGCGCGGAACAGTTCCTTGGTGCGTTGGCGGTTCAGGAAATGGCTGGTGTTGGGCGCGCGCTCATAGGCGTAGCCGGGGGATATGGTAAAGCCCTCGATCCCCAGCGCGGTGACGGTGTCGAGGTGGTCCGCGACCTTGTCGGGGTCGGCGCCGTCGAACAGCGTGCAGTTGATGTTGACGCGAAAGCCCTTCGCCACCGCCGTTTGTATGGCCTTCACCGCGATGTCGTAGGCGCCGGGCATCTGAACGGCGCGGTCGTGTTCCTCGCGGCCGCCATCCAGGTGGATGTTCCAGGTAAAGGCCGGGTGCGGCCGGAACCGGTCGATCTTGCGGTCCAGCAACAGGCCGTTGGTGCACAGATAAACATAGCGGCCCTGCTTGAGCAGCCCCTCGACGATCGCTTCGATATCGCGGTGCATCAAGGGTTCGCCGCCCGCCACGGTGACCACCGGGGCGCCGCATTCGGCCGCCGCCTCCAGGCATTCGGCGACCGACAAGCGGGCATCGAGCACCGGGGCGGGATAATCGATCTTGCCGCAGCCCGAACACGACAGATTGCAGCGGAACAAGGGTTCCAGCATCAGCACCAGCGGATAGCGCTTGCGCCCCGCGAAATGCTGCCGCAGCAGATAGCCGCCAATACCAAGTGCCTGGGAAACGGGAATCGCCATGATCAGGGGGGTCTTTAAGCCAGTTGCGGGGGCAGCTTGAAACGGACGTCTTCCTTGACGCCGGGCAGGGTCGAGAATTCAACCGGACCACGGGCGCGCAAGGCCTCGACCAGCCCTTGGACCAGATCGTCGGGGGCCGAGGCGCCGGCGGTGATGCCGACCCGGCCCTTGCCCTCGATCCAAGCGGGATCGAGATCGGCCGGGTCCTCGATCAGATGGGCGGTGGTGCCGCGCGCCGCCGCGATTTCGCGCAAGCGGTTCGAGTTCGAACTGTTGCGCGCGCCGACCACCAGCACCACATCGACCAGATCGGCCAATTGCGCCACGGCGCGCTGACGGTTCTGGGTGGCGTAGCAGATTTCCGAGGTGTCCGGCCCGACCACCGCCGGAAAGCGGGTGTGCAGGGCGTCGATGATGCCGCGCGCGTCATCGACCGACAGGGTGGTTTGGGTGATATAGGCGACCTTGCCCGGGTCCGAGACCTTGATCTCGGCGACCTCGGATTCCTTGGACACCATGTGGACGGGGCCGCCCAAACGGCCCATCGTGCCTTCCACCTCGGGGTGGCCGGCATGGCCGATCAGCACGACCTCGCGCCCCTGCGCTTCATAGCGGTTGCCGTCCTTATGAACGCGCAGCACCAAGGGGCAGGTGGCGTCGATCACGAACAGGCCGCGATCCTTGGCCTCGTCCTCGACCTCGCGCGAGACGCCGTGCGCGGAAAAGATGGTGACGCTGCCTTGGGGAACCTCGCTCAATTCCTCGACGAAGACCACGCCCTTGGCGCGCAGCCGCTCGACGACATGGCGGTTGTGGACGATTTCGTGGCGGACATAGATCGGCGCGCCGAACTTGATCAGCGCCATTTCAACGATCTCGATCGCACGCTCGACGCCCGCGCAAAAACCGCGAACCTCGGCCAAAATCACCTGCATCGCGCTTGTCTCCCAGATTGCGCCGCGCAAGATAGACCCGCGAAACGGCGGACGCAACGGCGGTCTCGATAACTGCCTCTAGACAGACGCCCGTGCGGGGGTTACAGCTTTGCGCCACCATTACAAATTAGGGTATAAGCGGATGATTCGGCGTTTGGCGTTGGTGTTGGCGCTCTGTTTGGCGGCGGTTCCGGTCTGGGCGGGCGACGCCCCTCAAGGCGTGATCGGTCGCTTCTACGGCAGCTTGCTGGCCACCATGAAGAGCGGCAATCAAATGGGCTTTCGCGGCCGGTTCGATACGCTGACTCCGGTGATCGACGGCTCGTTCGACATGCCCGAAATGACCCGGGGCACGCTGGGCAGCTCGGTCCGCACCATCACCCCCGATCAGATGGCCCGCGTGGTCGAGGCGTTCCGCCGCTTCACCATCGCCAGCTATGCCGCCAATTTCAATGAATTCAACGGCGAACGGTTCGAGGTCGGCGAAACCCGCGTCACCAGCCCCGGTCAGGCCGTGGTGCCGACCCGTCTGGTGCCCGGCGACAAAACCGAGCCGGTGGAACTCGATTACGTGATGCACGAGGACCAGGGCCATTGGACCGTCACCGACGTTTTGATGCAGGGGTCGGTCAGCCAGATGGCGATGCGCCGCTCGGAATTCGTGTCGGTGCTGCGCCGCGACGGGATCGACGGGCTGGTCGAGACCATCAACAAGAAAACCGCCGCGCTGGCGGTCAAGGGCTAGTCGCGGAATGCTGGGGGCGGCGGACGGCATGGCGTGGTGCCTTGCGGCGGCGACCGTTGCCGCTGTCTTCTATCAGGCGGCGGCGGCGCGGCTGGTGCACCGTTTTTGCGCCCGCAAGGCCGAACCGGCCGCCAGTCAGCCGCCGGTCACCCTGCTCAAGCCGTTGTGCGGCGAGGAACCTGGGCTGGAAGCGGCGCTGCGGTCGTTCTGTTGCCAAGACTATCCCACCCTCCAGGTGGTGTTCGGCGTTCATTCCCATGATGACCCGGCCCACGCCATCGCGCTGGGCATCAAGGCCGAGTTCGCGGATTTGGACATCGCGGTGGTGGTTGGCGGCGGCCGTCCGGCCGACGGCAATCCCAAGCTGGCCAATCTGATCGACATGATGCCGGTGGCCAAGCACGGCATTCTGGTGCTGTCGGACAGCGATATCACGGTCGGGCCCGATTATCTGCCGGCGGTGGTTGGCGCCTTGTCGGCGCCCGGTGTCGGCATCGCCACCTGTCTTTACACGGGGCGCGGTGACGACGGGGTATGGAGCCGGTTGGCGTCGATGGGGATCAATCACGGATTCCTGCCCTCGGTGCTGGTCGGGATGGCGCTGGGCCGGGTGGACGGCTGTTTCGGCGCGACCATCGCCATCCGGCGCGAGACGTTGGCGGCGATCGGCGGTTTCGAGGCGTTCCGCGCGCAATTGGCCGACGATTATCTGTTGGGGGCGGCGGTGCGCGCCAGCGGGCAAGCCGTTGCCTTGGCTCCCGTGCTGCCCAGCAGCGCGACCTTCGAGCCCGATCTAAAGACCCTGCTGGCCCATGAAATCCGTTGGGGCCGGACGGTGGCGCTGATCGACCGCGCGGGGTACGCATCCTCGATCGTGACCCTGGCCATTCCGATGGGGCTGGCGGCCTGGGCGGCGGGGGCGGGGGTTTTCTGGGCGATTTTGGCGCTTTTGGGCCGCTGGTGGGCGGTTCGCGAGCAAGAAGACGCATTGGCTCTTGCGCCACAGCCCCTGGCGCTGGTAGTGGCTCGTGATCTGGTGTCGTTGGCGGTCCAAGTGACCGCGTTGTGTGGCCGCTCGGTTCTGTGGCGCGGTCGCCGGTTTCGTATTCGCCGGGATGGTACCCTGGCGGCGCAGGATGAAAAGGTCTGAACATGAAAAAGACGCTGTTCCTCAATCCCCCTTCCTATGAAGGATTCGACGGCGGGGCGGGATCGCGTTTCCAGGCCAAGCGCGAGGTCCGCTCGTTCTGGTATCCGACATGGCTGGCCCAGGTGGCGGCGATGGTCCCCGGCTCGAAACTGATCGATGCCCCGGCGCGCGGCCGTTCGCTGGAGGATGTCCTTAAGCTGGCGGGCGAGGTTGAGCTGCTGGTGATCTATGCCAGCGCGCCGACCTTCCGGTCCGACGTCGGGGTCGCCGAGGCGTTCAAGGCCAAGAACCCGAATTTGATGATCGGCTTGGTCGGCGCCCATGTCGCGACCTTGCCCGAACCGTCGCTGGCGGCCTCGATGGCGGTCGATTTCGTCGCCCGCCACGAATTCGATTACACGATCGTCGAGGTGGCCGAGGGCAAGCCCTTCGCCGAAATCACCGGCCTGACCTGGCGCAAGGACGGGGTGATCACCCACAATCCCGACCGGGCGCTGATCGAGGACATGGACGCCCTGCCGTCGGTGATCCCGGTCTATGTCCGCGATCTGGTGATCGAGGATTATTATATCGGCTACCTGAAGCACCCCTATGTGTCGTTCTATTCCGGGCGCGGCTGCAAGTCGAAATGCAGTTATTGCCTGTGGCCGCAGACCATCGGCGGGCGGATCTACCGCGCGCAAAGCCCGGCCCGCGTCGAGCAGGAAATCCGCACGATCCTGGAATTGGTGCCGCAAACCAAGGAAATCTTCTTCGACGACGACACGCTGACCGATGATCTGCCCCGGGTGGAGGAAATCGCGCGGCGCATCGGCCCGCTGCTCAAGGCCAAGGGTGTCACGTGGTCGTGCAACGCCAAGGCGAACGTGCCGTTGAAGACCCTGGAAATCTTAAAGGCCAGCAATCTGCGTCAGTTGCTGGTCGGTTTCGAATCCGGCAATCAGACGATTTTGAACAACATCCGCAAGGGACTGCGGTTGGACATCGTCCGGCAATTCATGGCCGATTGCCACGCGTTGAAGATCACCGTCCACGGCGCGTTCATCATGGGGCTGCCCGGCGAAACGCGCGAGACCATCGCCGAAAGCATCCGCTTCGCCAAGGAGATCAACCCGCATTCGATCCAGGTGTCGCTGGCCGCTCCCTATCCCGGCACCGAGCTGTTCGAACAGGCCAAGGCCAACGGCTGGTACGGCGATGACGGGCTGATCGAAAACGGCGGCACCCAGACCGCGGTGCTCAGCTACCCCGATCTGCCCTCGGACCAGATTTTCGCGGCGGTCGAGGAATTTTACCGCGCCTTCTACTTCCGCCCATCGAAGATCGCGGAAATGGTCGGCGAGATGCTGACCAGCTGGGATCTGTTCCAGCGTCGCATCCGCGAGGGGGTCGAGTTCTTTCAGTTCCTCAATAAGCGCGGCGCCGAGGGGTGAGCGGTCCCAAGCCCCCCTGCGACGGGCGGGCCGATAACGGCCCGTGTCCCGGCACCGCCTCGGTGACGACGGCGGACGGCCTGCATCTGTGCCGCGACTGCGCCGTGGAATATGGCGGCGAGTGGGCCACCCCGCAAGACGCCAACCGCGTGCGCTGGTTCATCGAGTCGCTGACCGACAGCGATGATGACGGTTAAAGCGGTTTGCGCTTTATCCGGCGTAAACCGCTTTTGCGAGCGTTGAGCGAGCGGCCAAGCAAACCTGAGGTTTGCGCCCGGCGAGGGGCAATAAAAGTCAGCAGGGCTGACGCGGCGAGGTGGCCAGATCCAGCCGGCGGCCGTCGGGCGACCAGCGTTCCGGCTCGTTCATGCGGACATATTCCTCCCAGGCGCAGCCGTCGCCGGGGCACCACAGCAGCCACCATTCGCCATCGGGCGCATTGGCGAAGGGAGGGCGATCCACCCGCGTTTTCGCCAGCGGCGTATTGCAGCGGGGGCACATCGGATGGGGGTCGGGACCGGGATAACTGTTCGTCATTTTTTAAAAATAGCGTTTCCGGGCGCGGCCCGCAATATCGGCCTAACGACAGGGCATGGGCGGGCATGCTATCCTTCGGTGATATCCTTTTCCTAGCGGCGGGGCCGGGTTGCGATGACGGCGCGGCGGCACTTTCTTCACGTGGGACTAATGGCGGCGGCCCTTTTGGCTTGGCCCGGGCGGTGCCGTGCCGCTCAAGGCGAGGCGCTGGATTTCGCCGTCCTGCCGCTTTTTTCTGGGCGGACGCTGCTCCGTCACTTTGAAGGCTTGCGCGCCTTCCTCCAGGAACGCTTGAACCGTCCGGCTTATCTGGTCACCGCGCCGGACTTCCGAGCTTTCACCCGGGCGGTGCAAAACCAAGCCTATCCCTTTGTTCTGACCGCGCCGCATTTGGCCCGTTTGGCCGAGGTCGATGCCGGTTATCGGGCGTTGGCGGCGGGCGAGCCCGGAATTGCGGGGGTGTTCCTGGTCGATCGCGCCTCGGAGGTGGACTCGTTGGCCGATCTGAGGGGCCGGTCGCTGGCCACCCCCGATTCCTTGGCCGTGGTCACCATGTTGGGCAATGAAACACTGACCGCGGCGGGGCTGACCCCCGGGCGCGATATTGTGCTTAATCCGCAGCCGTCGCACAACGCGGCGGCGCTGACCGTGCTGCGCGGCGAGAACGCGGCGGCGCTGGTCTGGGATCTGACCTTGTCCACGATGGAACACGATCTCCGCGACCGCCTGAAGGTAATCGCGCGGACATCGGTGGTGCCGGCCGGTTTGGTGTTCCTGACGCGGGGCGACATGCCCGCCTCGCAATCGGACGCGATCCGCGACGCGCTGTTCCGGTTCAAGGACGTTCCCGCCGGGCAGGAATTCCTCACGCGGACCGGGTTCAAAGGGGTGGTTCCGATCGAACCGGGGCAGTTGGCTTATCTCGACCGCTATCTGGCGCCGGCCCGGCGCCTGCTTGCCGCACGCTAGGAAACCTCATGCGTCCGTTCAAATTATCCATCGCCGGGAAACTGGTCGTTGCGGGATTGGTGATCGAGGCCTTGGCGCTGTCGATTCTGTTGTTGGTCAACGCCTGGATCATGGACGCCCGTTTAGGCGAACAGGTCGATCTTCGCTTGTCCGAAACCGCCAAGATGTTGAACGCCACGGTGGCCCTGCCCCTGGTCCAGCGCGATTTCGGGTCCCTGCAAGACATCTTGACCGCGGTGCGCGACGAGCGGGGCCTGGACTATCTGGTGGTCGAGGACCGTGGGGGCAAGGTGGTGGCGGCCAGTGGCGCCGCTAATCCCCAGACCGCCGGGGAACGGGTCGAATCACGGATTCCCATCACGATCGGCGCCCAGGTTTACGGGCATCTGAAATTTGGTCTATCGACCGCTTTCATCGAAACCGCCAAACGGTCGTTGCTGCATGCCGGTTTGGCGGTGGCGGCGGCCGAATCGGCGGTCTCGGCGGTGATCTTGGCGTTTATCGGGCTGCGGTTGATGCGCCGCTTGAAGCTGGTGACGCGGGCCTCCGAGGTGATCGCCTCGGGCGAGACCGAGGTGCGGATCGACGTTCCGCAAGGCAGCGATGAGATCGATCGGCTGTGCTACAGCTTCAACGTGATGGTCGATACCTTGCAGGAACGTGGCGCGGTGGTTCGGCGGCATTACGAAAATCTGCGCTGTCTCAGCCAGATCGCCTCCTTGGCCTATTGCCAAGCGGGCGACGTGCTGACCGAGGCGCTGGCGACGGCGGCGCGCCACTTCGGGATGGATCTTGGCCTGATCGGCCGGGTCGAGAACGGAACCTATACCGTGCTTCATCATGCGGCGATCGCGGGACCAGGGATCGGCAATGGCACGACCCTTGTGCTGGGGGAAACCTACTGCGCCATTGCCTACAAAACTCACGACGCGGTGGCGATACCCGATATTTCCCGCTCATCGTGGGCCGACAAACCCTGTCACAAGGCGTTCGGGGCGGAAAGCTATATCGGCGCCCCCTTTTCGGTGGGGGGCGAGCTGTTCGGGACCGTCAGCTTTTGCCGCCGGACCCCCTATCCGCGGCCCTTCGACGAGGGCGACATCGAGTTCATGCATCTGCTGGCCCGCTGGGTGGCGACGGTGATCGAGCGGGAGCGCGCCGAAAACGCGGTGCGCCAAGCCCGCGACGCCGCCGAGGAGGCGAGCCGCCGATCCGATCTGATCCTGTCCTCGGCGGAAGAGGGGATCATCGAGCTGGACGGCCGGGGCCGCGTGCGGTTCCTTAATCCGGCGGCGCGCCGCCTGTTGGGCTGGGCCGGCCGGGACGCGGCCGGGCTGGACCTGCACGCGACGGTTCACCAAAATCCGGTGGACGGGACCGAGCATCCGGCGGACCGCTGCACGATTCGCTTGACCCTGACCGATGGCGAAACCCGCCACGGCGACGACCTGTTCTGGCTGGAGGACGGAACGCCGCTTCCCGTCGAATACACGGTCAGCGCGTTGAAGGGCGGGGCGGCGGTATCGGGCGCGGTGTTGATGTTCCACGACGTCGCCGAGCGGATGGCGGCCCAGCGGGCGCTGGTCGAGAAATCCGATGAATTGGCGCGTTCGAACGCGGAACTGGAACAGTTTGCCTATGTCGCCTCGCACGATCTGCGCGAACCCTTGCGGATGATCGGCAGCTATGTCTCGCTGCTGGAACGGCGTTACGCCGATCAATTGGATGACGAGGCCCGCGAATTCATCTTCTTCGCCCGCGACGGCGCCGAGCGTATGAACCAGATGATCCAGGATCTGCTGGAATATTCGCGGGTCGGGCGGATTTGCTCGCCGCTGGAACCAACCCCCTTCGCGTTGGTGGTCGAGGCGGCGCAAAGTTCGCTGACCCTGGCGGTCGAGGAAGCGGGGGCGAGCGTGACCGTTCCCGGTGATCTGCCCTGGGTGGTCGGCGACCGCCACGAATTGCACCGTCTGATGATGAATTTACTGGGCAACGCGATCAAATACCGCGACCCGGAACGGCCCTGTCACGTCGAGGTGCGGTGGCGGGCGGTTAACGGCGAGCGGATCGAGGTGTCGGTCGCCGACAACGGCATCGGGATCGCGCCGGAATATTTCGAGCGGATTTTTCAAATATTTCAACGCCTGCACACGCGCGGCAGCTACAGCGGCAACGGAATGGGGCTGGCGATTTGCAAAAAGATCGTCGAACGCCACGGCGGGCGGATCTGGGTGGAGTCCGAGCCCGGGCGGGGAACGACCATGCTGTTCACGTTGCCCCGGGCAACTCCGGCGGCGTGACTATTTAGTCGTCCGTGAAAAACCCTCCGTCGGTCCTCAGGCGGACGCGGCTTTCATCTGACACCGGTCCTCGACGTTCAGAATCATTGCCATCATCAGGACAAAAAGAAGCCTCAGCCACTTGA
>CAIULK010000021.1 GCA_903899885.1 uncultured Rhodospirillaceae bacterium
CCCAGACGCTGCGCCAGCAGCACCCCGCCCAGCATTGGCACCGACAACGCCGCCCCCGCCCCGGCCCAGCCCAAAAGATCGCCGCCCTCGGCCCGCACCAGCCAGCAGCCAACCCCGATCAAACTGAACAAAGCCTGGGACATCACCTCGGCGGTGACATCGACCACGGTGATCGCCGCCGCTTGCCCTCCCGGCACGCCCCGCACCGTGATCAGCCGGGCCGACATCACCTCGCCGCCCAAGGGCAGGAACGGCAGCATTTGATTGATCGCGTCGCGGATCCAGCGGGCCGAAATGAACAGACCCAGGGCGCCCTTGGGCGCCTCGGTCAACAAAACCCGCCAGCCCAGCCCGCACAGGCCGACCGGCAGCATGTGCCATAACGCAACCAAGCCAATGGTGCCCGGCCCCGCGAGGTTGATGGCGCGCCGGACTTCGTCGATGCCGCGCACCCAAACGACCAGGGCGACAAGGGCCACGCCTAGCAGAACACGAAGGACAAAGCCCATCACTTCCCCCCGGAGAAGGTAGTCAAGTGAATACCAAGTCCGCGAACCCGCTCCAGGACGGATGTATCGACCAGGGCGTGGAATTCGTCAACACTGCGATAGCTGCCGGGCATCGGATGCGCATCGGCGGCTGCCCGGCTGGCCGGGTGGCAGTACACCTCGTTCAAGCCGTCCGTGACCCTTTCCAGCACCGCCAGCAGGCGGGCCGCCGTCATCCGTCCGCTGTCGGACTGACCGAACATCCGGTCGTTGACGGCAAGGCCGTGGCGCTCGGCCAGGGCGCGCATCGCCTGGGCCAAGCGGCCGTACAGGGCATCGGATAGCCGTTGGGCCGCGCCCCGCCGCCCCGGTTTCCAACGGGGCTCGATCGGGATGCGCACACCCTTGGCGCCGTACTCGGCGGCCAACGGGATCAACAGACGAAAGACCGTGGGATGCAGATGGTAATGATGGTGTGAATCGACGTGATCAAGGCGCAGACCGGTGGCCCGGTACGCCTCGAACTGGGCGCGCAGTTCCGCCTCGACCTGTCGGCGCACCCAAGGGGCCAGAAAAATCTTGGCCCCCAGAAGGTTCGGTTTTTTGGTGAACCGCCCCTCGGCATTCACCAGATCGGGGATTTGTCCGGGCGGCAGCACCGGCACCCCATCGACCAACGTGACATGGAGCCCGACCCCCAAATTGGGCAAGCGGCGTGCCCGAAACACCGCATCCTCAAACGCCGCCCCCGTCACCATCAGGCTGGCGGCGGTCAGAATACCCTCGCGATGCCCGCGCTCGACCGCCTCGTTGATCGCCGTGCTGCGCCCGAAATCGTCGGCCGTCACGATCAGGTGTTTCATCTCAACAAGCCCCTCAATCGCCGGGCGCGCGCGTCCGCGCGCTTGGCTTCCGCCGCACGAGCGGCGCCGCCGCGGTCGCGGCGGATCGGCGAACAGGACATCGAATGTTGGGCTTGCGTGTTCGCCGGTTTCATTCCGGCTTGCCGATCAGATGAAACAACGCGGGCAGGACCAGGAAGGTTGTCGTCACCGACAAGGTCACCGACAAGAACAGCAACAGCCCCATCGAGGCGGTGCCGACATGCGGCGACAGCGCCAGACTGCCGAACGCCGACGAGGTGGTCAGCGCGCTGAACAACACCGCCCGGCCGGTGGGGGTTTCCAGATGATCGCGTACCCCGGCCCGCCAGTTGACGACGAAATAGATGTTGAACGCCACCCCGATGCCCAGCAGCAGCGGCAGCGCGATGATATTGGCGAAATTGATCGCCAAGCCCAGCGCGACGCAGCCAATCACCGTGTACAGCCCGCCCAGCACCAACGGGGCGACCACCAACAGCGCATCCTTGACCCGGCGCAGCATGAAGCCCAGCAGCACCGCCACCGCCGCCAGCGCCAGCAGACCGGCCTGAACGAACGAGGCCACCACCGCCTCGCCCGCCTCGACCACCGACACCGGCATGCCGCTGGCCGAAGGCGCCACCGACTGCACCGCGCGAACAAAGCGTCGCAGCGCCGCTTGGTCGCTCATATCCTCTTTCGGCCAGACATTGATTTTATAGCGCCCATCCGCCGTCCGCCAATCGGCGGTCAAATCGGCAGGCAAATCCGCCTCGGTCACCGGCTTGGCGTTTAGCAACCCGCGCAGCAGATCGAAGATCGCGGGCAGGCCGTTGACCAGCGCGTGATCAAGCTCTCCAACCCGTTCGGGCCCTGCCGCCCGCAAGGTGGTCAGCAGCGCCGCCAGCCGGTGCGCTTGGCCGGTGGGATCGTCGGCATCGTGATCCAGCTTGTCCGCCGTCCGCGCCATCGCCCGCATGGTTTCGTCGGCCGAGGGTGGCGCCACGGCCGCGCCCGGCGCCAGCAACGGCTGATACAACGAGGCTAGATCGGCCAAAATCGCCAGTTTATCGTCCTGCTTTTCGGGCACGAAGCGGTTCAGCGTCGCCGTGCGATCGATCTCGGGCATTTGGTCCAGACGGGCCGCCAGATCCTCGGCCGCCGCGCGATCGGCGGCCAGCAATTGAATGGTGTAGGGCGAGGTGTCGCGGTCTTTCATCAGATCGTTCAACGTCATCACCGCTTCCGCCCTTGGATCTTGCAGATTCAAGGGGTCGAGGTCGAAGCGCAGCCACGGGATCAAGGCCAGCCCCAGCAGCCCCACCGCCACCGCCACGCCGACCACCGGTTTGGGATGGCGCGCCAGGAACGCGTCGATCGGACGGGCCAGCGGCATGCCGACGACATCGCGCTCGGCCGATGGGCGCGCAAGACGCAGCAACGCAGGCAGCAGGGTCAGATCGACAATCAATGCGATGAACATGCCGCCGCCAGCGATCAGCCCCAATTGCGACACCCCAACATAGCGGGTCGGCACGAACGACAGGAACCCCGCCGCACTCGCCGCCGCCGCCAGCGCCAACGGCGCGGTCACCGCGCGGCCGCAGGCGGTCATCGCTTGCGCCGGATCGGGAGTGTGGGCCGAAACGTCGCGGTAACGGGTAACGAACTGGATGGCGAAATCCACCGCGATGCCGACGAACATCACCGCGAAGGCCACCGAAATCGGGTTCAGAGTGCCGACCGTCACCGCCGCGAAGGCCGCCGTCGCCGCCAGCCCGGTTATCAGGGTGACCAGAATGATCAGCACCAAACGCACCGAACGCACCGCCACCAGCAAAATCAGAATCACCGCAACCAGCGACAACGGCGTGGAAATTTTCATGCCTTCGGCGACGGTGGCGAAATTAGCGTCGGTCAGCGCCACAGACCCGGTCAGCCGGACGCGAACGCCGTTGGCCGGGGTCAAGCCCAGATCGGCGGCGACCGCGCGCACAACCTTGGTCGCCGGTTCCCCCGGCATCAGTTCGGAAAAATCCAGCTTGGGCCGCACCATAACGAAGGCGCGCGGCGCGCCCTTGGACAAGGCCGATCCCATCAGATCGGTCCAAGCCATCGGCCGTGTCCGCCCGGCCGCCACCCCAGCGGCAACGTCGGCGATCCGGCCCAGCACCGGGGCGATGTCGGCGGCCTTGGCGTCGCCGTGTTCCAAGCCCATCAGCATCAGATCGACCACGCCCAGCACGCCGCGCAACGACGGATCGCGAGCCAGGGTGCCCAGCATCGGCTGCGCCTGAACCAGTTGGTCGGACAGGTCTTGCACCTCGCCCACCGGCAGAAACAGCAGACCGTTGCGCTTGAAGAAATCGGTGCCGGCCGGACGGCGGGCGAACTCGATGACGTCCATGTGAGGATCCAGGGCAAGCGCCAGCCGGTCCGCCGCCTCTTCCGCCTGCGGCATCGAGGCGGCGTCGATCACCACCGCCAATTCGTCGCCCGATTGCGGAAACGCCTTGGAATAGGCGTTTTCGGCGATGCGATAGGGCAATTGGTCCGACAACAGTTTGTTCTGATCTGTATCCAGCCCCAAATGCCCAGCCGCCCACCAGCCGCAACCGATGGTCACAACCAGCCCCGCTAAACACACCGCCAGCCACCGGCGCCAACAGCCCGAGACCACCGCAACGATAAAGCCCTTGATCATACGCTGTCCGCCGAATTGGAAGGCGCACAGTGTCGTCAAGCGGCGGGCGGAAGTAAACCCCGGAATGTCATTGGGCCAT
This sequence comes from uncultured Rhodospirillaceae bacterium, assembly GCA_903899885.1. Lineage (GTDB taxonomy): Bacteria > Pseudomonadota > Alphaproteobacteria > Rhodospirillales > Magnetospirillaceae > CAIULK01. Next base: position 4,135 of record CAIULK010000021.1, read on the forward strand.
CGACGCGAAATGCGTCATCGTTTAACCCACCGGCGACATGACGCGGACGGCATCGAAACACCCGCCGAGACACGTTTCGCGAGTTTACGCCATAATCTTAATGACGGCACAGAACCAACCGGGTTCCCTCGACTTTGACCTCGATCGCGGACAAGTCAGCATCGACCGGAAGTTGCGCCGGGTAAAACAGCTTATATTGATGGCAGCCATCCCCCTTACCGGCTTTTTCCAGGTCCTCACGATACCCAGAGGCATTGCCGCTGGCCAAAAAATCATTGCCCAGCCACACGCTGACATCGCACCGATGGTCGGGAAGCGATGGGGTCCAGGCCCAGCCTTCCACATGTTCGCGGCTGACCAGATCAAGATTGCCTTCGATTTGAACCCCGTCATCCGCGCCCGGCGACGCAAGCGCCGCGCGCAACGCCGCGAGTTTGGCGCAACGCTGGCTTTCCCGAAGCTCGGCATGCCGGCCCTGCTCCAAAAGCTGTTTGGCCTCCGCGTCGCCGAGAAAACGGTTCTTGGAGAGCATGTCGGGGTCCTGCCGTAAAAAGCGCCACGCGATCCCGGTATGGTCGGGCAAATTGGCCGGAGCAGGACCGTTCGAATCGAACATCGCGCCAGAGCGTGAATCTTGATACGAACGCCCAACTCTTTCGCTCGCGCCGAGGCTCGCGCGATGACCTGCCCCTCGACATCCGGGCGAACGATCACGGCATGGCCGACCAGGGCGTTGATCGCGGCCCCGTGTTCTTGCAGGGGTTTGACCGAAATGCTGTCCACGCCGTGCGACGCCATCAGTTCGACGAAGCGATCCAACCGCTCGACATGGTGCTGGAACCCCAACGAAGCGATGGCAACTGCGGGATAGCGGCTGCTCGCCCGCTTTTTGGCCTCATGCAGGCTGCGGATTCCCCCCAGAACCGTCTCGAAGTTGCCGCCGAGATAGACCTTCTCATAATCTTCCTTGGTGCATGCCGTTTGTAAAAAAGTCGATCACAACCTCGAACCGCGACAGATACGTGATGACATCCCGAAAATGCGGATGGATGGTTGCGTCGCCATATCCAAAACAATGGACGTTCAAGGCGTGTTGCAACCCGCTGTCCAGGGGACGCACCATCTCCTCGGCATTGAGAAAACCGCGTTCCGCCTCTTTGATGTTGAGCTGACGGTACGGACTGAGCGCCGAGAACGTGGGGCACATGGCGCATGGTCCCCACGCAACCGCCTTGGTTGGCCCCGGCGGCGCGAATTGCCCGTGGTTCTTCGCCCAGGTAGGTCCGCCGCCCTGCGCGCGGCACGGTAAAACGCGACCTTTTGCCAAAAGAAAAATTGGCCTGGCTAATGATGTGTGGCCGGGCGCCGCATCAAATATACCGCCGGGATCAGCACCACGAACAGCACGGTCATTGCCTTGAAATCGTCGAGATAGCCCATCAGAGCGGCCTGCGCGTCGATCAGCGCGTTGATTTGGGCCAGCGCGTGCAGCCGGTCGCCTGCGTGCAGGGTAGCCCGCTCGATGGCCGCGCGCCAGACCCACGAGGTGGGATCGGCCCCCGCCACCAACTGGGTGCGGTGGCCCTGCGCGAAGCGGTCGAGATAGGTCATCACCCCGGAAATCCCGAAGCTGCCGCCCAGATTGCGCGACAGGTTGATCAAGGCCGAGGCTTGATTGGTCTGTTCCCGCAGCAAACCAACGAACGAGATGGTATTGATCGGAATGAACAGAAGCGCCAAACCGGACCCCTGCACCACCCGGGTGATCATGAATTGCCAGAAATCGCTGGTCGGCGTGAAACCGGCCATCATCTGGCTGGCGATCGCGCAGATGATCAGCCCGGCCACGATGATCCGCCTGGGATCGACCTTGCCGACCATTTTCCCGATGATCGGCATGATGAACATGATGATGAAGCCGCCCGGCGTCATCACCATCCCGGCCAGGGTGGCGGTATAGCCGAACAGTGATTGCACCAGCAGCGGCAGCAGCGCCGTGGTGCCGTAGAGAACCACCCCCAGCACGAACATCAACAGATTGGCGGTCGCGAAATTGCGGTTGGTCAGCAGGCGGAGATTGACCACCGGATGCTCTTCCCCCAACTCCCAAATCACGAAGGCGATCAGCATCACCGCCGAGACCACCCCCAAGGCGAGGATGAAGTTCGATCCGAACCAATCGTTCTGCTGACCCTTGTCGAGCAGGATCTGCAAACAACCCAAGCCCACCGCCAGAAGGCCGAAACCGATCAGGTCGATCTTGCCCGGCCGCGGCACGGTTTGGGGCGGGTCGTGAATCATCGCCTTGACCAGGGGAATCAACACCATCCCCACCGGCACATTGATCAGGAACACCCAGCGCCACGAGGCGGTATCGGTGATCCAGCCCCCCAAGGTGGGGCCGATCGCCGGGGCAAACACGACGCTCATCCCGTACAGAGCGAAGGCCATGCCGCGTTGGGCGGGCGGAAAGGCATCGGCCAGGATCGCCTGCGACGACGGCTGCAAGCCGCCGCCGGTCAGCCCCTGGATCGAGCGGAAGACGATCAGCATCGGCAGGCTGGTGGCCAACCCGCACAGCATCGAACTGGCGGCGAAGCCGACGATGCAGGCCATGAAGAAGCGCTTGCGCCCCATCATCGCCGAAAACCAGCCGCTGGCGGGCAAGATGATCGCGTTGGTCACCAGATACGAGGTCAACACCCAGGTTGCCTCATCCTGGCCCGCCGACAGATCGCCCGCGATGTGACGCAGCGAGACGTTGGCGATCGAGATGTCGAGCACCTCCATGAACGCCGCCAAAGCCACCACCGGCGCGATCAGCCAGGGGTTGCGGGCCGTCATCGCACGCGGACCTCGGGCACCGCCGACATTCCTAGGCTCAGTTCCGGCATATCCTCGCCCACCGGGTCCAATGCGATCTTGACCGGCACCCGTTGCACGATCTTAACAAAATTGCCGGTGGCGTTCTCAGGCGGCAACAGGCTGAACCGCGCGCCCGTCGCCGGTTGCACGCTTTCGACATGGCCAGTCCAGGTTCGCCCCGGATAGGCATCGACCGAAACCGTCGCCGGTTGCCCTGCCCGCATGCGGGTGAGCTGGCTTTCCTTGAAATTGGCAGTCACCCACAACGGTCCGACCACCAGTTGAGTCAAGGGCTGCCCCTTGGCGACCACATCGCCGACCGACACCGCCCGGCGTCCGGCCCGGCCCGCCGCCGGGGCGACGATCTTGGTGTAGGACAGATTCAACGCGGTCATCCTCAGCAGCGAATCGGCCTGGGCAACCCCGGCTTCGGCCAGGGCAAAATCGGCCTCCTTCACCGCAACCTGCTCGCGCGAGGTCGAGGCGGCCTCGAGCCGCGAGCGGGCCTGGGCGATGGCCGCCTGGGCGGCCCGGCGGCGCGCGTCTCCGGCGCGAGAATCGGCCACCGCTTGATCAAGGCGTTGGCGCGAGGCGTTGTGGCCCGCGAACAATTCGCGGTAGCGCACGACATCGGCATCCGCCCGTTCGGCTTCGGCGATCGAGGCCTCGGCCGTCCGCTGCGCTTCCTCCAACCCGGCTTGCGCCCGGGTATAGTCGGCCCCGGCGGTCACCCGCGTCAACGCCAGTGCCGCGGCGGCGGCATCGCGCTTGGCCAGCGCCGAATCGCGGTTGGCCTTGGCGGCATCGTATTGGGTCTGATAATCGGCCGGGTCCAGTTCAACCAAGACCTGCCCGGCCTCGACCTTATCGTTATCGTTGAAGTGGACCGCCAGCACGCGGCCGGCCACCTGGGGGGCGATCAGCGCCACCGTGGCGTCGATCGCGGCATCGTCGGTCGATTCGCTCCCCCGGCCGTACAGGGTAACCCCGCCCGCGATCACGGCCACGACACCCAGCACCGCGCCGAACCGTTTGAACCGTTGCTTTCGCAAAGCGGCAGCGTCGCTGTCCGTCATCATCGCCTCACTGAACTGAACCGTTCAGTACCATAATGCATATTGCGGGAAACACGAAAAGAAAACGCCGCCTCGAAGGGCGGCGTTTCCCCTGCAGGGGGGTTGGGGATGGGCGGGATGGCCCCCCGGCAGCTGTTTCCGACGTGATCCGGTAAAACCAAGACCTCATCAGGTGCAGTAACTATATCCAATTCTTTCAGTGGATTAAACAGGAATATCAGCCAATCAAAATGTTAAATAGACGGATTAAACGCCTCGCGCATGTGCATTAAATTTTGTTTCAATTTTAATCGCAATGCGCGCATGCAGCCGGTGGGCGGGGTTCGGCTACCCCCCACACCAATGCCGCCCAATAATTGAGGAGCGCATTCTTGGGGCTGGCTCAAGAGCGGCTCCTTTGCGTTAGGATAATATTCCGGTGGTGTTTTTTCTTCATTTTAGCCCTTCATCATCCCCAGAGTCACTTGGGTGCCTGAGGGGGTAGGGATGACGTCCTTTCGCCGGATTATCGTGCTGATTGCGTTTTTCACCGGGATGGCGCCACTGGCGCTCACGGCGGCGTCCCCGGAGAACCTTGAGATCTTTACCGCCGCTGGGACGAGCAGCCATTTTTCGGTCGAAATGGCAACGACCACGGCGCAGATGGAACAGGGGCTGATGTACCGCACATCCCTGGCTCAGAATGGCGGCATGCTGTTCGACTTTGGGCGCGTTCAAACGGTCTCGATGTGGATGAAGAACACGCTGATCCCGCTCGACATGCTATTCATCGCGGCGGACGGACGCATCACGGGGATCGCCGAACGCACCGCTCCGGAATCGCTTGCTATCATCGGATCACCGTCGCCGGTTCGCGCCGTGTTGGAGATCAACGGCGGCACGGCCCATCGTCTGGGCCTTCATATCGGCGACCGCGTGGTCCACCCATTGTTCCAGGTTGCAAACGGCGGCAAATCACCCTAGCTTCCGGCGCACGGGGCGTAGCTCAGCCTGGTAGAGCGCCAGCTTTGGGAGCTGGATGCCGGAGGTTCGAATCCTCTCGCCCCGACCAACTTTTTCGGCGGAAATGCTGGGTTTCCGGATACGGAACAAGGCCGGAACTCCGGCGGTTAGTCACTTTCCCAGCCCAGGTTAGTCAGTGAATGGGGCCAGCCCGTTCACTCTCCATCCCCCGCACAACCAGCGGTGAGCTTATCCATCGCCTGCTTGGCAAGCCGCTTCTGGTTCGCGCTCTTGCCGTAGTGCTGGACCATTTCCAGAGTTTCATGCCCCGTAATGGCCTGAACCTGTTGGGGCGTGCAGCCCGCTTCGAACAGGCGCGCGGTGGCGTTCTTGCGCAGCCCGTGGAACGGATATGTGCATTCCGTCCTGTGCTGCTCGCGGTTCCAGATCGAGCCGAAGCCGTCGTCCGTGAGCGGTGCGCCAGCGGCCCGCTGAATGATGCTGAGGCCGATAGCCGTCGGCCGCCCCTTCTTCAGCCGACGCTCAACCCGTTCGTCGATCTCTCGGCGGGCGCGGTCCAGTTCGGCCTTCAAGGCCGGGTGAAGCGGAATCCACAATTCGGCGCCGGTCTTGTCCTGCTTTACGTTGATGCCGCCGTTGACGATGTCGTTCCATTTCATGCCCAGGACATCTGCCCGCCTCTGCCCGGTGTAGAGGGCCAGGAAGAAGGCGGTGCGGGACACCCCCTTCGCCGATTTCTGCGCGTCGGCCCCACCAAACTGCGCGAGGGCAGACTCAGTCCAGGGCGCCCATCCATCGCCATCCGTTTTCAACGCCTTGACACCAGAGGCGGGATTGGTCGGCAGCATTTCGCGGCTCACCCCGAATCCGAGCAGGGTTCGCATGACGCGCACCGCGCTATTGGCCTTCGCTGGTTGCTCCTGGAGCGCGTCGCGATAATCCTTGCCGCCGCGACGGACGAAGCAGCGGCGGCAGGAAGGTCAATCGGCCCCTATGTCTTCCCCGGCCATGACGGCGAACCGATCACCGATATCAAGCGCACATGGCTGGCGTCGATCACCAGCATTGCCGAGGGCAGCGACCCGGCCCTGACCGAAGCCGATTGGGAAGCCGATCTTGACAACGGCCTGGTCTACCGCCTCGACGGTGCCGACAACCGGCGGCAATGGACGGCCCCGAAAATCACCGTGGTCTATGCCGCCGGCTACCTGTTGCCGGGTGAACAAGGCCGCACGCTGCCGAGCGAAATCGAGCGCGCCGCAATCCTTCTGGCGTCCGCCGCCTATCGTGCCCGTGGGCGCGACAGCTTCGTGAAAGTCGAGGAAACCCCCGGCGTGCTTCGCACCGAATATTTCTTCGGCACCCCCGGCGACGGTGGCTTGCCGCCGGAAGTCGAGGGCTTGCTTGTGCCCTTCCGCAACGTCCCGATTGGGTGAACCGCCATGCTGAATCCCGGCCTCTACAATCTCGGTGACCGCGCGCTTACCACGGCCATCAACGAGGCACAGACGCCCATTGTGGCATTGGACGGCATGACAGCCGCCAGCATCCAGGCCCGGCTTGCCATGGGCACCGGCGGCACCACGGCCAAGGTCTACGTCCAGACGAGCTTGGATCAAGGCACCACCTGGATTGACATCGCCTGTCTGGCCTTCACCACCACCGGCGCCGTCAAGGTGGTCAACCTGTCCGGCCTGACGCCCAAGGGAACGCCCGCCGTCCCGACCGATGGCACCCTTGCCGACGACACGGTGATTGATGGCGTGTTGGGCGACCGTCTCCGCGCCAAGATCATCACCACCGGCACCTATTCCGCCGCCGTGGTGTCGGTTCGGGCTTCCGTCCGATGATCCCCGAGGTTGCCGCCCTTGACCGCGCCATCGCCCGAACCGGAGAAACGGTCACCCTTCGCCGCACCACCGGCACCACGCCCCAGGTCAATTATGACGTGATCCTGTCGGCCTTGGTGCGCGGCTATAAGGCATCGGAACTGATATCGGGCAGCGGCATCGTGCAGGGTGATTCTCTGGTCATCCTCTCGCCATCGGGCCTTGACCGGGCGCAATGGCCCGGCGGGCAGGCGCCGAACACGGCCGGCGACGTGCGGGTGCCGAGGGTTGGCGACAAGATCATCCGCCAAGGCAAGACTACCGCCGTCCAGTCCGCCAATCCCTTCTATGTCCGGGGGGAACTGGCCCGGATCGAAGTTCAGATTCGCGGGTGATGCCATGCCCTACGCCCCGCCCCGTCTCTGCCACGTCACCGGACACCCGCCCTTCACCGGCAAGGGCTGCCCGCTGTGTGCCGCCGCCTACCGCAAACCGACGCACAACGCCTTCTATCATTCGGGCACATGGCGCCGCATCGCCGACACCTACCGCGCCAGCCGCGCCGGCATCTGCGAAGAGTGCGGCGCCCCCCACGCCAGCCACGTTGACCATAAGGTGCCTCGCGCGCGTGGGGGAAGCGACGACCCGAGCAACCTGCAACTTCTCTGCACCGTCTGCCATGGGCGGAAATCGGCACGGGAGGGCAGCCGATGGAGCGCGAGGGGGTAAGCCGGTCAAATCCTCAAGGCATGGGGCTTGGCGACCGGTTGGGGGGCTTCCTCCCGATGGGCAAGAATTGAGCAAATACGCATAGGGGCTTTGAAATGCGCGGACGGAAGCCGGAACTGAAGGCAATCGAGGGTGGGCTGTCGCGCCTTCCGCCGGCCCCGTCATGGCTTCCGTCCGAGGGCAAAGCCGAGTGGCGCCGCGTGGTTCCGGGCCTGCGGAACCGCAAGACCATTACCCGTGAAGACCTCCCGATGTTGGAAGCGTACTGCCTTGCCGCCGGCACCGTGCGGCGGATGCAGGGAACGATTGCGGCCGAGGGCGACATGGTGACGAACGAGAAGGGCGACCAAAAGCGCCACCCTGCCTTTCAGACGATGTTCCAGGCCCTGACCGAATGCCGCCGCCTCGCCGCTGAACTGGGCTTGACGCCCGCCAGCCGGAACAAAGCCGCTGCTACGGAAGGCGACGGCAACGACCTGGCCGACCTGGACCTGTAACGATGGCGACCACCTACCCCGATTGGATTTTTGACGGTTCGGACATCCCGGACCCTCTGGGCTATGGCGAGCGTGCCGTCAGCTTCCTGCGTCGCCTGCGTCACCCGAAAAGCCGGCTGCCGAAGAGGGCATTCGACCTGACCGACTGGCAGGAACGCATTGTGCGGCGCATCTATGGCCCGTGCCATCCTGACGGCCGGCGGATCGTCCGCAGTGTCGTCATGCTGCTACCCCGTGGCGGGCGCAAGACCAGCTTGGGCGCCGGCCTCGGCCTGCTGCATTCCATCGGCCCGGAGCGGGTGCCCGGTGGGCTGGCGCTGTTTGCCGCGTCGGATCGTGAGCAAGCCCGCATCGGCTTCGAGGAAGCGGCCGGCATCTGCCGACAAGACCCGCGCATTGAAAAGGTGCTGCGGTTCATTGATTACCGTCACAGGATCGAACACCCGAAATCCGGTTGCCAGCTTCGCGCCATTTCGTGTGATGCCGCCCGAAGCCATGGCACCACGCCCACGTTCGCCCTTGTGGATGAACTTCACGCTTGGCCGAAGCGCGACCTGTGGGACGTGATCCGCACGGGGTTGGTGAAGGTGCCCGGTTCCCTGTCGGTGGTCATCACCACGGCCGGCAGAGGGCAAGAGAACGTCGCCCATGACATTGTGGATTATGCCCGCCGCGTCGCCCGTGGCGAGATTGACGACCCTGGTACGCTGCCGGTGTTGTTCGAGACGGCTGCCGATGCCGATTGGCGGGACGAGTCGGTGTGGTTCCGCGCCAACCCCGGCCTTTCCCAAGGCTTCCCCGATATCGAGGGCTTGCGCCAGCTTGCCAGGGAGGCAGAGAACCGCCCCGGTGATCGCGAATCCTTCCGACAGCTTCACCTCAACGTCTGGCTCGACCATAGCGTTGATCCGTTCGTTGATATGGGCGTGTACGACGCCGGCAAGGCGCCGCTCGACCTCGATGCCCTGGCCGGTTCCCCGTGCTGGCTTGGGGTGGACCTGTCCAGCAATTCCGACCTGACGGTGGTGGTTGCTGCCTGGAAGGTGGGAGACGGCTATGCGGTGCTGCCGCACTTTTTCTGCCCCGCCGACAACCTGCGAGGCCGGCAGGATCGTGATGGCGTGCCCTATGTCCGGTGGGCAGACGAAGGCCACATTGAGCCGACCCCTGGAAACGTGGTGGATTTTCGGGCGGTTGAAGACTGCATCCGCGACCTATCCGACCGCTTCGACGTGCGCGGCATCGGCATTGATCCCCACCTTGCCCGGTCCACCCTCAACACCCTGACCGAGGAAGGCTATCCCGCCGTCGAGGTGCGCCAGGGATGGGTGACCATGGCGCCGGCCATCAAAGAGCTTGAGCGCGCCATCATCGGCCGGCAGTTCCTGCACGGCGGGCACCCCGTCTTGCGCTGGTGCTTCGATAATATCCAAGTCGAGACCGACCGGGCCGGCAACCGCCTGTTCAGCAAAGGCAAAGCGCGCGACCGCATTGACGGCGCTGTGGCCTGCGCAATCGCCCAGGCCCTTGCGAAGGACGGCGATGGCGGGCCGAACGTCTATGAGACCAGCCGACCGGAAGGGTTCCTGTTCGTCTGAGCATATCCAAGCCGATGACGGGAGGCGATCAAGCGACATTGCCACACAGCATTTCCCGGATTAAGGTTGTGCCTCTTAGGTGAATAAATGGGGGCACTAGGATGCGGAAAGTAATGACTATTGCCTACTGCGCATTGGTCGCGTCATGTGCGACGCAGCGGTTTGGACGGCTGACACCACTATCAGAAGCGGAAAAGCAGGGGCTGGCATGTCGAGAGATCAAGATCGAGATTGCAAAGGCAAACGAATTCCTCTCTGACGTTCGGACCACCCGGAAGAATACCAACGGCGCCCAAGTCCTTGGCGCACTTGGTGACTTCGGTATTGGCAATGTCATGGAGGGCGATGCCGCCGAACTGTCCGGCACAAGCCGCTTGAAAGACCTGAGCGACCTATCAACCCGCAAAAGCTGTGACAAGTCGTAAACTGAAATTTACCCTCCCCTCAAGGGGAGGATTCCAATCATTTCAGGATGCCGTAACGAAGATGCTTTTCTTCAAGCCGGTGTCATTCTGTTCACTGTGACGGCAAGTGCCCGAACGTCTATGAGACGGCACGGCCAGAAGGGCTTCTGTTCGTGTGACGTCCCCCAGTCGGCAGAGCCCTTGCCGGTTGTTCAGTCAGGCATAGGAAGATCGGAAGCAGCGTAAATCGGACGTGGTATAGATAATCTCTCGACTTCCCGTGACACGCTTAAATGCAAAAACTCTCTGGTTTCTTCATCGACGCTGTAGACCCGCACACTGCGGAGTGGCCTCGTAAACAGTGCACGATAAATACGGCGAAGGTAGACGGACGCCACCTCAGGCGACTTTGCACGGATCGTTTTCCGATAATTCGCTCTTGGGCCAGCCACCCATTGTCCACCTCGATTTACTAAATCCGCCCCCATCAAAATACCTACGTGGCGAAACTCAAAACCTTGGACGCTGTAGACAGTTCCCGCTTGTTCGGCGCCCGCAGGGTCAACCGCCCAGTACTTAGCTTCCGGGATGCCTAACTTGCTCTTTTTGCCATTCTTTAGTTCCCATGGGAATGAAAAATCTCCAATCACAATATCATCGACAAGAGTGCCATCGGCTCGTGGATCGGACCACGGCCAACACCATCCTGCGGTAAGCCTAGCGGAATTCGGCTCCTTGCTATTCTTACCTCGCACCCACGCCAAAACCTCGTGAGGAGAGTCCACAACATCGAAGTCAAACGCTTCAGGGATTTTGAGCGGATAGGAGTATTCGATGGTGTTGAGGTTGAAAATATTGTCTACCCACCTGAGATATTCATCCGATCCATCGCACCTAAACTGAGCTCGAAGCGAATGCCGCGAGAACCTAGCCCCGAGGCGCGTCGCAAGTGTCGCCACTTGTTCCGGATCACCACTTTCATCGGGCTCGATGATCTGGTTCGTGTCCATAAACAAAACTAAGACCTTCGAAGCGCGAACTAGTTCTTCAAGTTGAGAAATAGTTGGTCTACGAGCGGCGACGACCTTGGGTACGGACTTGCCTCGAATCCGATGGGCTTCGTCCACAATCATAACATCAACGGAGTTCTCTGAATGCTGCCAAAAATAATCAGTGAACCGAACCAGCGAATCGAGATCAGACCCGAGAATCCGCCGCATTCCATGCGTAAAGGCTGCCGAGCCTGAGACCAGGAAAGCGCATTGGCTTTTCTGAAGGGCATGGCCTAGCGCATCCAGCGCAATAACGGATTTGCCCGTTCCAGGCCCCCCTTCAACAAGAATTATTGATTTTCGTTTGGCTCGAATGGCTTCTCCTAGCGCACGAACAATGCTCCGTTGCGCCGGAATTTGCTCATCAAGCATAGTAAAAACGTCTTGGCGCCGGATCAGGTCAGCAGCGCAATCAATAAGAAGTTTCGATGGCGCAAAGCCTTCGCGCCGAACCCTGTTGAGAACATCAACCCCACTGCCTTTTCCGACCCGCGCCTTCAAGAATTCAGACAAATGCTCCGCGTCCACTGCACAAAACACCGGCGCACGCGCGATAGCCTCAGAGTGCTGTGGATCAAAGAGAGGCCCCTCGCGGTGCGGGTAATTGTGGGCGTAGACGCAACACGCAACCTGCACCTTTGGCTCGTTGTGAAAAGCCCTTACAAAATTGGTCAAGTGACGTCGGTACCCATCAACTTGGAGACTCGGATGGACGACAGAAACTAGCCCGCTCCGCATCCGGACATTTAGCAGACCGTCATCAGCTAAACCAACATCAGACCACTGCTTTAACTCAATAAGTACGACGAACATCCGATTTTGCTGGTCTGTTCCATAAATAACAGCGTCGATGCGCTCGCTGTAATATGGTATTTTTACTTCTAACCCAATGTTAACACCCTCTGGAAGCTCGGCAAGTTCAATCGCACCGCTTAGTCGAGGCAGGCTACCGACCCATGAGGCCTGTTCGGCGGGGATCGCAGTTCGCCCCATCGCGGCGAAGTACGCTCGCTCCAAATCCGTAAAGATGCGATTCGTTTTGACAGCGTAGCAGAAATCACGCACGGACATGCTTAGAGCGTCGTGCGTTTAATTTGCAACATACCCTGCATGCCTGAGGTAGTTCCGGCATTCCTCTGGCGTGTAGAGATCGCAGATGCTCCCCACGGCCTTCCATAGATCGGCGATTGTTCGTGCCCCGATCCGGCGGAGA
>CAIULK010000022.1 GCA_903899885.1 uncultured Rhodospirillaceae bacterium
AGGCCCGCTATTCGTTCCCATTGATCATCCCGAAGTTCCCGTCGTGCCATCCATCGCCGGCCTCCTATCCCAGCCGGAATCTTGAATCACGAATGTGGAACTTTGGGAACCATTATTGTCAACAGAACCTAGGGCAAGGTTTGTCGTCTCTCACTCGTGATCCGGCCGGGTCCGCCGGCCGCTTTTGATCGCCGCGCGGCGGACCTTTCCTTCCAGGCGGCGTTCCTTCGATCCCAAGGTTGGGCGGGTGGCGCGGCGTTTGGGCGGGGGTGGCGCCGCCGCTTCGCGGATCATCGCGATTAGACGTTCCAACGCATCTTGACGGTTGCGATCCTGGGTGCGGTGGGTTTGGGCGATCAGCACCAGAACGCCGTCCTTGGTCAGGCGGTTCCCGGCGAGGCGCTCCAGCCGGTGGCGCACATGGTCCGGCAGCGAGGGCGAGTGGCGGACGTCGAAGCGCAATTGCACCGCCGTCGATAGTTTGTTGACGTTCTGGCCGCCCGGCCCCGAGGCGCGCACGAAGCTTTCCTCGATCTCGCGTTCGTCCAGCGCGATGGAGCGGGTGATCGGGATCATACGAACGCAACCCCGCCGCCAAGGATGGGCGCAGTGTAGCCTGCGCCGCCCGGAGGTAAAAGGGCGCATTCCCATTTCCGCATCGACCGGCCGCGAAAACGGCGATTGACTCTAGCGCTCAGGCCCATACCCTAGTCATATATCCACGGCACTCTTGGGCGGACGGGGACGGCGCGGACATGAATATCAGAGGCAAAATCTATGGCGTGGTCGGGCTGCTGACGCTGGCCGCCGTCGCCATCACCGGAATGGGTCAATGGGCCCTCAGCCATTACGAAGATAAGGTCACCGCGATGACCCGCGCCGCCCAGCGCGAATCGATCGGCGACAAGATGAATGCCGACATCCTGTCGGCGGTGATGGATTCGCGCGGGGTCTACATGGCCCGGTCGTTGGACGAGGCGAAGAAGTTCGGAACGCCGCTGCTGGTCACCCTACAAGCGGTCGAGCAGGACATCGCTCAATGGAAACCACTGATTCCGCCGCGCCAGGAAGCCGCCTTCGCCGAGGTGGAGCGCGAAGGCCATCAATTCGTCACATACCGCCGCGAGTTGGTCCGCTTGGGGCTCGAGGGTGGCGGTCCGGCCGCGCGTGAATACGGCGACAACGACGCCAATCGCTCGAACCGTCAGGCCTTCGGAAGGAAGGTAGCCGAGCTGGCCGGAATCAACAGCCGCGACATCGCGGAACTGCGCGCCGATCTCGAATCCTTTTCCTCGCAAATCAAGCTGCTGATCCTGGTGGCGGCCGGGGTGGGCATTTCGGTGTCGGCGGCGCTGGCCATCAAGGTCGCCCGCGACAGCGTCGCCAAACCGCTGGCCGAATTGGCCGAGACCTTGGCGCGCATCGAAGACAGCGGCGACTTTTCGCTTGTGGTCGAATGCCGCTCGGATGACGAAATCGGGCGGATCGCGCTGCGGCTGCGGTCGCTGATGGGCACCTTGAACGACAGCTTCCATGCGATCGACGACGTCATGGCGCGGGTCGCGGCGGGCGACATGACCGGCCGGGTGAACGTGAACGCCAAGGGCACGCTGGCGCGGGTCCGCGACAACGTCAACCGGTCGCTCGACGCGCTGTCGGCGGCGCTGCGCACGATCACCGGCAATATCCGGCACATGGCGGTCGCCACCGGCGAGGCCAGCGGCGCGATCAGCCAAATTTCCGATGGCTCGCAAAGCCAGATGAACGCCATGAAGCAAATCGCGGTCGGTATTTCGCAAACCGCTAGCGCGGTCGAGGAAGTCTCGGCCAGCGCCCAGCGCTCCAGCACCCACGCCAAGGAGGCGGCGGCCCTGGTCAACGACGGGCGGGGGCAGATCGTCCAGATGGTCGAGACGGTCAACGCCATCGCCGCCAGCGCCAAGGAAATCACCAAGATCACCGATGTCATCGGTCAGATCGCCACCCAAACCAACATGCTGTCCCTGAACGCGGCGATCGAGGCGGCACGCGCCGGGGACGCGGGCAAGGGCTTCGCGGTGGTCGCCGAGGAAGTCGGCAAGCTGGCCGAGCATTCCGGCCGTTCGGTTTCCGAAATCAATGTGCTGGTCGATAAGGCCGGGTCGGAAACCGCCAAGGGGGTCGCGGTCGCCGGAGTCGTCGGCGCCAGTATCGAGAAAATCGCCAGCGGGGTCGCCGAAAGTGAACGGATGAGCAACGCCATCGCGGCGGCCGTCGAGCAGCAATCGGCCTCGGTCGAGGAAATCCGCGCCAATATCGATCAGCTTCAGCATATCGGCGAATCCAACGCGGCGGCATCGGAGGAAGTTACCGCCACCATGGTCGAACTGGCCCAACTGGCCGATCAAACCCGGCACGAGGTGGAACGCTTCAAGGTCTAGAGTTGGTCTCACTCCTTAACGTCGCGATACGCACCACCCGCAGTTTCGCCTGCGCCTCGGCCAGCAGCGCGTGGGCGTGGGCCGGGTCCAGACGGACCCGCTCGCCCTTAAGGGCGCGTTCGGCCAGATCGCGGGCGGCGGCGGCTTCCTTTTCGTCGATGTCCTCGGCCCGCAGAACGGTATCGCACAGCAAGGTCACCCCGCTGGGCTGAACCTCGAGGATACCGCCCGAGACGAAGAAAGAGCGTTGCTCGCCACCGGGTTCGCGAAGGCGGACCTCGCCCGCCCGCATCACCGCCAGCATCGGCGCATGCAGGGGCAGAATGCCGACCTCGCCCATCATCGAGGGGGCGAAGACCATCTCGGCCGGACCGGAATGGATGGTCCGTTCGGCGCTGACCAGATCGACGTGAACCGTAAGAGCCACGACCGTTCCCCTCTCTCTAAAGCGTCTTGGCCTTGCCGACCGCTTCATCGACTCCGCCGACCATGTAGAAGGCCTGTTCCGGCAGATCGTCATAGCGGCCCTCGACGATGCCCTTGAAGCCGCGGATGGTTTCGGCAAGCGGCACATAGGCCCCGGCTTGGCCGGTAAAGCCCTCGGCGACGAAAAACGGCTGGCTGAGGAAGCGCTGGATCTTGCGGGCGCGGGCCACGGTTTTCTTGTCCTCGGGCGACAGTTCGTCCATCCCCAGGATGGCGATGATGTCGCGCAGGGCG